>JALNYF010000027.1 GCA_023229985.1 Bacteroidales bacterium | reverse complement strand
GCTGATTTTATCCCGAAAATGGCAGAAAAGGGATTTACAACCACTATCGGCGGGAGTTTTGTCAGCAAATACGAAAAAAGTGAAAATGATATGTATCTTACTTATCAATTAAACGATACAACTACCATCAACGGAATTATTGCTGCGGACAAATTTCCGCAAAATGTTGCTACATGGGCGGCACGCTTGAATTTCGGCTACAAAGGCTTCCGCTTGGAAACCGAGTACGCCCATAAAATCAACGACCCAAATAAAACCAATCAATACATTTACAAAGATGGTGAGGCTCTGTACGTTTCAGCTACTTACTCAATGAAAGGTTTAGGTATTTCCGCCTCATTTATCCGCTCCGACAATATGGATTTTCGTTCCCGTCGCAATACCTCAGCCACCACTTCCCTATTGTCCATTAATAATGTACCGGCAATCAATCGCCAATATTCATACGCATTGTTAGGGAATTACAGTTATGCCAGCCAACCCAACGGACAAATCGGAGCGCAAGCTCAAATCAATTACCAAATTCCCAAGAAAAGCAAATTGGGCGGGAAATATGGGGTCGATATTGCCCTCAACTATTCCCGTTTTCATGACCTCGCCAAACAATTGGTGCCGACTGCCGATTCCATCGGAACTGTCACCGGAACAGAGGGTTACACCTCCAATTTTTTCAAATGCGGAGATAATCTTCTCTATCAAGATGTGGGCGTTGAAATCGGCCACCGTTTTGATAAACGCTGGAAATTGGATTTAGCCTATAACTTCATTACCTACAATACAGAAATTTTGCAGGGACATGAGGGCAATTTGTTCAAAGGACACAATGTAATGGCAAAGGTTAGTTGCAAAATTAACGCCAAACACGCACTAAAAATGGAAATTGACCACTTGTATGCCAAAGAAGATAACGGCAGCTGGCTGTACGGATTAATTGAATATTCCATTTCTCCTAAATGGTTCATTTCCGTTTCAGACCAATGGAATTATGGAAATAATGAATCTGCACTTCGCATTCATTACTACAACATTGCAGCTGCTTTCGTTATCAAGACTACCCGCATCGCACTCAATTTCGGTAAAACCAAAGAAGGTATTTTATGCATCGGCGGCGTTTGCAGAACGGTTCCCGCCTCCTACGGATTAGGACTTTCAGTTACCACTTCCTTTTAAACCATTTTTATCATGAAAACAATTAAATTATTCAGTAAAATTACATTTGGAATGGGCATGATTGCCCTACTGCTTTCGTGCGAAAAGATTGAAGGTCCGTATATTACACCAGATGAAAGCATCCCGACTACAGTTACTTTTCCGAACATAGACACGGCATCTGTTTATCGCAAAATATTAATCGAAGATTTTACCGCACACAAGTGCACCAATTGCCCTGATGGTCACGCAATTCTTCACGATATGATCAATGTCTATCACGATACACTCGTTGCCGTTGCTTTGCACATAGGTTCTTTGGCAGCTCCTTCTGCAAGTTTTCCCACCGACTTTCGTACACCGGAGGGCAATACGATAGAAACCGATTTCGGACCTTTTAATCCTCCTTGCGCTATGGTCAATCGAGTTCAATATAACGGCGAATATTCTTTGGATAAAGAGTTATGGCAAACCACCGTTCAAAGTGTAGATCGGAGCAAAAGAATAGCTGCCATCCAAATCATTAACGAATTTGACGCTGCTAACCAAAGACTTGCTACACACACGAAAACAACCATCATTGACAATTATCCTAATCCCGTGCAGTTGTCTTTGTACATTACGGAAGACGGAATCATTGCACCACAAAAAGTAGGCCTGACGACAGATACGTTATACGTGCATAATCATGTATTAAGAGGTTCAATGAATGGCACTTATGGTGTACGTATATCAGAAAACGGACATGTAAACAAAGGTGAGGCATATACCAAATCATACCAAATGAATTTTGGTGGGAAGAATTGGAATTTTGCAAACTGCAAAGTCATTGCCATATTGCACGATACCGAAACCAAAGAAGTTATTCAAGTTGAATCATGCCCTTTTTTGAATGAAAATTAGACTTACCGAAATTCCATTCATCAGTAACCTTCTCAAAATTCTAAACCGAATTGTCCTGCCGGGCTGTCAAGGGGTACCGGTAGGTTATGTTTTACACTTTTTCATTGAAGCACTTAGAAAAGGAATCTTGGCACATCGCGCTGCCGCTATGACCTATCGCATCTTCGTCGCCATCATCCCGATTATCATTGCCCTGTTTTCAATCATTTCATACTTGGGAACATCCGTAAGAACGACCATCCTCAACTTCATTGAATCCATGGTGCCTGATTATGTTTGGCCCGCCATTTCGAATATGATAACAGAAGTGATTAATAAACAAAATGTCACATTGGTTTCTATCTCATTTCTATTCGGATTTGTATTAGTGATGATTTGCGTTGATTCTATCATAAGTATCTTAAATACAACTTATTACAAAATTCAAAAACGTTCATTTTTCAAACGACTGCTCAACGACTTAATGATCATCTGCATTTGGACAAGCGTGATTATTTTGGCAGTCGGCATTTTTATTGGCACATCTGCCGGGATGAAGTACCTTGATTCTCATTTGTTTAATTCTCCTAAACTATATTACTACGTTATTTCTACTTTTAAGTGGCTGCTTCTCTTTTTCTTGGTTTATGTTTTCATATCCTCATTCTATTACTTAGCTCCTACGAATAAAAAAAATTACCATTTTTTTTCGGTAGGGTCCACTTTTGCCTGCATTTCAATGGTACTGATAATGGTTGTTTTAAACTATTATTTTTCCAATTTTGGAAATTACAACCTAATTTACGGGTCAATCGGTGCCATCTTAGCCATCTTGTTATGGATATATTGGAATTCAATGTTTATCCTTATCGGGTTTGATTTGAACGTTAGTATTGCAGCAGCCAAACAATCGATTATTGATAAAAAATAAGACATTTGTGATCAAGAAATTCTGCTTCTATTATCTCTGTTTGATGTTCTTTTTGGGAATGATTTCGTGCCAACAATCTCCCGAAAATATAGCCGAAACTGAATTTATCTACTTGGAAGACAATCATTTCCAATATAAAGATACTGTTTTCTTCCCTATCATGCTCAATTATATTGTCTCATACCAAAACTACGATAATCTGTTTGTGGTTGCCCCGCACGTGGATTACGATTCGGTCGGCTATGTAGAATCGCAAACACCGGAAGCAGTCGAGAATCAACTATTAGGGCATTTTCAACTTATTAAAGAAATGGGATTCAATACATTACGAATATGTATGGATAGAATGGGCCAAGATGAAAACAATCATTACTACTATGCTGCCAATCGTAAGTTTTATATTGATAATCACAAAGATGTGCAAGCCATCATCGAAGGATTCCGTAAATTGACGACATTGGCACAGCAAAAAGGATTGCGAATTATGCTGCTGATTCGTCCGCCTATCAATAATCCTGAAATTGAGAATTTTACCATTCAATTATTGCAGCAATTAAGTCAGAATCCCACGGTTTTTGCTTACGATTTTATGAATGAACCACTCTATTTTGACCCTGCCCCGAAACGTAAGAAAACAGAAGCTATCAAAATTGTAAACCATTGGCGGGAAATGATGCGACAATACGCGCCAAATCAGTTATTTACGATTGGCTTTTCGGAACCCATCGAAGTTTTTGAATGGGATGCTTCCCTCTTGCCGGTTGATTTTGTAGAAATTCACACCTATCATCCACTTCGTGTACCCAGTGAAATATATTGGTATTCAAAATACATTCACAAACCGTGGATGATTGGGGAAACGGGATTGCCGGCGGATAATGATTCCATTCTATATATCGAACAACTGCTTTTTATGCAAGAAGCCTATCAGCTTACGCGCGACGCCGGCGGCTGCGGATTCGGTTGGTGGGAATTTCAGGATATGCCCAATACGCATTTTGAAGCCCAATTCACCGGATTGCTCAATCATAAAGGCAAAACTACAACCAGTGACGGAAAATATACCATCATCGGGAGCGTAAAATCGGGGAACTCTATCGCAAACCTATTTAAAAATTACACAGCCCGCCCTTATAAGCGTCCCGTCAATTACTACAATATGTTAGGATATAACAATATTTGCATTACCGGAAGAATTGAAGACGAACGTACACGCCAACCCATTGAAGGCGCCGTTATTCGCGGGTGGAATGAATACTTTCAAATCGGAATGAATACGTATAGTGATGAAAACGGTTATTTTACACTCTATTGCAATACTCCTTGCATGCATTTTGAAATTTCTGCACCGGGGAAAAGTAAAAGTAAATTTGATAAATTAATTAATTATAAACCAATTAATTATGATATATCTACCCTACCAAACAAGAAATTAGAATATCATCAAATCTCTTATCACCCGTTTTTAACTAATCCCCATTTTGACGACCCAAATTTCAATATCTTTAACTTTTCTCCGGCACTATTTGGACAATACAAAATGAAAGGTGATATGGGAATCATTCTCCTGCGTGATATTTGATGGCTACAAGACAACAACGAAGTTTTTAAAAAAACGCTTGAACAAATTTCAATAAAAAATGTTATCTTTGCCGACTCAAATAAAGAGCAAAAAAACGTTAAACCTTAAAAAAAACAATTATTATGTCAATTAAACTTAAACCATTAGCAGACAGAGTTGTAGTAGAACCTGCTGAAGCTGAACAAAAAACAGCCGGCGGCATCATTATCCCGGATACTGCCAAAGAAAAACCTCAAAAAGGCGTTATTATTGCTGTTGGTCCCGGTAAAAAAGATGAACCGATGACTGTAAAAGTTGGGGATACCGTTCTTTATGGTAAATATTCAGGAACAGAAGTCACCATTGACGGAAAGAATTACTTAATCATGAAAGAAAGCGATATTTACGCAACTATTTAAATTTCAATTATTTATTAAATTAATCAATAAAAAATATATTATGGCAAAAAACATAGTTTACGACTGGGAAGCACGCGACGGATTGAAAAAAGGCGTGGACGCATTGGCAAATGCAGTGAAAGTTACCTTGGGACCCAAAGGAAGAAATGTAATTATTGATAAGAAATTCGGCGCACCCCAAATTACAAAAGATGGTGTAACCGTAGCAAAAGAAATCGAATTGAGCGAACCGATTGAAAATATGGGCGCACAGATGGTGAAAGAAGTAGCCTCCAAAACCAACGACCAAGCTGGTGACGGAACCACTACCGCTACCGTTTTGGCACAAGCGATCTTCAATACCGGTTTGAAAAATGTAACCGCCGGTGCCAATCCAATGGATTTGAAACGCGGAATTGATGCCGCCGTTGCCGCTGTTGTGGCAAACCTAAAATCATTGTCCAGCGAAATCGGCGACAGCAACGAAAAAATTGCACAAGTTGCCACTATCTCTGCTAACAACGACGCATCAGTAGGTGCAATGATTGCTGAAGCAATGCAGAAAGTAAAAAAAGAAGGCGTTATCACGATTGAAGAAGCCAAAGGTACCGAAACTCACGTTAAAATCGTGGAAGGTATGCAATTCGACAGAGGTTATATCTCCCCCTATTTCGTTACCAATGCCGAAAAAATGGAAGCCGTTTACGAAAATCCATACATATTGATTTATGACAAGAAAATCAGCAATATGAAAGAATTTTTGCCGATTCTTGAAAAATGCGTGCAAAGCGGTCGCCCACTTTTGGTAATTGCAGAAGATGTTGAAAGCGAAGCCTTAGCTACATTGGTAGTGAACAGATTGCGTGGCGGTTTGAAAATCGTTGCCGTTAAAGCTCCCGGCTTCGGCGACAGAAGAAAAGAGATGTTGGAAGACATCGCTATCCTTACGGGCGGCTATGTTATTTCAGAAGAAAAAGGTTTCAAATTGGAAGACGCCACCTTGGAAATGTTAGGTTCAGCGGAAAAAATTTCGGTGGATAAAGAAAATACTACCATCGTTAGCGGCAAAGGCGACAAAAACAGCATTGACGCGCGCGTTGCTCAAATCAAATCTCAAATTGAAAAGACGACCTCCGATTACGACCGCGAAAAATTACAAGAACGCTTGGCTAAATTAGCCGGTGGCGTTGCCGTTATTTACGTTGGTGCCGCTTCCGAAGTTGAAATGAAAGAAAAGAAAGACCGCTTTGACGATGCTTTACACGCTACCCGCGCTGCCATCGAAGAAGGTATTATCCCCGGCGGCGGTGTTGCTTATATCCGCACAATCAATGCTTTAGATAAAGTTAAAGTAAATCACGAAGACGAAAAAATCGGTATCGAAATCATTCGCAGAGCTTTGGAAGAACCGTTGAGACAAATCGTTGCCAATGCCGGTAAAGAGGGCTCCGTAGTAGTTAACGCGGTTAAAGAAGCCAAAGGAAATATCGGTTTCAACGCCCGCACCGAAACTTACGAAGACCTGATCAAAGCCGGTGTCATCGACCCGACCAAAGTAGCCCGCGTTGCTATCGAAAATGCCGCTTCTATCGCCGGTATGCTCCTGACAACCGAATGTGTTCTTTCCGAAATTAAAGAAGAAAACCCACCTATGCCAATGGGCGGTGGCGGTATGCCCGGCGGTATGCCCGGAATGTACTAATCTTCCTGATTATCATACAGCTGAAGAGGATGCCGAAAGACATCCTCTTTTTTTTCTAAAATTAATCGTCCACACCGTAATATTAATTATCTTTGCAACGTTTTTATCATAAACATTTCATCATGAAAAATACCACTTTAGTCTTTAGCATCATCGCGCTTTTGCTGATGATTTTGGCTACATCCTGCAAGAAAGACTGCATCTGTAAATATTATAAAAATGACAAGTTTTATGATATGAAAGTTTGGGACGGCAAAATCGTGACGGAAGAGGATTGTGAAGGAATGAACGATTCTAAAGAGATCAGCGTACCGCTCCTCAATGATTCTACCTACGAAATTGCCCACTACGAAGTAATCTGCACCCAATAATAATCCTTTAACCATCAATAATATGAAAAAAATCATTAGTATCACCGCGATTGCCCTGTTTACCATAGGAATCTTTTCGGCTTGCGAACAAAGTGACTGTTTATGCAGATATTATGACGAAAGCGGCACGGAAGTTGCCCGCGACTCTTGGGACGGCGAATCGGTTAATGCTTCTGAATGTGAAGCACTTGAAAATAATGACAGCATTGAGGTTGATGACGAAATCATTGCCGCTTCTTCCGTTAGTTGTTCTCAATCATGGTAAGTTCCGACACATTTGATACCGCATTAAACGTTCAGGAAGGAATTGAACAACCGACACAAGTAAATCCTTTTTTGCAAAAAAAACGTAAAAAGGAGCTGTCAGTTGCCGATTACGTGAATGGTATTACCGGCGGCGACCGAGTTATCTTAAGTCGCGCCATTACCTTAATAGAGAGTGTCAAGCCCGCGCATCAAGTGATTGCGCAGGAGGTGATTGAAAAATGTCTCCCCTACTCCGGTCACTCCGTCCGCATTGGCATAACCGGCGTTCCGGGCGTTGGGAAAAGTACGTTCATAGAATCCTTTGGCACACATATTACTGCGCAAGGCAAACAGTTGGCAGTATTGGCAATTGACCCCAGCAGCGAACGTTCCAAGGGCAGCATCTTGGGCGACAAGACCCGCATGGAGCAACTTTCCGCCAATCCCCGCGCCTTTATCCGCCCCTCGCCTTCCGGCTTGACCTTAGGCGGCGTAGCGCGCAAAACCCGCGAAAGCATTATCCTTTGCGAAGCCGCCGGCTTTGATGTCATCATCGTGGAAACCGTCGGAGTCGGTCAATCCGAAACCGCCGTCAATTCCATGGTCGATTTTTTCCTGCTGCTCATGCTTGCCGGCGCCGGCGACGAACTGCAAGGTATCAAACGCGGAATTATGGAAATGGCTGACGCATTGGTCATTAACAAAGCAGATGGCGACAATGTACGCCCGTCAGAATTGGCAAAAACCCGATACCAATCCGCGTTAAGACTCTTTCCCAAACAAGAAAACGGCTGGGAAGTTCCCGTTACTACATGCTCTGCCATCGAGAACCACGCCATCGACAAAGTATGGCAAATCATCTGCGATTTTGAAAAAGAGACCAAAAATAACGGTTTCTTTGACAGAAATCGCAATGAACAACACGTCAAGATTTTTTACGATTGGATAGACTTTACCTTGAAGAACAATTTTTTCAATAAATTGGAGATTCAAAATAAAATTGACCAACTCTTACCTCTTATCCTTTCCGGAAGCATTACTCCTTATCAAGCAGGGAATCAGGTATTTGCACTTAATGACAATTAGGAACCCCTATTCGTGACACAATTTAGCAGATAGAGGAATGTAATAAAGATTTTTGCAAAACAGTTGCATGTGATGAGGAAAGTATCCATTTTACTTTCTTGCCTTGCATCGAGTTGACTTATTATGCCATACTAACCATAAAGAGAGAAAAATGGCAATCATCTATTCGTTACTTTTGCTTGAAACATGGCGAAAACTAAACTCGCAGCCGCAATACTGTTGATTATAAAAACCATTCTCTTTCAACAAAATATTTCGGCGCTCTTGCAAACCATCTTTTCGCCAATTTTTGTCAAAAAAAGTGAGATTAGGATACAACGCAGCGGCTTCGTTGCCGGCAACGGCTATTTGTGCCAAATCTTTCCAGCGAGACGATGCCAAAGTGGTGGCAAAGATCTCAAACCCACGCGCTTGGCACATTCGGGAGGTTTCGTTCATTCGCATTTTAAAACACTGTAAACAACGGCTCCCGCGCTCCGGCTCCGCTTCCAAGCCCGCAACCGCCCGCAACCACGCTGCATGAGCATAATCCCCATCAATGATTTCCAAACCCAACGAGCGCGCATAACGCGTACACTCATTTTTGCGAATCTCATACTCCGAAAACGGATAAATATTTGGATTATAATAAAATAAGGTCGGCTGCCACTCATTCTGCATCAACCATTCTATAATGGCAGCCGAACAAGGAGCGCAACAACAATGCAATAAAATCCTCTTTTTTGACATAATTCGTATTCAATTTAGTTGTTTGCCGTCATCCTCAAAATGCTTTCATCTTCGTAAATTAATGCCTGCTCAATATTTCTTTTAGCCGCCGTAAATAAGAATAAAAATACGATGCAAAAGTAATAAAAAAGAAAGAGATTACGCTGCAGTAAAAAATAAAATCTGATACTCTATAAGAATCTTTTTGTAATCGAAACTTTTGTACTTTTGCACTCTAACATTGAATCAATGCGAATCATTAAATCATTCTTATATAATTGATTTTTAATATGTTATTAATCACGTATACTACAAACTCTACCTTAGTGCATCATTTTATGGACAATGCCCGCAAAACTGTTTTACCATCAAGCCCTCTTCTGCCAAAAAGATAATCATGGAACAACGCAACAGAAAAGAAATCCGCAAAGATGCCGCAGAAGTCGGCTGCTCTGAAAGCTATTCTGAAAGTACGTGCGACAAAAGAAGAAGGGCGAACGTTGATAACGACCGCCTCGCCATAATTGAAAATTGGCGAACGCTTTTGGCAGAAGATATCGCGTTGCATAACAGCGAAATGGACGCTACCCAACTGACCGACGCGGTCAGAAAAATCATTAACCGCATCCTCTTTTTGCGTATCTGGGAAGACAAAGAGATTGAACCTACTCAACAACTTCATACCGTTGCCAAATCAAAAATTGAGATCTATGCGCAATTGCAAAAACTGTTTGTAAGAGCAACCGACAAATTCAACACCGAACTTTTTGCAACCGATGTGTGGCTTAACAATTTGGATATCAGTGATAAAACATTAACATCCATTATCGTTTCCCTTTATTCTCCGCCATTCAGCATGCTGCCGATCGACATATTAGGATTAATCCACGAGCGGTTTTTGGGTCAATTGGTTCGTTTCACCCGCAAAACAAAAAACAAACTTTCGATAGAGATTCTGGAGGGACCCGTATTTCAAAAAAAAGGCGGCGTTTACTATACACCACCACACATCGTGAACTATATTGTTCAAAACACCATTGGTAAAAAAATTGAAAAGAAAACACCCGAAAATATCAGTAAAATGCACTTTTTGGATCCTGCTTGTGGTTCGGGAAATTTCTTGGTGGGGGCTTATCAGTATTTGCTTGATTATCACTTAAATTACTACAATTCTGATTTAAACCGCACTCACGCCGAAAAGAACAGAATTATTTACAAAAATGCGCAAACAGAAGAATATCAATTGAGTGTGGAAACTAAACGGCAAATTTTGTTCAACAATATCTACGGCGTGGACATTGACGCACGAGCGGTGGAAGTCACGAAACTCACCCTCTTTTTGATGCTCTTTGAAAATGGGAACTACTACAAAAAAGAATCCCTATCTAGCTACTCCGACGCCTCCATCACTCATATATTTTCCTCCTTGAGCAACCATATAAAATGTGGCAACTCGCTCATTTCCATCGATTTTTATAAAGATAAAAATATTTATTCGCTTGACCGGGAAGCACAACACCAAGTGAATGCCTTTGATTGGGAGAAGGAATTTCCTTTTCTAAGAAATGAAGAGACAGAAGTTGCCGCATCAGAATCTTCCCCTACCACGGAAAAGTGCGATCATTCATTTCCTAGTAACAGATCGAAAAATTTCATCGGCAACAGAGGTTTCGATTGTGTGATTGGGAATCCACCGTACGTTTTTGCGCGGGATAGTCACGAAAAGGGAATGGAAAAATTGATCAAGCATTATTATTACAAGCATTACGATTTAGCCAAATATCAAATCAATCTGTATCATCTGTTTATTGAACGGGGAGCCAAACTGTTAAAGTACAATGGACTATTCGGTTATATTATTCCCAATAATTGGTTAACAATCAACTCAAATAAACACTTGCGAGATTTTATCTTGAACCAATCCGAAATCTCAATTCTCAATTTTAAATACAAAGTATTTCCCTGTGCGAATGTTGATACTTGTGCCTTAACATTTTGTAATGGTACAAAATCTGGAAAAATTGCTCTATTTGAATCAACAGAAGCTGAGAAATACGACTTAATAGTTTCTACAAAGGTTAATGAAATCAAAAAACAAAAAAATAGTGTAATTAACATAGACAGATATAAGAATAGTATTTTTTCAGAGATTCTGGCAAAAATGGAAAGTAAATCTACTGCACTTTCAACAATATCTCAGATAAAAGCAGGATTGAAGGCCTACGAAATTGGGAAAGGGATTCCCAAACAAACGAAAGAGATGAAAGACAACCGAATCTATCATACTGAAGCAAAAGTTGACGATTCTTATTTCCCCTACTTGCGTGGTAATGATGTGAAGAGATATCAAATCTCTTGGGATAAAAAAGAGTATCTGAAGTATGGAAAAAATCTTGCTGCGCCAAGAGCCACCTTTGATTTATTCTCCACTCCCAGGATCTTGGTACGACAGATTCCTTCCCCGCTACCTTATTGCATAAATGCTTGTTACACAACAGATATTTTCCTCAATGACTTAAATTCAATGAATATCATCCATATTCAAGAGAATCCAAAGTATGTTTTATCCGTTCTCAACTCTCTGGCAATTTCATTCTGGTTTGAACAAAAATTTGGGAAACTGTCACGAGGCATATTTCCACAGTTCAAGCTTAATGAATTGGCAATGTTCCCCATTCCGGTTGCCTCTACCGAACAGCAACAGAAACTTGCCGCGCTCATCGACCGGATGATAGCAACGCACAAGCAGCTTGCAGCGGTTGTCGGAGAGACCAAGCGGAAGCTGATTCAACAGCGAATTGAGTCAATAGACAAACATATCAATACGATGGTGTATCAATTGTATGGATTGACTAAAAAAGAGGTCAAAATTATTGAAGAACACAACAAAAACATAATGTTTTAATTGTGAGCTCAAAATTTGATTCATTATAAATTACACCTATTCTACAATGCAGAGTAGGACAAAACGGCAATCGGTAATAAAGCGATTGCCGCATCAGTCATCATATCATCAAGTGTATTTCGGGAAATGACTTTTATTTCAAACTACTTTAAAGAGTTCAATCCGTCAATTGCCGGTTGATAATTGGGGTGTAGCTGAAGACAATACTCATAGTCTTTTCGGGCATTAACCTTATCGTTAGTATGCTCGTATGCTTCACCACGAAGGGAATACGCCTCAACAAATGAGGGGTCTAACGCGATAGCTTTGCTGCAAAAAGAGATGGTTTCCGAATATTTTTGAGCCACGAAGTAGATGTAAGCCAAATTATACAATGCGTGTTTGGCATACGTGCCCTTTTCTGAAATTTGCAATACGATATTATATTGTTCTTTCCCCTTTTCCAATTCGCCGACTGCAATATACATTTGCGCTAAATTATAGTTAAGCTCCTGATTATTAGGATCTAATTGTAACGCATTTTGATAATGTTCGATGGCTTGCCGGTCATTTTTGGACTGATAATAGTAGCCTAATTCCAAATGTGCTTTTAGTTCTTTCGGATTTTGGTCTTTCACTAAATACAACATTTTCAAATAATTAAGCGTGTCTCCTAAATCTTTGTAGCAGAACGCTTTGATTAAATAGGCAGTGGGATTATGCGGGGTTATTTTGGTGGCATCATCAATCGTTTTCACACAATCATCGTACATTCGCTCAATATAATAAAGCTCTGCCAATTTAATTCGCGGCTCATTAAATTTCGGGTTCATCTGAATGGCTTTTTGCAAATTCTCTTCGGCCAAATCGGTCTCTTTTTGAGCAAAATTAATATCAGAGAGCAAAACATAATACTTCGGCTGCTGATTGTTCAGTTGAACGGCTTTCAAAATATCTGCCAATGAAAGGTCTATTTTTTTATGGTCATAATAATATTGAGACCGGTAGAAATAGAGTTCCGAATTGGTAGAATCTTTTTTAATTGCTTCAGTTAAGGCTTTTAAATCGCCACTCAGTTGAGACGGCTCAATTTTCTCGTTTGTACAACTAATCAACAGGCAAGAAATAAGAATAAAGAGGGGAAAAAGTATTTTTTTCATTATTGAATAGTTTCACGTACTTTTGCTTCCAATTCGTCTGCTAATTCGGGGTTATCGAATAGTAATTGTTTGACGGTATCGCGTCCTTGTCCCAGTTTAGTATCGCCGTAGGAGAACCAAGAACCGGATTTTTTAATAATGTTTTTTTCAACACCGATATCAATAATCTCTCCAATTTTGGAAATACCTTCGCCAAAGAGGATGTCAAACTCGGCAGTACGGAACGGCGGAGCGACTTTATTCTTCACCACTTTTACTTTCACGTGATTACCGGAAGCGACTTCCCCGTCTTTTAATTGGGATTGTCGTCTGATATCCAATCTCACAGACGCATAAAATTTCAGTGCATTACCACCGGTGGTTGTTTCGGGATTTCCGAACATAACGCCAATTTTTTCACGTAATTGGTTGATAAAAATACAGCAACATTTTGTTTTACTGATAGTTGCCGTCAATTTACGCATAGCTTGTGACATTAAACGGGCTTGAAGTCCCATTTTAGAATCTCCCATATCTCCTTCGATTTCACTTTTCGGAGTTAAGGCAGCCACAGAGTCAATAACGATAATGTCAATCGCACCGGAACGGATGAGGTTGTCGGCAATTTCAAGCGCTTGTTCGCCGTTATCGGGTTGAGAGACCAATAGTTCTGCGGTATTCACTCCCAATTTTTCGGCGTAAAAGCGGTCGAAAGCGTGTTCCGCATCTATGAAAGCAGCAATACCGCCTTTTTTTTGAGATTCGGCGATAGCATGAATTGCCAAAGTTGTTTTACCGGACGATTCGGGTCCATAAATTTCAATGACTCTGCCTTTCGGAAACCCGCCAACGCCTAAGGCAACATCTAAACCGATGGAGCCGCTTGAGATGACCTCAATATTTTCGATGGGGGAATCTCCCAATTTCATAATAGAGCCTTTACCAAATGTTTTTTCAAGTTTTTCCAAGGTGGAATTGAGCACTTTTAGCTTTTCTTGGTTGATTTTTTCATTTTCCATACTATTAGATTTTTAAGTTAAACATGCTGCAAAGATACGTTAAAAAAAACGAATGCCACGCGCGCAAAAAAAAATAATTTGTTTTTTTTTCAACACACGGGGCATGCTCATTAACAACCATTCCACTCAAATTCAACTTGTTGTTTTTTAAACATATAGACTCATTCCCATTTTATTATAGGAATATTGCCGCTACCCTATTGCATTATTTCCCAATACAAAAACGGAAAGTATTCACGCCATCGGCAAAATCAAACAAAGAAGGCTGCTGAGTTTGTCCGAAAGAAACCGTTGGGAAATCGGTCTTCAACGATGTCGCAACACATTGAATATGGTTTCGATTCGCTTCATAATAATGATGGATTTCCGATAGATGCTGATAATACTGATAATAAACGATTCCGATGGGTGATGCAATAGCACTGTTTTCAGCCAATAATGCCACTTGCGCATCAATAAACGGGATTAGATTCATCATATACATCGTTCGTTGGTAATCCAAGTTATTCAGATAAGCATGGTGCATCTTTATCGGTTCGCGATGCTCATTCATACAATTAATCAAGGTATCAAAATTGTAATTCTCCGGAACATAAATTTTTGAAACTGAGCGACATCCCAGACCAAAATAGAGAAAAATATCTTGACATAATTGCGACAAATCGGTTTCGGTTTCATTGCCATCCAAAATAGCAAAACTATTACGACTATGTCTTACAATATGGGGATATTTGCCAAAATAGTACTCAAAATAACGCGAGGTATTATCGCTGCCGGTCGCAATGACTTTATCAAAATCCGAGATTCTATTGACAAAAACGATATAATTGGCGAATTGCGGTTCAATATCAATTAATAATTGGGATATAACCGGTAATAAGAGTTTGTCTTGCGACGACAATTTTCCCATATAGCGATTCCCACTCAGCAAAACCATCATAAAATCGTGAAAAGCAGCAATGGGAATGTTTCCGGCAGAAATAACGGCAACCGTTTGCGGAACAACCGCTTCCTCTGCCATCATTCGATATTCGCTTTCAAATCGACTTAAGTCTTCTTCATTCAACATCTTCCCGAGTGCAGAGATGGCATTTTGGCAAAATTCCGGCAAAAACCATTTATTTTCAGCATATTGCTGACGAATTGCATGTGAAAAAATAGGCTCATACTTCTTAATTAAATCGGTGAGAATACCATTTTTCGTATTCTCACCGACTAAACTCCGAAGAACATGACCTAACTGTCGAAAGGCTTCTATTCTATTGGATAACAACATTATAAACTATCTAATAACCATTATTTTCTAATCATTTTAGAAGTACCGACAACGGTATTTCCATTTTGGAGGGAGATGAAATAAACACCGGCTTCCAAATCTTTGACATCAATAGTCACGTCATTACCAGTAACATTCGCACTTCTAACTTGTTGTCCGTGTGCATTATAAACAACTACTTGGGTTGCCTGTGTGCCTTCAACCATGGTAACAGTAATATTGTCGGTAGCGGGGTTCGGGAAAACGGAAAATGAATTGCTGTTATTTTCTTGAATAGCGTTTGTAAAAGAGAAAACAACAGAATAGGTTTGGGCAGCATCGCCAGACGTAACAACGACTGTAGCAGTGGTATCAGTAATAGTTGCTTGAGTAATATTAACTTGTGCGCGAGGAGAAGTAGCTACGGCAGAAACAGTCGGAATAGGAGTCCCGGCAGGCAATGTCATAGTGTAAGTTAATGTATTGGCATCAAATCCGGTAACAGTGGCACCGTCCAGTTGTAAGTCGCTCAAAGTGACGTCATAAATCATTTCTACGTCATCGAGGTAAAGGAAATCGTTAGCGGTTCCCTCGCCCTGAACGGCATTGGTGGTAAAAGTAATCAAAATATAAGCAGGGTTTGTAGCGGTATATCCCTGATAATCAAATGGAACGACAAATTCTTGCCAACCGTTGGTAATGGTAAATTGTCGCGTAGCTTTGGCAACAACGTGACTGCCTGCGTTGGCATCGCTGCCTTCAGGATCTCTGTAGTCGTAAGCATCGTGAATAACCGTATTCATTCTGGCTTCCTGCGTGGCACTGGGACATTCAAATTTAGCCCAAAAACGAATATAGTCGGGTTTGCCGGTAAACGATTGACTTAAATCGCCGTCGGCAGTGCGGCTGATGTTGTAATTTTCCGGACTGGCGGGGGTAGATGAACCGATACGAATTTGACCGGTTGTAAGCGTTCCGTTGGCAGGAATCGAAGATCCTAACAGACTAACCACCGTAGCAAACAATTTGCAACTACTGGTTCCGGTAGTACCCGGGCGTACATCAGTTGATTGCTCATGACGCGTCTCTTGTGCTGCACTGCAACCGAGAGCATATAGTCCTGACAAATCACATTGTGATGTCGGGAACCCGTTCCAATAAGCAGGTTCTTCCGAACCCCATGATTCAAAATTACCATTCGGTAATTGATACGTTTGCGCAAAAATCAGGCAAGGAAATACAATAAATAATAAAGAAGCTAATTTTTTCATTTAATTTTGTTTTTGTTGTTTTTAATCTTGTTTATAATTTGACGCTGCAAAAATACACCTTTTTTATTTAATGAACCTATCTAAATATGATTTCATTACTATATTATTGATTATAAACAAAATAAAAATGTTAATAAAAGTTAATACGGTTTTACATATATAATAAGATCCCTTCCACATTTTGATAGCCCAAACCTTCTAAAAGCGACACATACTCATTGATTTGATTTTGATATTTGGGAGCCGGACTGCCGGTTTTGTAGTCAATGACAAAAACTTTGTCGGAATAAATGACCACACGGTCAGGTCTTTTCAACTCTCCATCCTGTGTCAAAATGGAGACTTCGTTGAGAACTTGGGCTTCATCACCAAAAAGGCGATAAAAATCCGGACGCTCCATAATCGTTGAAAGGGCTGCTTTAATATCGGAACAAAACGGGTTCCCTTCAAAATTCATATTGTCCAATTCCGTTTCATTTTTTGGGAAAGCTTTTAGTTTTGACAAAAAATCATGAACGGCATTTCCTCGATTGCGTTCAACCATATTACCTTGAAAAGCCAATTGCGGAAGCGCAAAATCAGTAGTGTAAAAGCGGGAAATTTCATTCTGAGAACCTTGGTTTTGTTCTGACTCATTTGACGTTACTTTGAAATCGATATCGCCATACCAAAAGTGCAGCGGATTATTTTCATCTTGAATAAAATTCAACATTTCTTCATTCTGTTGAAAAAGTTGTGATGTTTCTTGTTCATCTTGATGGGTTGGTTGCAGATTTCTTTGTACAAATTGATCCAAGAAAAGGTTATAATTGCCGCGACCTCCCTCACTTTGCGGTTTTCCAGTGATGATATACAGCGCATTTTTGGGACGAGTATGAGCCACATAGAGAATATTCAGATTGTCGATTGCCGTCAGATTTTTCTCCTCCTCAACATAGTCGCCCAATCCTATACTACTCAATTCATCATTGTTATTTAGTTGTACGAATGGTAATTTTAAAGCATCATCCGATTGGAGATAATTGGGATTTTCATACCAGAAAGTGGTTTTCGTTTTCCCCTCTTTGTATTGTGTACAAGGCAGAATGACAACCGGAAATTGCAATCCTTTTGATGAATGAATAGTCATCACCGTAATGGCATCGATTCCGTCAGGCATTGAAATCGAAAGTTTTTCCTCATTTTGTGACCACCAATCCAAAAAGGAGGATAACTCCCCGTTACTGCTTTGGGAATATGTAAGAACATTTTCAAGAAACGCGGACACAAAGGCATCTGTTTCTTCTAAGTGGAAGATGGTCATTAATTTACTTACTAAAGAATATAACGGCTGTTGAATGAGTTCATAAGGATTGATTGTAAATCCCCTATCATTCAAAAATTTCAGAAAATTATTTTCCCTTTGCGTTTCGGTTGGGTCATGATTCTCCTTCTTGTCAGTTTCGGTCACTTTTTGCTTTGGAATAATCATATCCAACACTTCCGAAAGTGAATCGTTTTCTTGCTGATGTTGTTTCAGAATATAATTTCCCACGATGCAGATCGAAAGCGCATCATTTTCGTCGACCAAAAAACGTAAAACAGAGATCATCAAGTTGATCTTATCCGATGATTTGAGCAATAATGAATTTGACGAAATGACGGGAATTTCATTTTTCGTAAGGAACTCGCCCAACGCATTACTTATTTCGTTTCCTCTTGACAAAATGGCGATATCGCGCAATCGAAAATTGCGGTTTCGGGCATCCTGAACTGCTTCCAACACCGATTGGGTGAGATAATCTTCCCCTGCATCTGGCGACTTAAATTGAATCGAAACAAATCCCTTCTTTTCGCGTCCTTCAGCGATCGTTTGCTCAACTTCCTCGTAATAACCTTTCGCCAAAGTGCTGAACTTATCCAAAATCTTCAAATAAGAGAAAAATTTGTTATTAAAATTGACCACGTACCCATCTGTACGATAATTGGTTTGAAGTGGTTCAATCTCAAAACTGGTATCCATAGGAGCAATTTTTTTTTGATAATCTTCATCTGTTGTTACCGCGTGGAGTAATTGGGAGTCCCCGCCCCGAAAACGGTAGATGGCTTGCTTCACATCTCCGAACAAAATTGATTTTCCTCCCGATGCCAAGGCATTTCTAATCAATGGTAACATATTTTCCCACTGCAAATTAGAAGTATCTTGAAACTCATCAATGAAGAAATAGCTATATTTATTCCCCAATTTTTCATATATATAGGGAGTTTCTTCATCTTTAATTTCATTATATACTTTATAATTCGTCTCGCTCAAATAGAACAGATTATCGCGCAGTTTTATCTCATCCATAATGCTTTTCAACTCAAAAAGAAGTGATAAAGCATGGATATTTTTGACAAATGCAGCCAATCGCGCATAATTCTTTTGCGCCTCCTTCACTTTCAAATACTGCGCTTTCAAGTCTTCATATTCCGACTGAGACAAAGATCGAGGCGCTTTTGGACTTGTAAAGCATTCTTTCTCAATAGCTTTTACAACAAATCCATCACTTTGTGCGGAAGAAGGATTTGTCAATACTCTATTGAACCAAGTATAGATGCCTTTATTTACTTGGAAGAAATCTACTGCGGATAACCCCGTATTTTTAATCAAATTGCACCCTACCTGCGCCTCAGTCTTGAGGTATTTCAAAAGCTCTTTTTTTGTATTGAACAACTCCGTAATAATATCATTGAGATTTTCGACTTCACTCAGTTTTTGCATAGGAAAATAGGTATCTTCTCGATAAATGGTAGCCAAAGTACGAACGAGCTCATTTTCCAATTGCCACTTTCCTTTTTCATCTAATTGTGAATCAAGAAGATTCAGCACGCTGCGAGTCAAGGAGGCATGATCTTTGGATATTTTATTCAGAAGAATATCAACGGTTTGCGTATAATAATCATCCAATTGAACGACTACGCTAAAATCAAGGTTGATGTTCAACTCGAAGGCAAAAGCGCGAATCAGGCGTTGGAAAAAGCTGTCGATCGTGCTGATTGAAAAGTTGGGATAATCATACAAAATATGCGAAAGCAGCTCTTTTGATTTAGTTTGCATCTCGGCGTCGGATAGTGTCGGGCACTTTACTTTTACCATTTTCCAAATTGCCTTTTCGGAGCCCTGCAGACTTTCCAACGGATCGAAGGCAAAGTGGTACAAGGTGTCCACAATTCTGGATTTCATTTCGGCGGTTGCGTTGTTGGTAAAGGTAATCGCCAAAATATTTTTAAAACGAGTGGGATTATCCATACAAATGGACAAATACTCTGCAACGAGATTGGTTGTTTTACCGGAACCGGCGGACGCGTTATAGGTAATGAACATAAACTAATTGTTATTTAATAAGTTATAACATAAAACAATCATTTGATTTTCCATTTCGTAGCAACACAATTGTACTTCGGAGCGTTCGGTTTCGGTTTGAATCACTCCTTTGGCGAAGGGAAGCGGTTCAGGGAAATTAAGAACTTGCAACTGATTGATATGGTCGGGGCAACTTCCGCCACAATATTTATACATAGCTTCTTTGGCTCCCCAGCAAAAATGCAATTGTCGAGGCTGGGCAATGTCAAAGCGTTGGATTTCTGTTGGGCTTAAAATCTTGGTATAGAGCTTGGTGATTCTCTCCGTAATGGGCTCAATATCAATACCGATGGGGGAATTTTGTGTGATTGCGACAGCAACGTGCGAGCGCGAGTGAGCAAAAGAAACGGAATAATCGGGTATTTGCGGGACACCTTTTGGGTTGTAACGCACCTCAACATAGTGGCTATGAAGCAGCGAAGCCAAAGCAGCTCTGCAAGCCAATTTTTCCAATCTGCGAGTGGGCAATTTCAAATGCCGGATATAATTTTCATCTTCCGGAAGAAGTTGTAAATAATCATAAAAAAACTCTTCTGTTTCAGAAATGCGCCAGACACAAAACGAAACAGAAGAGTTGAGGTTTTTTGAAAGAATAATCGGCATAATAGTTAGTTGCCTCTTTCTTTATCTTTCACTTTTTTCAGTTGTTTTTTAAGAGCCTCAACGGCGGTATCGGTAGCTTCTTCAAAGGATTTGGCGACTTTTGATGCCATAGCGTCGTTTCCTCTTATCTTCATCCTAATTTCAACGGCTTTATTTTCCGGCTTTTCGGTATTTTCCAATTTCAAAGTCACATCGGCACCGATAATTCCATCGTAAAGTTTGGCTAATTTTTCCACTTTTTCGTTGATGAAAGTTTCTAATTTTTGATCTGTTTTAAAATGAACTGATGAAATGTTGACAATCATAAGGAGCCTCCTTTTTTTATGCCCGCGGATGGGCTTGTTTATAAATATTTTTTAATTTTTCCACAGAATTATGCGTATAGATTTGCGTTGCTGCCAGACTCGAATGCCCCAAAATTTCTTTAATGGCATTAATGTCAGCGCCCCGATTCAACAAATGGGTGGCAAAGGTATGACGCAAAACGTGTGGACTTCTTTTATCAATAGTAGTGACCATATCTAAATATTTTCGAACAATTCTATAAACTGCTTTCGAGTATATTTTATTTCGTTTTGAATCAACAAAAATAAAACAATTTTTGTTTACCTCACCAACTTTTTCTGAATAAAATTCAACATATTTTAATAATAACTCTTTCACTCGGGAACTGAAAGGTATAATGCGCTCTTTATTTCTTTTTCCAAGTACTTTGACCGTACATTCGTATAAATCCAAGTCGCTGTATTTAAGATTAATAAGTTCGGAAAGACGCATACCGGTAGCATAAAACAGCTCCAAGATGAGACGGTCTCGCCATCCTTCATAATTATCGGGAAAGATATCGGACTGAAAGAGCAGTTCCATCTCGTTTTCTTCCACAAACTGTGGCAGTCGTTTTCCCACTTTCGGACTGACAACAGCATCTAATGGATTGACATTCAAACTTTTAATTTTTAGCTGGTATCTAAAAAATGCGCGCAGGGCACTCAGTTTACGATTAACGGTTCGGGTTGTTTCTTTATTTTCTATCAAAAAAAGCATCCAGCTACGTATCATTTCCGGGTCGGTTTGTAATATTTCGTTGCACTGATAATCAGACAACAGATAATCAGTAAACTGCTGCAAATCAATACTATATGCTGTAACCGTATGACTTGATACCCGTTTTTCGTATTTTAAATAGTCAATAAAAGTTCCAATTGCATTCATAGTTTCAGATTAAAAAAAAGGCAGGTTGATGTAACCCGCCTCGTTTCTCGTGCAAAAAAGCAAGGGATTAATCCATTTCTGCATTTTGCATTTGTTGAACATAGATTGCTTTTAATCGCTGTTCCCGACGAATAACACTGGGTTTTGTGAATTTTTGTCTTGTGCGTAATTCTTTCAAAACGCCCGTTTTTTCAAACTTTCTTTTTAATTTTTTTAAAGCTTTGTCAATGTTTTCGCCTTCTTTTACGGGAACGATAATCATAAAAATACCTCTTTCTTTTTAATTATTAATATTATTTTTAAAAGCTGGCAAAAATACACTTTTTTTTAATACAAAAATATTTCAGAAAAAAGATTATTTTTGCAACGTCAAACCAAAACGAAACCAATGAAAAAAATTTGCCTATTTCTATCTGTCATACTGATAATTAGCAGTATTTCGGCACAAGATACCATCAAGCATTATTGGAATAATAAGCAATTAAAATCCATCGGTATTGCCACAGACTCGATTGAAGAAGGATTGTGGATTTTCTATCATGCGAATGGCAAGAAGCTGATGGAAGGAAATTTTCATCTTGGCAAAAAAGTCGGAATGTGGAAAGCATGGTATGACAACGGACAACTTTCACAAGAGTATAATGCAGAAAATGGTCCTTTTAAAAGCTGGTTTTCGACTGGTGTTTTGGAATCGGAAGGTAGTTTTAAAAACGGGAAAAAAGATGGAAAATGGAAATTTTATTATCCCGGAAAACAGTTGTATCGTGACTGTAACTATCTCAATGACAGCTTAGAAGGTCAAGTAACAGAATACTATGAAGATGGTACAAAGAAATTTGAGGGCACTTATCAAAGCGGAAAATTGAACGGTTACGCTTACTGGTGGCAAACAAACGGTGAGGTTGAAATGGAAGGGAAATCCATTGATGACCTGCAAGATAGCACGTGGATATTTTATCATCCCAACGGAAAAGTGGGAAGTACGGGAGCTTTCCGCAACGGTATGCAAAACGGGCAATGGTTGTTCTACTTTGAAAACGGGAGATTATGGAAAAAAGGAATGTACCGTAACGGTTTGCGCACCGGAACATGGACAGCTTGGTTTGAAACCGGCGAAAAGCAAAGGGAAGGAAATTTTGTTCTCAACAAAGAAGATGGGAAATGGGTGCAATGGTATGAATCCGGCATCATTAAAGATGAAGGATTTTTCAAAGCCGGAGAAATGCACGGATTATGGAAAGGCTATTACGACGACGGAAAAATTAAATATGAAAGTGAATATGCCCATAACTTGCGCGATGGTGCTTATAAGTATTGGAATATCAACGGAACAAAAAAAACGGTGGGCTTCTATTTTCAAGGAATGAAACATGGGAAATGGACGGAGTATGCCGAAAACGGACAATTATTGGAACAAGGAAAGTACGTTAAAAATAAGAAAAACGGAATGTGGACATACTATAACGAACGGGAAGTGAGGATCCGTGAGCAAAATTTCGTTGAAGATGTTGCCACCGGCAGTTTTATTGAGTACTACCCAACCGGAAAAAAACAGATGCAGGGGTACTACCAAAATCGTGTAAAAGAAGGGAAATGGTCATATTGGGATGCTACGGGTAAATTAATGTACTGCGTTGAATTTCAGCATGGTAAAAAAATAAAAATTTATACGGAGTTAAGTAAAGAATTTACAAAACCCTTCTAAATCATCAACATGCAAATTAAGTGTTTTCATTTTAATTTTATACAAGTCAATACGTTCGTTATTTTTGATGAATCCAAAGAGGCGATCATCGTGGACCCGGGCAACAGCAATACCGAGGAAGATGAACAATTATCAAATTTCATCACCGAAGAAGGTTTACAAGTCAAGTATATCATCAATACACACCCTCATATAGACCATATTTTGGGAAATGGTTTTTGTACGCGCACTTTTCAAGCTCCATTGCTTGCCCACGAAGCCGGACTTTTCATTTATGAACGGGCAGTGTCATACGCCATCGCTTTTAATATGCAATGTAATAAATCCAACTTCCCTACCCCCAACCGTTTCATCAATGAAGGTGATGTAATTAATTGCGGTCAACAGCAATGGAAAATTTTATATACACCCGGTCATGCAGACGGAAGTATCTGTTTATACAATGCAACCGAAAATATCATCATCGTTGGTGATGTACTGTTTGAAAATAGTATCGGCAGAAGCGATCTCCCCAGCGGTAATTTCAAATTATTGATGGAGAGTATTCATACTAAAATATTAACTTTGCCGGCGGAAACGACCATTTTGCCCGGGCATGGGACCAACACAAAAATTGCCATCGAAAAAAAGCATAATCCATACATTAGACGAAACGAATAAAATTCTATGAAAGAAGACGGCTATGAGAGACGGGATATCTACAATCCTGAAAGTGTAGAACAATTGGCAAGATGTTATAAAGAAATCATAACAGGCATTCATGAGAATCCTGATAGAGAAGGACTTGTCAAGACGCCGGTGCGTGCTGCCAAAGCCATTCAGTTCTTAACGCACGGCTATGATATAGACCCCAAAACTATTTTGGAAAGTGCTTTATTTAAAGAAGATTACAAACAAATTGTAGTAGTAAAAGATATTGAAATTTATTCACTGTGTGAACATCATTTACTGCCATTTTTTGGCAAAGCACATATTGGATACATTCCCAACGGAACCATCGTAGGATTGAGTAAAATTCCGCGCGTAGTGGATGCATTTGCCCGCAGACTGCAACTGCAAGAACGGCTAACCACACAAATTAAGGATTGTATAGATGAAGTTTTACACCCCCTCGGCGTAGCCGTCGTCATTGAAGCGCAGCACTTATGTATGTCTATGCGTGGGGTGCAAAAACAAAATTCAGTAACAACGACTTCCGAATTTACCGGTGCATTCCTTACACAGTGGAACACCCGCCAAGAGTTTATGCACTTGATAGGCGCTGATCTACACTGATAATATCTTAAAATAGAGGAAGATATATCCCGCTATTTTGCGTACCTATATTTTTTAATCTCTTTTTTAAACCATTCATCTATTTGATGGTCAATAAGGTTGTTTTAAAATCCACACATTATGAAAAAGTACATAGTTATATTATGCATTTGCTTCTTGCAATCATCATTCATTTCAATGAATGCTCAAGAGCAAAAGGCGCATTGCAACAAGCAAGATTGCCAAACAATGATGAAAGCGAAGCGAGAATACATCGAAAAGAATTTCACCCTTGCCGAAAATCAGGCAACCCCATTTTGGCAAGCCTATCAAAAAATGGAAGATGCAGAATATCAAGCATATAAATCACAGCGAGAAATGCGCAACGAAGCCGGCATTCCCCAACGCTTGTCAAGAGACAGTATTCAATACTTGACAGAAACGCAAATAACGACATACTATCAAGCCCATTTTAACACAAAAAGAAAAGTATTAGAGGCGGAAGAGACTTTTTTTAAAGACATCAGCACTATTCTTTCCGCCAAACAAATTGCTGAATACTACAGCATTGAAAAGAAATTCAAAAGAAGTGCCATCCGAAAAAACGATGGAGTAAAATGCTCTAAACCAAAATAAAAGATTATTGATTACAAAATTTTATAAAGTGTATCTGTATCAAGTGTTGAAACAGATACATTTTTTATATCATGCAACAAAACACAAGTAATTGTTTCCCCTTCATTTTTCTTATCCTGCCATATTGCATCTAAAAATTTCTTCTTATCAAGATGGGAAGGAATACCAATCGGCAAACCACATTTTATAAAATCTTCTTTCAAAACTGATACACAAGGCGATTGAGCCAATTTTGCCGATAAAATCATTCCTATTGCAACAGCCTCCCCGTGAAAAAGTTCTGAAGTACAATGCTCCAAGGCATGCGCAAAGGTGTGTCCCAAATTCAACAACCGCCGATTGCCTGTATCAAATTCATCTTCCATTACAAAACGACATTTTATCTGAATTGCCGACTGAATGAGCAAAATAAAACGATGTTTTGTTTCTTCATCATCCATAATTTCAGCCAACGACTTATCAGTAAAAAGAGAAACAGCATTTCTATAATTATCCTCAGCAATGATAAACATTTTCAGCATCTCGGCTATGCCACAGCGAAATTGTCTATCCGGCAATGTTTTAAGAAAAAATGGATTTACATATATCCATTGGGGCTGTCTGATTACGCCAAGCATGTTTTTAAAATGCGCGCAATTAACTCCGTTTTTTCCGCCAACGGAAGCATCTACCATTGCCAAAAGTGTGGTCGGGATAAAGGCAAAATCGACTCCTCTTTTAAAAATAGATGCTACAAATCCGCAAATGTCAGTCGTAATTCCGCCGCCAATGCCTATCAAAAACAATTCTTTTCCAGCATTAATCGCCAATAGTTCATGCACAATTCTGACCGCTTCATCTACTGTTTTATGTTGTTCATCTGCATGAATGAGAATCTTTTCACAATCAAAATATTGTCCATAAATTTCATTGACAACAATATCGGTCACTGCCACTACTCTTCGTCCCGATTGGCGCAACTCATTAAAAAGCCGAGTCAAATCAGATAGATGTGAAGAAATTAAAACGGAAGATTTATTTCCTGAAGAAGTTGATAAGTTAACCGTTTGCATAAGTGGATATTATCTTCATTTAGCGGCACCAATCCGCAAGATTGGCGGCAATGATGTCGGCGCGTTTTTCAAAAGCCTGCCAAGTGGCAAATCCGATATGGGGCGTAAGTGCCACATTTTTCAGTTTTAACAGTGGCATTTCCGTATCAAGGGGCGGTTCGGTATCGAAAACATCAATGCCGGCTGCCGCGATTTTGTTTTGCTGCAAAGCCTCAACCAAGGCTTCAGTATCAACTACCCCACCCCGCGCGGTGTTAATCAAAATTGCCGTTTTTTTCATCATGGCAATTTCCTTTTTACCTATCATCGCCTTCGTTTGCGAATTAAACGGAACGTGCAGGGAAATAATATCACACGTTTGCAATAAAACAGGCATATCCACAAAAGAAACTCCTTCGCACGCTTGCGGGTGACGTGTATATACAAATACTTGACAACCAAACGCTTGTGCAATAGTTGCCACCCGTTTCCCGATATTTCCGAAACCAATAATACCGAATTTCTTTCCGGCTAATTCAAATCCTATCAAACCGTTTTTGGTCTCGCCGGCGCGACAAGCAGCATCACAGGCGGGTAAGTTGCGCGCAATGGACAACAATAATCCGAAAACCGTATCGGCAACGGCTACCGTGGAATAGCCGGCACAATTTTTAATTTCGATATGATGTGCGGCACAATATTCTGTATCAATATGGTCAATTCCGGTAAAGGCAACACATATTTTTTGCAATTTTGGGCACTGTTTAATGACATTGGCACGGAATGGGATATTTGACAAAACCACGATTTCCGCATCGCAGCATCTCGCAACCAATGAAGCGTCATCTTCAAGTCTGTCATCATAAAATACTGTTTCATGCTTATTTCCTATGGCAGCAATTATCTTTTCTTTTAAAACGGACTGAGCAACGCCCAACGGTTCAATGATTGCAATTTTCATTCAGTCAATATTTTACAGAAGAACTACTTTTTAATAAATTTATAAGTATTTTGTTTGTTTCTGCAATCTATGCGGATAAAATAGATACCGGAAGGCAAATTGGCGATGGAAACAGCATTTCTTTCTTTTTCCAAAGCCCCTGTTTTCAACACTTTACCCAATAAATCAACAATAGAAAAATGAGCATCTGTCTGCGAAGAATTGACAAAAATGGTCTGATTGGCAGGATTCGGATAAACGGAGAATGTCGGTTCAGCAGTTTCTTCATCGATTCCAACGCTGAAAAGTTGTTCAACCTCAACCATTTTGGTACGGGTACCGTCAGTGATGCTCAGCATGGCAAAGCGGGACGTGCCGATATTGTTTTCGCTATTAGTGGTCAATTGTATTGTCATATTATCGCTTCCGGCCATCGGAGTTACATCTAACCATGCCGCATTATTGCTTATTGTCCAATCAACATTGGAAAGCACTGCAAATGACGCGGTTCTTCCGGCGGGCGCGCCCATTGTAATTTCATCGGTAGTAATATTCAGAAATAGGTCCAGACCGGCTTGACGAATGGTAATATTGGTAGTCACATAATCGGTAACAGCATGAATGGTGGCAGTTCTTTCGGTGGTAGCGAGGTTGGCGGTTAAGGCAGTAACGGTAACAGTCGCATTTCCGGTTCCGCTATCATTGGACAATATGAGCCAACTTTCATTACACTGTAAATTCCAATCGAGATTAGAATGGATATCGAAAGTATTAGCGGCAAAAGCTTGTTGCGTCAATAAAACATTGTTCGGCGTAGCCGTAAACAGAGGAATAATGGCGTGTTGAACAACACCGATGGTTTCACTGTTCACGCCAACGCCCTGAATAGTAATAGTACAAGCAATGCTATCTTCTAACGATGGATTATCGGAATTGGCGATAATGATGATGTCAGCAGAGCCATGACCGGAGGTAGGTATGATTGTAAAATCGCTACCACAGTTAGACGTGAGTGTCCAATCGGTATTGGTAGTCACGTGAATAGTATCGGACGAGCCACTTTCGGCATTCAAGTCCGCCTGATGATCATCAACAGTAAGGAACGGGTCATCTCCTTCAATAAAAACGGTTTCGCAAACTTGAGCCGAAACGCAGTTATTTTCATAAACGGCTTCCACACAATAAGTATAATTGCCTCCTTGCAAGTTCCCGTCTGAATAAGAAGTTTGGTTGGTCGTGGTAATTAATTGTCCGTCGCGATAGACGCGATACGTAATATTTGCGTTTCCTTCGATGGCGATATCATCAACGCAAAAGAAGTATTGATCATTTGATACACAACGGATGGCAACATATTTTGCAGTAGCGGGGACAGTGTAGGAATATTGTGTCCAAGTTGTAGTGGTTGTTGTGATACTGTTCAAATTAGTAAAGTTGCCTTGCGCGGTACCGGAGGTCGAATAGGCAACATAAAATTGTTCAGTAGCATAAGACGAATGGGCAGAACGAGCATAAAA
>JALNYF010000026.1 GCA_023229985.1 Bacteroidales bacterium | reverse complement strand
TCCCAATTTGTTTTTCAAAATATCGACATAATTGCTGCGGTAGGTTATGGCATCTATTAAACCATATTCGAAAGCTTCCTGCGATGAATGAATGGCTGCACTATCTGCTAAAGCGTTCAACATTTCTACGGTTTGATTGCGCGATACGGAGATGTCTTTAACAATTTTTCCCCATAAAGACTCAGCCAAAACCATCATTTGTTCGCGGTTGGCTTCACTCATATTTTCTAAGATATAGGGCTCTACAGCACTTTTGAATTTCCCGCATTTAACAACTTGTACGTTAATGTCCAACTTATCTAACAAGCCTTTATAAAACATAAGTTGAAAAGCAAGACCTTTCCATTCCACATCACCTTGCGGATTCATATAGATGCTGTCGGCAGAAGAGGCTAAGTAGTAAGTGCTTTGAGTATAAGAATCGCTATATGCGTAAACAAATTTGCCGGATTGTTTAAACTTGATGATCGCATCCCGAATTTCGCAAAGCGAAGCCGGACTGGCTGCAACAGACGATAAATTCAAGGAAATACCTTTGATTTTGTCATCGGTTTTTGCATGTTCGATGGAAGCCAAAATTTTATCCAATCCGATTTGTGAGGTTTGCGTGAAATCAAGATTATAGTTGTAAAGTTGGTCGCCAAGGTCTCTTTCGATGATATTGCCGGCAAGAGTAAGTTCCAACACAGAGTTATCTTTGAGCGTTTCTGTCTCTTCGCCTATTAAGGCACCCAGTGCCATAACGAAATAGAGAACCGAGAAGATGGATATAACGAGAGAACCGATAATGAATCCTATTGCCGATCCCAAGATTATTTTTCCGAAACCAACCGGCTTGGGTGCTTTTTTCGGCTTTTTCGCCTTGGCTTGTTGGCAGCGGGGAATTGGAGGAGGAACTAAATTTTGCGAATCATGAACTTGTTGTCCATCAATATTACTCTGATTTTCGTTTTCCATTTTTTTTATTTTTACGTAAATAATATTTTAATAAAAAGAATCTGCAATATTACAAAAAAATAATTGAATGAGTGTATGGGCGTTTTGGACTCTTTACGGTTTTATTTTTACAGTTTACTTTTTATAAATAGTTTAATGATAATTAATTAACTAATATTTCAACAGAAATAAAACGCCATACTCTGATGTTTATAAAAGAAAAAAAAGAAAAATAATTTACGATTTTGTAAAAATAAAACCGTGAGCCGCGATTCTTTGAATGGTCTCATTAATAAATGAAGTAATCTATATCACCGTTCTTTTTTTTAAGAAGTTGAATAAAATTCAAAAAGTTCATGTATATTTGCAGCCAAAATTTCAGAAATGCAATACAAACGGATTTTATTGAAACTCAGCGGGGAATCATTGATGGGTGAAGACGGTTACAGCATTTCTTATCCTGCTGTAAATCATTATGCTACGGAAATTCAATCTGCCATTAGGCAGGGAGTCCAAGTGGGGGTTGTGATAGGAGGTGGAAATATTTTCCGTGGCGTCAATGGCATGCAAAAAGGGTTTGACAGAAGACAGGGAGATTATATGGGCATGTTGGCTACGGTTATCAATGCCATGGCAGTTCAGGAGGTGTTGGAAGCTGCCGGTACAAAAGTTAAAGTACTCTCTTCTTTGGAAATAGAAGGGGTTTGTGAGAAGATTTTTTACAAGAATGCCATTCAATATTTGGAAGAAGGGAAAGTGGTTATTTTTGCCGGCGGTACAGGAAATCCCTTTTTTACCACCGACTCCGGTGCTGCTTTACGTGCCGTGGAAATCAAAGCAGATCTGCTGCTGAAAGGAACCCGCGTTGATGGTGTCTATTCCGAGGACCCCGAAAAAAATCCGAATGCCGTTAAATATGAAACGCTGACTTATGCTGAGGCATACGAAAAACGACTTCACATTATGGATATGACCGCTTTTACAATATGTCAGGATAACAATATGCCGTTATATGTTTATGATGCCCAAGTGAATGGAAATTTATTGCGAGTTTTGAACGGCGAAAAAATTGGCACCCTTTGTTCTAATGTGAAATTTTAATTTAATTATGATGGAAAATCAGGAAGAATTAGTCGATAAAAAAATATATAAGCAAGCAAGCAAGCGCGTTGCTTTCAAATTTCACTTCGCTATTTATATCCTTGCCATTGCCTTGTTGTGGCTCATTTTTGCCTTTATTTTTAAAGAAGTGGTGCAATTTCGAAATGCTTGTATTTTTGTAACACTAAGTTGGACTCCCATCATTATTTTTCATTACGTGATGGTTTACAAATTCAACCATTCGCTATTAGACAAAGAGATAAAAAAGCTTCAACGAGAGATGAAAGAGAAAGAGGCAGAATTGGAAAGATTAAAAATAATGAAAAACAAACAAGAAAACTAAGATAGTTATGGCAGAAGAAACAAAAAAATGCTTGGAACAAGCAAGAGAAAGCATGAATGCTACCATCGTTTTTTTTGATAAGGAATTACAAAAAATCCGTGCCGGAAAAGCAAGTCCGCAAATGTTGGAAGGATTGAAGGTCGATTATTACGGCAATCAGACTCCCATTGAGCAGGTCGCCAATATCAATACTCCTGATGCTCGTCAAATTGTAATTCAACCATGGGAACGCCCCATGCTTCCGATTATCGAAAAAGCAATTTTGGCTGCCAACCTCGGCTTTAACCCGCAAAATAATGGCGAATTTATCCGTATCGTGGTGCCAACACCTACCGAAGAAAGAAGAAAAGAACTCGTCAAAAAAATTAAACAAGAAACCGAACAAAATAAAGTTACTATCCGTAACTTACGAAGAACCGCCAATGACTTGGCAAAGAAACTGAAAGATAACGGCATACCGGAAGACGAAGCCAAAAAACTGGAAACCGACATCCAAAAGTTAACTGACGACTTCATCGCTAAAATCGATAAAATGTCAGAATTAAAAGAAAAAGAAATAATGACTGTATAATTAATTTAATAACCAAAAAATAAATAGTTATGTTCCCTGAAAATTTAAAATATTCCCACGACCACGAATGGTTGAAAATGGACGGTGAAATTGCAATTATCGGAATTACCGAGTATGCAGCAGAACAATTAGGTGATATCGTTTTTGTTGATGTTAATACCGTTGGTGACACCATCGATCAAAATGATGTTTTTGGCTCAATTGAAGCCGTGAAAACCGTTTCCGATTTACTCCTTCCCATCTCCGGAGAAATTGTGGAATTTAATGAAGAACTTGAAGCAAATCCTGCATTAATTAATAGCGATCCTTATAATGCCGGCTGGATTATTAAAATTAAACCAACCAATGTATCTGAAATGGATGCCCTTCTTACTGCAGAACAATATAAAGAAGAAATTGCGTAACAATCTGATATAGATATTTTTACAGGTAGTTTTATAAAAATACCTGTAAAAATATCTATCTTATAAACATAAATTTTAACAAAAGATAAAAATTTTTTTTATCTTTTGTTATTTGTATTAATTATTTTTTATATCTTTGCATCATTGATTTTAAATAATTATCATCATGTCAAAGAAAAATTCCTATAAAGCCAACATCGAGAAAAGAAGAGTTATCTATTTCTTGATAGGATTGAATGTTTCCTTGTTTTTTTCAATTTTCTGCGTGCATCTGTATGCCACACAGGTAAAACAAGGGCTACCTATGGCGGAACCAGTTCAAGAGTTTGTGGCAACAGAGGAAATGCAACAAAAAGATGAAACACCACTGCCCCCACTACCCGAAGATGCAACAAAACAAGTTACCGAAGAAATCGTCTTGAAAATAGTAAAGACTGCAACAGCAGATTTTAACTTTGACTTTTCAACAGAAGCCGATGTTAATACTGTAGTTGAAGACGTTCCTTTGACACAAGATATTCCAGACCCCCAAGAACCCGAACCGATATTGGAATTTGCACAGATACAACCCGAATTCCCCGGTGGAATGGAAGCACTTTCTGCTTTCTTAAATCAAAATACCAAATACCCACCTGCCGCCTACGAAGCCAGAGTGCAAGGTACCGTAGTAGTTGAGTTTGTGGTGGAAAAAGACGGAAGTATCAGCAAAGCAAGAGTAATAAATTCTCTATTCCCCGCCTGTGACGAAGAAGCCATGAGAGTGGTTCAATCTATGCCGAAATGGAAACCCGGAGAATCAAACGGTAAAAAGGCCAGAGTGTTCTATAGCGTGCCTTTCGTGTTCTCTATCCAACAAAAATAGTGGATCCCCATTCTTTATACAGCTGTTCAGCAATGAACAGCTGTTTTTGTATGAAGATAGGTCCATCGTTCGCAAGGTACTCCTTATTATTTGGTCATACTATTATTAAAAAAAAATCGTATAGTTCAAAATGCAGGCTGGGAAATGCCCCATGGGCAAATTTTTTGACTCTATTGAAGCCGTGAAAACCGTTTCCGATTTTCTCCTTCCCATGTCACGAAAAATTGTAGAATTTAATATAGCGCTTGAAGCAAATCCTGCATGAATTAATAGCGATTCTTATAATAACGGCCGGATTATTAAAACAACACCAACCGATGTATCTGAAATGGATGCCCTTTTTACTGCAGAACAATATGAAGAAGATATTGCGTAACAACCTGATATAGAAACTTTTATAAATATCACTTTGTCTTATAAACACCACTTATCAATAAGATAAAATTTTTTTTATCTTAGGCTATTCGTATGAATTAATTTTTATATCTTTGCAACGTTGATTTTAAAGAATTATCATTATGTCAAATAAAAAGTCCTATAAAGCCGACATTGAGAAAAGAAGAGTTATCTATTTCTTGATTGGATTGAATGTTTCCTTGTTTTTTTCAATTTTCTGCGTGCATCTGTATGCCACACAGATAAAAGAGGGTCTCCCTATGGCGGAACAAGTTCAAGAATTTGTGCCAACAGAGGAAATGCAACAAAAAGATGAAACACCACCGCCACCACCACCCCAAGAAGAGACAAAACAAGTTACCGAAGAAATCGTTTTGAAAACAGTAGAAAACACTGTAACAGCAGATTTTAACTTTGACTTTTCAGCTGAAGCCGATGCTAATACTACAGTTGAAGAGGCTCCTTTGACAGATGCTGTTCAAGAAGTAGTTGAAGAAGAACCGATATTGCAATTTGCACCGGTACAACCCGAATTTCCCGGTGGAATGGAAGGCCTTTCTGCTTTCTTAAAACAAAATACCAAATACCCGCCTGCTGCCTACGAAGCCAGAGTGCAAGGTACCGTATTAGTTGAGTTTGTGGTGGAAAAAGACGGAAGTGTCAGCAAAGTAAGAGTGATAAGTTCTCTATTCCCGGCCTGTGACGAAGAAGCCATGAGAGTGGTTAAATCTATGCCGAAATGGAAACCCGGAGAATCAAACAATAAAAAGGTGAGAGTGTTCTATAGCGTGCCTTTCGTGTTCTCTATCCAACAATAATAATTGATCACCATTCTTATACAGCTGTTCAGCAATGAACAGCTGTTTTTGTATCAAAATAGGCTCCATCGTTTGCAATATACTCCTTATTATCTCGTTATACATTATTATTTAAAAAATTACAGCCATGTCATCAAAAACAAAAATTATCATCAGTATTATTTTAGGATTATGCTTCGTGGGCGCGTTTCTCTCCGTGGGCTTGCCCTTTTATAAAGCAAAAGCACCTTCCAAAACCGTTTCCGTGGTTGGTTTGGCAGAAAAAGATTTCGTTTCTGACCTCATTGTGCTCAATTTTACATACCAAACTAAAGACATGGATATGAAAACCGCCTATTCCAATTTGAAAGAACAAACCAATACGGTTAAAGAGTATTTAAAATCAAAAGGAATTAATGATGGGGAAATTACCTTTAAGGCTATTTCAAGCGAAGAGGATTATAGTTATCAGTATGACACGCAAGCAGAACGCAGTTTTAACGTTTTTACCGGCTATATTTTGAGACAAACCGTTCGCATTGAATCGAAAGAGGTGGAAAAAATAGAAACGTTACACAAGAATATTTCCGAATTATTGGATAAAGGAATTAACATAAATGCCAGCGAACCAGATTATTACTATACGAAGTTAGCGGATTTAAAAATAGAGATGCTGGCAGAAGCGACCAAGGATGCCCGCGCCCGCGCCGAGGCGATAGCCCAAAATGCAGGGTCCCATCTCTCAAGTCTGAAAGTTGGTAACATGGGTGTCTTCCAAATTACCGCTCCCAACTCCAGCGAAGATGATTATACTTGGGGTGGCGCGTTCAATACCTCATCAAAAAATAAAAGAGTAAGCATCAACATGCGTCTAACTTATTACGTAAAATAAAATTTTGGAAAAATTAGAGTCATATTTCAAACAATTGGTAGAACATAAAGAACCCGCCAATTTGTACAATCCAATTTATTACACATTATCGCAGGGCGGAAAAAGAATCCGCCCTCGATTAGTGTTTCTTTCTACTGAATTATTCGGAGGGGACATCGAAAAAGCCGTTTATCCGGCTGCTGCTTTTGAAATGTTGCACAATTTTACGCTTATCCACGACGATATTATGGACAGGGCACCCCTGCGCCGCGGGAGACCAACGGTTTATAAAGAATGGAACACCTCAACTGCCATCTTAGCGGGCGATGCGTTGGCTACCATGGCAATTAAAGAAATACTTGAAACCCCCGCCGACAGCCGCACTGTTATTGAATTATCGCGCCTCTTGGCAGAAACGTCCGTTGAGATTTGCGAAGGACAACAAAAAGACCTTGACTTTGAAACTGCTGACTCCGTTACCATCGAGGATTTCTTAAAAATGATCCGTTATAAAACCGCCGTTATGTTGGCAGGCTGCCTCAAAGCCGGTGCCATCCTTTCTCATACCTCCGAAACAAACCAACTTGCCGTCTATAATTATGGTATACATATCGGACTTGCTTTCCAATTAAAAGACGATCTCTTAGATGTTTATGCCGACCACGCCGAGTTCGGAAAAGCGATCGGCGGCGATATTCAGGATAATAAAAAAACATATCTTTTTCTGCGCGCCTTGCAAGACGGAACCCCCGAACAACAAAAAGAGCTTCTGTATTACTTTTCCGGCGAAAGTTTTGATGCCCAAAAGAAATTTAACGCCGTGACCGCTATCTATGAACAACTTCAAATTAAATCTAAAACCGAATTATTGATTGAAGAGTATGTTCAAAAATCATTGTCGGAATTGGACAAAATTACGATTGACGATTCGCAAAAAAAAGAGATCTTCAAACAATTAGCGATTGAATTAAGTTCCCGGAAGAAATGAGCTCGCTTTATCAACAAAGAAAAAATGTTATTATTCTCGTCATGATAGTATTCATGGCGGTTTATATCATTCGTTTGTTTTATTTGCAAGTTATTGATGATTCATACAAAGACGATGCCATGCGCAATGCCCTTCGGGAAGTAATTGTGCACCCCCCGCGCGGACTTATTTACGACAGAAATGATTCGTTATTGGTATTCAATGAAGCCGCTTACGATTTAATGGTTGTCCCCAAAGAATTGCACGATTTTGATACGGTCGATTTGTGCAATACGCTGGATATAACCAAGGAAGAATTACTGAAACGGTTAGATAAAGCAAGGAAATATTCGCCCTTGCTTCCTTCTGTTTTTGAACAACAAATGTCGAAAGAGGATTACGGCTATCTACAAGAAAAATTGTATAAATTCCCCGGTTTTTTTGTTCAAAACAGGACGCTTCGTTCTTATCCTTCTGCCATTGCTGCCCATATTTTAGGGTATGTTGGTGAAATCAACGACGCACAGTTAAAAAAAGACAGCTATTATCAAATGGGAGATTATATCGGAATCAGCGGAATTGAAAAATCATACGAAGAAGAACTGCGTGGAGTAAAAGGAAGAAGAATGGTGTTGGTAGATGTGCATAGCCGCGTTCAGGGTTCCTACAAAAACGGGGAGGAAGATATTGTAGCGCGGCAAGGCAGCAATTTATGGTGTACAATAGATGCCCAATTACAAAAATATGGGGAGAAGCTGATGGCGAACAAAAGAGGCAGTATCGTTGCTATTGAGCCATCAACCGGAGAAATACTCTGTATTGTTTCTACGCCTTCTTATGACCCTAATCTGTTAGTAGGGAAACAAAGAAGTAAAAACTACACCGCATTGCTTCATGATTCTGTCAATGTGCCGTTGTTTAACCGCGCCCTGAAAGCCATCTACCCGCCGGGTTCTACTTTTAAGTTAGCCAACGGATTAATTGCGCAGCAGGAAAAAGTGTTGAACAGAAATACCATTTATAATTGTGGTGGTGGCTATCGTATTGGAAGTCACGTTATTGGTTGTCATCATAGTGGACCTACCGACTTGATAGCGGCGGTTCGCTCGTCTTGCAATACCTATTTTTGTCGCGCTTTTTACAATACAGTCAGTAACTGCAGAACCATTCAGGAAGGTTATCAAATATGGAAAAACCATATTAATCAGTTGGGGTTCGGACAATGTTTTAATACGGATTTGCCATACGAATCGAAAGGAATTATTCCCAGTGTGGAGTATTTTAACCGGAAGTACAATGGTAGTTGGAATGGCAATACGATTGTTTCCATGGGAATCGGGCAAGGGGAAGTTTGTTCCACGCCTTTGCAAATGGCTAACCTGTTGGCCATCATTGCTAATCGCGGTTACTATTACAAACCGCACGTTGTCAAGGCAATTGGGTCCAAGAATAATCCGAATAGGCGTTATGCTCAAAAAATAGATGCCGGCATTAATTCGGAATATTTTGAGCCGATCATAGAAGGTATGAAGTTGGCAATTACCTCGGGAACCGCCAGAGCCGCCGCCATTGAAGGAATTGAGATGGTAGGCAAAACGGGAACGGCTCAGAATCCGCACGGGAATGACCACTCCGTTTTCGCTTGCTTCGGACCGGCTGACAATCCGCAAATTGCAGTTTTTGTCTTAGTGGAAAATGCAGGGTGGGGAGGTACCGTTGCTGCTCCCATCGCCAGCTTAATTGTCGAATATTATATCAATCGTGAAATTAAACGTACCGAAGTTGAAAAAAGAATATTGGAGTTGAGTATTAAATAGAGAATGATGTTAACCGAAAAAAAACAAATATTATCGAAAGGATTTGACACATACTTAATTGTGATTTATGTGCTGCTGGTTATTATCGGTTGGTTTACCATATATTCTTCTTCCTACGATGCCAATGATTCCTTTTCCCTTTTTAATACCGATAAAGCCTACAGCCGACAGTTTATTTGGATTCTTGTTTCAATGGCTTTAGCAGTCGTTTTATTGCTTATAGATGGAAGAATTTATCAGAATTATGCGCAGTATATCTACTACGCCTGTGTGCTTCTTATCGTTTCTGTGTTGTTTTTTGGTACCGAAATCTCCGGTGCCAAGGCGTGGATTAAAATCGGTAGTTTTAGTATTCAACCTATTGAGTTTGCTAAATTTGCAACGGCACTGATGCTTGCCAAGTTCTTCTGCGAAGGAAAAACAACTTCCGAAAAGAAAAATATTTGGCTATTTTCATTTATTATTATTTTGGTTCCTGCTGCTATTGCCATTCTACAAAAAGATACCGGCTCCGCTTTGGTGTTCTTCTCTTTTATTATTCTATTTTACCGTGAGGGAATGAACGAAAATGTCGTCTTGTTTGGCGCCTCCCTCATTCTGGTCTTTGTATTGACAATTTGTCTCAATGAACTTTACACTATCGCCATTATAACGGTTGGCTTTATTGTGGCATGGATAATAAACAGAAACCAAAAGAAGAAAATTATAAGGAATATTTTAGTTTATGTTTTGCTGATTGGGTTTGTTTTTGCGGTTAATTTTGCGTATAACAGCATTTTACAATCGCATCAAAGGCAACGTATTGATACTATTTTGGGGCAGAGTATTGACCCGAAAGGAGCGGATTTCAATTTGAATCAATCTAAAATTGCCATTGGTTCGGGTGGCTTTTTCGGGAAGGGGTATCTCAATGGAACACAAACCAAACTCAATTTTGTTCCGGAACAAAGTACCGATTTTATCTTTTGTGGTATCGGCGAGGAATGGGGTTTTGTGGGGAGCCTGGTGATCATTGCGCTATTTATGGCTCTGATTATCAGAATCATTATTCTTTCTGAACGCCATCGAAATGTATTTACGCGAATCTATGGCTACGGCGTGGCATCCATCATTTTTTTCCACCTGCTGATTAATATTGGAATGACGATTGGCTTGGTTCCCGTGATAGGGATTCCATTGCCTTATATCAGTTATGGCGGGTCTTCAATCTTGGGATTTACTATTTTACTGTTCGTTTTTATTAAATTAAACGACGCCTAAACAAATTTAGAATTTGAATCCAAAAGTTGCTGCAAATCTGTTACTTACAATTTTGCGGCTAACAGGCGATAACGTTTCGGATTCATAAAACCAGTAATTGTCATTCATCAACCGATATGCGTAGGCTAAATCAAAAAAGAAATGTTTGCCGCGAAATCCAATACCACCGCTGATATTGTGAGAGGAACCGTCATTGATGTTATCTCTGTATGGTGAGCTGCTATATGCATAACCTAAACGAATGAGGAAGAAATCGGTAACGGTAAGCTCGCCACCCACGCGAACGGTGTGGCTGATTCCGTAATTCCTGCCAATGACTTTGTTTTCTTCATTGAAATTGTATCGATATAAATAAACATCAGAAGAATAAAGGGTGGCCATCGAATAATCAGCAAACTCATATTCCGCGTTGATGAAAGCTCTTTTGGCAATAACAAACCCCAAACTTCCTATCAAACGAAGCGGTGTACTCAATTTATATTTGGACAGATTCTCGTAAGAATCTTCATATTCATCGTTATCATATTCGGATATAATATTGCGTTCAAATTTTTCTTTTAAATTGTTATAAAAAGTAGGAGAATGAAAAGCAACTCCGATACGCATAAAGTTAACAGGTTGATAGATAACACCAATTTTGGCGTTTATGCCGGTGCCGGTTGTGTTTAAATTGTCATAGATCGTATATTTGTTAAAGGTACCGATTTCATCATTTTTATCTTCCTCCGAATATTCGGTTTGTTGTTCGTAGTCAATAAAAGGAACGCCAATGGTGATTCCCATAAAGAGTTGATCGGCATAATTGGCACCCATTGAAAAGGTCATTTCGTCAATACCGCCCGATGTTTTGATGTAGTTGCTTTGTTGTAGACGATGACCGTTAAGATAGCTGGTGTATTGGTCGGTTTCGCCGGTTAAGGTATCTATCAGCCACGTATTCCAAGCCGACAAAGCGTCGTGGGACAGATCCGTAAAATCCGTTCCATTGGCTGCATCGACAAATCCAGTCGTCAGGGTATTCTGGTCCATTCCGGATGCAAATGAGGAACCATTGAAGTCGTTGATACGATTATAGCCGAACCCGAATTGCAGCATTTTTAATTTGGCGTTGTCGTTATTCTTGCCCAAATCTATTGAAAATACCGTTCCAAAGTTGGTTAAACTGTACCGAATGCGTTTATCCGTAGCCAGTTCATCTTTGTAAGTGGAATTTGTTTTAAAAGAAGTAATCACGATGGGCGTAAAAGAAATTTCGCTTTTTTTGAATAATCCGATACCTGCCGGATTGGTACTTAAAGTTGAGAAATCACCGCCAATGGCTGAAAAAGCACCGGACGTTCCCATAAAACGAGCCGTTCCTAACCAATTAGTTTGCGAAAAACGAAAAGCATCCATATCATTTTGAGCCGTTGCGCTCCACGATAATAAGATGAGAGTCCAATAAATTACAAATATTTTTTTCATAATGTCAAATTTTAAATGGGTTAGACAATCTGAATCACAGAATGTTTAAAAAGTCTCTTTTCTGTGTGTATCGTTTTGAAAAATCTCTTTTTTAAGAAGGTCGGAGCGATTGATAGCGTCTAAGGTAGGTTTAACGTGAAATTCCATCCATATTTCGGATTGATTATTTCTAAATTCTATTTTATCAACCAAATTCAGAACGGTAAAGGCAGAGGTCTCTGCATCATTCAGTGTCGCATTAGAAAGAACGGCGGAAAGTTCTTGAATATTTTGATAACCAATAATCTGCGTGGAAATTTTTTCGGAATCAATATAGAAATTGACTGAAAAATCATCAGCCTGATTTTCACAAAAACGTTCCATTAAATTCACAGTTTCGTGCAGGGCAAAGGAGAGCGTTCCGAAATGCTCGGACAATTTAAAAGTGTCGCACAAATTTTCTGTGGCGCGCAGAATTTCCATTTGCGCATTTTCTAATGTTAAGTGTTCTAATTCAATGTTATACATGATATTATTCGATATTATAAAAATACTGATTTATTTTTTCTTTATAGTAATAGTTTAAATTCGGGGGAACCGATTTAAGCATTTCCATCTGTTTTTGAGTGTTTCCGTCCATATTCCATTCCTTGGGTGGTCGGGGATTAAGTACATCTTTTCCTTCGTTGCTTTCCCGTTTTTCTTCTTGTTCGCGTTCCATGTCGGCGCGTTCACTCTCCAAAAGGCGCGTTTCTATATTCTTCTGTCTGTTAATGGTTTGTTCATTGATGATTCGGTTTACCAAGTCTTTTTCGGTTTGTTCCATATCCTTAATGAGCTTATCCATTCCCTTGTCGCCGATGCCGTTTTGTGATTTGAGTTCGTCTTGATAATCCTGCATCATTTTACGGATAGCTTCTTGTTGGGCAGCCATTCGCGCTAATTGTTCACTAACGGATTGTTGCCCGTTTTGTCCGCCCGGCTTGGGTTGTTGGCCCTGCTCCAAAGAGCGTTTCAGAGCTTCCATTTGTCGATTCAGTTGCTGTTGTAGTTCCCGTGCCGACTTAGTTTTCCCTTTGCCGCCGGGTTTATTGCAAGAGCCGTTTCCACTTTTCTTCTTCTTGCAGTTCTTACATTCATTTTGCTTCTGCTTCATCTCTTTCATCGATTCTGCCAACATAAGCGATAAGTTATTCACCGAAGTCATAACAAATTGTTGATGACTGATGGCTTGGGGCAGTTTTCTATCGTTAGCGGAAGTAATTGCAGACTCTAAATAATTATTAATTTTGCTTACTTCTTTTTGAATAAACGGTTTTACGGCAGCTTGTCGGCGGGCAAGCGCATCCAACGAATCCGCCACCATTTTCATATTGGCTTGAATGTTGTGTTGCGACCGTAACACGTCGGTAATTCGGGAAGAATTTGGGTTTAATGAAGTGAGTAAAGTCATGTTATCTTCCTGGTCAAAAGATATTTGCACTAAATTATCTAAGATATGCCGCAAAGCCTCCATATCCTCTGCCAATTCTTCTTCTTCGTTATCCAGCATATTCATCTCCATTTTATCCGCCATTTCTTCCATTCCCTTGGAGGCTTCTTGTTGCTTTTGAGACGCTTTTCCACGATTGTTTTTTTGCAATGATTCCTTACTCTCTTGCAGGGCATCATCTATTTTTTGCTGCAATTCGGCAGTATTGGTCAATTTGTTCGGCTCTTCTAAATTCTGATTGAGTTGTTTGAGTTCCTGCAACTCTTTTTTTAAGTTATTAAATTGATTTTGAATATCTTGCTGTTTTTGCATCAGCTCATTTTTATCAATTTCTTTTTGTTCGGTTTGGGTGGAAAGCAGTTTTTCGTCTGCAGATAATTTTTTGGTTTTTTCGATGATATCAGAATATTTCTTTTCAAATTCCAATTGTTTAAAGAGTTCCAATTGTTGGTCTAAGGATTTATTCAGGTCTTCGGCATTGGTTTTCATATCTTTAACTGCGTCCTGAACTTCGTTTTTCTTGCCGACTTCGTTCATCAGTTTTTGCAACTTTTCGAACATAGCTTTCATTTCATCGGAGAGTACTTCATCAAAACGTTTTTGCAGCTCTTTTTGTTTTTCAATCAGATTTTCCGGCAGGTTTTTAAATTTGTTTTCAATAGCATTTTGCTCATTTTGAGCTTGTTTCATTTCATCTAACTGCTTTTTCAACTCATTGTATTGCTTCATCAAATCTTCCAATTTCTTTTTATCCTGCCACGAGAGCTCTTTGGTTTGAGTGAGTTGTTCTTCCAATTTATTGATTTCTTTTAATAAATCTGTTGATTCTTGAATGACACTTTGGAGCTCTGATTTCGCCTGACTGTTGTTGCTTTTCAACTCTTCGTCAATTTCTTTTTCGGTTTTCAAGCGGAATGTCTGCGCAGATGTTTTGGCAGATTTTGCGCCATTAACTCCATCATTATCAAATACTTCAAAGTAATAATCTACGCGATAACCCGGGTCTAAGTTCAACAATGACGCATCAAAATAGTAATAGAAATCTTGGATGTTCAGTTGGTGATTGATAGGAATGTCAATCGCTTTTCCGGTTTCGAGAATATTGTCTTTGTCGTCATATTTGGTATAGACGAATCGAGTTTTGGTAAAGCCGTAGTCATCTTTGATATTGCCTTTAAAGTAGATGCGGTCGTCGAGTACGGAGTCCTGTTGAGATTCCACAATAATTTCGGGATATTGGTCGGGAATGATGGTAATGGCGTGTTTGAGGGTGTCTTTTCCCACGCAGTATTGATTACTATTTACGATGGCGTAGTCGAAAGAGGCTCGGGCAATCAAAGAAGTTTGGTAAATATCTTTCGATGAAGTGATCTGATTAATTTTGTTGGGCAGAATAAAGGCAAGTTGTTGCGTATTTTTTGTGTAGAAAGCCCAAGTAATTTGAGTTCCGTCCGGCACTACCGCGTCGCCGTTATTGTCGATGGTTTCATCATTTTTATTCAAATAAGCAGGATAATGGAGCGTCATGGAGAAGCTGATGGTGATGGGTTTTGGCAGCACTTCCAATGTAAAAGGTTGAGAATTAACCTCTTCAGTATAGATATAGAAATCGGTATTTTGTTGTAAATTTTTGAAAGTATAAGAAAATTCGATGTTGCTGTTTTTGGCGAGTTGGTATTTTTTAGGACCGATAGCGATAAAAACGGCGTCGGGAGTTTCTTGTCCGGTAACTTTGACATGGAGTGTAAATTCTTTATTTTGAAATGTTTTCAAAGAAGCATTGGTCACTTCAAAGTGATACGGAGCAGGTTTCTCGAAATATTGTTGGTAATTAACGATTCGCTGTGTGGAAGAGGTGAAAATTTCGCTTTTAGTAGAAAAGAGAAGAACAAAAAGCAGGATGGGAATGACAGCCCATTTGATATATTTAGCGGTTTTCTTGAAAGGAATGGCTTTGGTAAAAGGGAATGGTTTGATGGTTTCGATTTTGGTATCAATAGCGGTAGAAATCAGTTCGTAGCTTTTGTAGTCGCCCGATTGAATCATATTTTCCAACTGAAACACGTTCAGGAGTTTATCATCAATTTCCGGAAAATGTTTTCCGATAATATCGGCAATTTGTTGTTGTGAGAGTTGTTTCCCCAAACCCATTATTTTACAAAGAGGAATAACGATATAGAAAAAGAAAGTGATGGCAAATAGAGTGATATATGAGTAAAAGAGGACGGAACGAATGGTGGAGTTAAAGTAGGAGAAGTATTCTAAAACTGCGTATAAGATAAAAATAAGGAGCGTAATAATCATGAAGAAAATAGCACCTTTCAACAATTTGTTGAGGTAGAATTTTTTTACGAACTCTTTGATTTTCTGATTAATAAAACTCTGATTATTCATTTTTTTTATTGTTTTGGAGCCAAGTAAGATTAAAAAAAGTACCTTTTTGTTCTTTAAAGTAGTTATAAATCATTTTGTTTTTGCCGAAAAGTTTTTTAAGGAAGAAGAATCTGCGGAAGGAGCCATTCATTTTGTTCAATTTTTTCCTTTTGGAGAAAGTTTTGGCAACGCCGGAAGCCGCACTGCTGTTGACGTGCAGGTTATTTTCAATCTCTTTAATCAGCAAAGTTGAAAAAGGAATTTGTACGGGGCAAACTTGGTCGCAGTTTCCGCAAAGGAGCGTTTTTTCGCGGACTTTATTTCCGGTATTGCTGCAACAATTTGATTTGACTAATTCGATAGGGGTATATTCTTTAGAATAGGCAAAAACGGGGCAAACTTTGGCGCACATTCCGCAATCTATGCAATAAAGACAGTTTCGTAAGACATTGTTTTCCATTATTTTGGAAATACCGTTATCGTAAAGGAATATTGAAATGTTGGTATCCGTGAGTTCATATTCTTTGTCGTCAAGTTGTAATTTATTGGTGCGAACTTGTCGATAGGGGTTTTCTATTAATCTGACATCCGTAGGTAGAAATCTTTCAGACTGGTAGTATGATTTTACGTACAAGATGGTTTCCAAGTCCGACATTTTATTCACCAATTTATTGATATCCAAAATGATAAAGATATTCGGGATTTTATTGAAGCAGCCTTTGCTTTTTTTATCGAGGAGAACGACAGTTCCGGTTTCCACGACTGCGAAATCGGCTTTTGTCAATAAGAAATTGGCATTTTGATTTCCGTTTTCAATATCAATGATAGGAATATTTTTGATGGCATTTGTTTTGAGGAAGGCAGCCGGAATTTGGGGAACATCGAAGCAAAACCTGTTGTAGAAGGGTTCGGGGAGCAGGTTCAGGATCATATCTGTCAGGTTATTTTCCGAAGAAGCCCAATAGACATGGAATTTTTTATCCAGCATTTTAGATTCAAAAGAGCACAATCGGTTTACCATATCTTCAATGTAAGATTGGCGGATTCCCAAAACTTTTTCTTTTAGACAATCTATGTCGGTGAATTGTGAAATTTCCATGATTAGTGAATATTAATTTTATTAACCCGACGTTCGTGACGTCCGCCTTCAAAAGCAGTTTGGAAAAAAGTGGCAACGATTTCAAAGGCTATTTCGGCGGAAATGAAACGTGCAGGGAGAACCAACACGTTGGCATTATTATGTTGGCGCGCTAAAGCTGCAATTTCGGTATTCCATGCGAGAGCCGCGCGAACATCGGAATGCTTGTTGGCAGTCATGGCAACTCCGTTTCCCGTTCCGCAAATGAGAATACCCATTGAATCTTTTTTCTGTGCAATTTTCTCGCCTAACGGGTGCGCAAAATCAGGATAATCAACACTATCCGAAGAAAAAGTTCCCAAATCACAGTATTGAAATTTTTGGGAAAAATGTTGCTTGATTGCTTCTTTTAGTTCAAAACCGGCGTGGTCGGCGGCTATTATGATTTCCATATTATACTTTTTTTCTCAAGATGCAAAAGTACAATTTATTTTTAAATAAAACGAAAAATAGATTTTTTTGAAGATGAATTCCGAATAGCCTTCAAAGTGCCAAATATTTTAACCTAATGGCAACGCCTTGGGTTTATCAATCAAAAAAATCCATCAGTGAAAGAGTTCAAAAAAAAATGTATTTTTGCAGACTTTTTAAATTAAATGTCATCAGTTATGAATCAAAAGAATAAATACACTTTCAGCCTTTTTGTATTAGGAGCCCTCTTTTTTGTTTTTGGTTTTGTTACTTGGCTAAACAATATTTTAATTCCATTTTTTCAAACAACTTGTGAACTAACGAACTTTCAATCTTCATTTGTCCCATTTGCTTTTTATATTTCCTACTTCGTGATGTCGATACCGTCATCCATGTTAATCAAAAAAACAGGATTTGCAAACGGTATGATATTAGGATTGATTATCATGGCAATGGGGTCCATCGTATTTGTGCCGGCAGCTATGAACCGGAGTTTTACCTTTTTCTTGGTCGGATTGTTTGTTCAAGGAATAGGATTATCCATATTACAAACTGCCTCTAATCCGTATGCCACTATTTTAGGACCGATTGAAACAGCAGCGCGCCGTATCAGCATTATGGGAATATGCAATAAAGTGGCAGGAATGATTGGAATTTTCGCCTTGTATTCCGCCTTGTTTTCTGACACGGAATTAGAGGTTCAATTATTGAAAACGATGGCACCCGGACCCGATAAAGAAATGTTACTGCAATCCCTCTCGAATAATATCATTTTTCCCTATATTGTGATTACCGGATTGCTGATATTGTTGGTTATCTTTTTAAAAATTGCCAAATTGCCTGAGATTGAAGAAGATAATGAAAATGACCAGAGAGAACATCGTTCCATTTTTTCCTATCCCTATTTGTGGTTAGGGGTGTTCGCCATTTTCTTCTACGTAGGAGCAGAAGTCATTGCCATTGATTATTTGGTTCGTTACGGTGATTATTGGGAGATCCCCATGTCTGTTTCCAAAGATTTCGGCATTTATGCTTTGGTGGCATTAGTTGTTGGCTATCTGATGGGAATTGTCACGATTCCGCGCCTCATATCGCAGCGTGTTGCGCTGATCATTCAACTTAGTATTGCTATCTTATTGTTGATTGTGGCGTTAAATACGACCGGCTTGATCTCTATTGGTTGTATTGTTACCCTTAGTTTCGCGCACGCCATTATGTGGCCCGCCATCTGGCCTCTCTCAATTCATAACTTGGGAAAACACACTAAGTTAGGATCTGCACTTTTGGTCATGGCTATCGCCGGTGGTGCCATTTTACCGCTGATTTTTGGAAAATTATCAGACCTCTTTAATATGCAAATCGCCTACTCCATCTTGTTTATCTCTTATGCCTACATTTTCTTTTTCGCCACTTTTGGATACAAAATTGGAATCAATAAAATTATTAATCCTTCAAATAATAAAAAATGAAAAGAGTAATTCACACAGACAAGGCCCCGAAAGCTATCGGACCCTACAGCCAAGCTATTCAAAATAACGGTACTTTGTACATCTCGGGACAGATTCCGGTCAATCCCGAAACCGGAAAAATTGCCGAAACTATTGAAGAACAAACAGAACAAGTTATGCAAAATATTGGCGCAATCTTAAAAGAAGCCGGTTACACTTTTGCTGATGTTGTAAAATCCACTTGCTTGTTAAGCGATATGTCTAATTTCAAACCCATGAATGAAGTGTATGCGAAATACTATTCTGTTGATCCACCGGCAAGAGCAGCTTTCGCAGTGAAAGGCTTGCCTATGAATGTTATGGTTGAAATTGAAACGATTGCGGTTAAATAAAATGAATAGGTGTGCTTTCCGCACATTCATTTAGAAAGAAAAATCTGCGATTAATTTTTTCTTATGAAAATTGGAGTATTATCAGATACACATGGCTATTTACACCCTGATAGTTTCAGGTTCTTTGAGAAGTGTGATGAAATATGGCATGCCGGTGATATTGGTAACTATGATATTATCAATGAATTGCAATGTATTGCACCGGTAAAGGCCGTCTATGGAAATTGCGATGATTGGGACGTGCGTGAACACTTAACTGAATCATTAGTATTTGATTGTCAGCAACATAGAATAGCCTTGATGCACATTGTCGGAAATGGAAATTTCTATCAGGGGAAAGCACTGCAAATTATCAGAGATGAAAAACCTACTATTTTTGTTGCCGGGCACTCCCATATTTTGAAAATTATGCACGATGAACGTAACCATTTGCTGTTTATGAACCCGGGAGCTGCCGGTCGCTACGGAATACATACGCGTCTCACATTCCTCCGTTTTGAAATCGAAGATAAAGTCATAAAAAACTTGGAAATCTATGACGAACCTAAATAATTCGGTCTCTATTCGATTCAATAATAATTTGTACTTTTGTAACAAAATTTAGCAACCATGAAAAAGACTATCTTATTAATTATTTTATTGATTAACAGCGTTTTCTGTTTTTCAATTTCGCCTATTTCCATAGATACGAATGACGGAAATGAGGTCATTTTGCAACGGAAACCCCACGAACGTGGTCCCTATACCGGGCATGGTCGCCGTTTTACATTGGGAGTTGCTTTCGGTATAGGAATGGATTGGCTCAATCCCCAAGCAGATGATTTAGTAAGAAATGGAACCGTTTTTGGCGTAAAATACGGTATTCCTATTGATATCAATTTTACCGACAAAGATAATTACTACTTCAGTTTTGGTCTCTTTTTTAACCACACCGGCGGAAAACTCAAATTTCAAACGATTTTTGAAAACGACAATACCCAAGAAGTTACTACAGAGCGCAAATTTAATACCAGCTATATTACGATTCCAACCGGTATTAAATTAAAAACGCCCAGCATGAAGAATTTTGTGATCGCGACCCATTTCGGTCTTTATCACAGTTTTCGATTGAGCAGTCGTGCCTCTGACCAATACATCGCCAATGATGGGCCACAGGAATTAAAAAAATATGTATATACCAAAGAAACAGCACTTTTTAGAGAAGCTGCCTATATCGGACTAGGAGTGGAATATATTATCAAGGAAGATTTTAGGGCTTATTTTTATGCCATTTATTCGCATAGTTTCCTCAACTATTTCAATCCTACCCAAAGTCATCTTTTGGCAAGTGGAGATAAAGAAAAAGCTACTTTGGCAAATCTGGAATTCCAATTCGGGCTCTCTTTTTAATGTTTAACAGATGAAAATCATTTGCATCGGACGCAATTATTTGCCACATATCCAAGAATTAGGTCATCAAATACCTACTCTCCCTGTTTTTTTTCTGAAGCCAGACACTTCCATCATTGTCAGGAACCGCCCATTTTTTCTTCCGGAATTTTCGCAACAAGTTGAGTACGAAGTAGAATTATTGGTGAAAATTAATAAATTGGGAAAATATATTCAAGAAAGATATGCCCATACCTATTATGATGAAATTGGATTAGGAATCGACTTTACCGCGCGCGATTTGCAAAAAAAATGCATAGAGAACGGAAACCCATGGGAAATCGCAAAATCTTTTGATGGCTCTGCAGTAATTAGCAAATTCGTTGATAAACAAAACTTTAAAGACTTAAACAATGTCAATTTCAGCCTTCGAAAAAATGGGGAACTTGTTCAAGTGGGGAATAGTAGTGATATGATTTTTTCTATCGACCAAATCATATGCTATGTTTCCCAATTTATCACTTTGAAAATTGGCGACATTATTTTTACCGGCACCCCGAAAGGAGTTGGAAAAGTTGCCATCAATGATAGATTAGAAGGGTTTATCGAAAATGAAAAAATGCTGAATTTTAGAATAAAATGAAAAAATCCCGTAGCACTTTTGTTACGGGATTTTTTCTAAAAACCGAAAGCTATTTTTTCTTTTTTACTTTGCAAAATATTGTTTTGAAGTAATTGAGATGCCAGAACACGTGAAACAATGCCACCAATGTCATCGCAATTCCAAAATCTACATGGTACAACAAAATGTCTTTATACCAAGTAGGAAAGTAATTGTAGTGAATAAAAAATGCCAACAGCAAGCCTAACAGACAAGAAATCAAAAACGTAAGCGTTAAAATCACATTCCAAATCTTGCGGTGTGTGATTTTTTTTAAAGCATGACATTTTACCAAAATAAAGGTTATCAGGTATGCGATAAAAACCCCAATCAATATGGGAAAAAGATGGTATCGCGATTCTTTTTTCTTTGTTTCTGTTGTTTTTACCTGGCAATCAATATTTTCTATAGTATCTTGGGAAGTAATGACAGAGTCTAATGTGCTATTATTTAGCATTGTGTCAGAAGAGGAAGGAATTTCTTTATTATCCGATCCAGATTCCGGCAATGTTGTTTTGGGATGATCGGGTGTCGTTTTCTCCGTTTGAGAAATATGTCCGTTATCGCAAAAACCGTCTTGATTTGCATCAACAAATCGGCCGCATGTACCTTTACAATCGACGACACCGCAAGACTGTGCCTGCAAATCGCAAAGTAGCAGGCAGAATGTAACGGCTAAAAATAGGGAAAAAATTTGCTTCACGTCTTATTTTTTTAATTGTTCATCTAAAAATCTAAAAAATTCTCTCTGCCAAAGCATGGCATTTTGCGGGGAGCTGACGAAGTGTGTTTCTTCAGGGAAGAACAAGAAACGGCTGGGGATTCCTTTCATTTGAGCCACATTAAAAGCCTGCATACCTTCGGTATAAGGGATTCTAAAGTCATTGCCCCCGTGGATTACCAAGATAGGAGTGTCCCAATTACCCACAAATTTGTGAGGTGAGAAGCTGTAACTTTTTGGCGTATTCTTTTGCCAATATGGTCCTTCAATGTCGTGATTGGCGAAGAAGAGTTCTTCGGTAGTTCCGTACCAGCTTTCAAAATTAAACATACCGCAATGTGCAATGAAGGCTTTGAAGCGTTTGTGATGATTGCCGGCCAACCAATAAACGGAGTAGCCGCCATAACTTGCGCCAACAGCTCCCAAGCGGTCTTTGTCTACGTAGGGTTCTTTTGCCAATTCGTCAATGGCACTCAGATAGTCTTTCATGTTTTGTCCGCCGTAGTCGCGGCTGATTTGGTCGTTCCATTCGCTGCCAAAACCCGGCAGACCCCGACGGTTCGGAGCTACCACGATATAGTCGTGCGCAGACATCATCTTAAAACACCAACGGTAAGAAAAGAACTGACTGACAGATTGTTGTGGTCCGCCTTGACAATATAACAAAGTGGGATATTTTTTATTCGGGTCAAAATTCGGAGGTAAAATTACCCACGTCAGCATCTTTTTTCCGTCGCTGGTGGTAATCCAGCGTTTTCGTGTTTCGCCCATATTGATTTTATCCAAAATTTCTTTATTGGTGAAAGTCAGTTGCTTCTCTGCTTTGGTGCTTATATCAACAGAAAAGATTTCGGCGGGAAGAGAATGGGTGGTTTTGGTGGCAATCAGCCGGTTTCCGGCTAAAGCGAGGGAATTAAAATCGTGGTCGCCTTCTGTCAGTTGTTCGATGGTTTTATCGGCAACGTTGAGTGCGTAGATTTGATAAGTGGCTTCTTTGCAACTCAGGAAATAAACTTTATCACTGTTTTTGCTCCACACAAAACTTTCAGAACTTTGGTCAAATGCAGTACTATAATCTTCAGTAACAGTGGTTTGAAAGTTATAAATCATCAATCTTTTCTTATCGGATTCGAAGCCCGGAGTTTTCATACTCCACCAAACCAATTTATTACCGTCAGGGGAGAATACGGGATCCATGTCATAACCTTTATTATCTTCCGTTAGGTTTATGGTTTTTTTTGAGGTTAGGTCGTAAATAAATACGTCGGTATTGGTGCTGACGGCGAACTCTTTACCAGATTCTCGTTTGCAGCAATATGCCATTTTTTTGCCATCAGGGCTCCAAGCAACTTCTTCCATACCGCCGCTGCTGGGAACTGGTGCGTTATATTTTTCTCCTTTCAGCAATTCGATGGCTTCATCGGGTTTTGCGCATGGAGCAATGAATAAATGGCTGTACGTGCCATCTGCCCAATGATCCCAATGACGGTACATTAAGTCATCGTAAATCATAGCGTTAGCTTTTGGCAAGTCAGGATAACGGTCGGCAATGGTCGGGTCTAACTGCACATTTTTGGCATAGACGAGGTGTCGCCCGTCTGGAGAATAGGAGAATCCGTTGATGTCGGCATCGGCGTGCGTAATTTGCGTGCGTTCGGAGCCGTCGGTATTACATTCCCAAATTTGCATTTTTTCGTTCTCGCCCGCGAAAAGGAAAGCAATTTTTTTGCCGTCCGGTCGCCAGATTGCCTGCACTTCGTCTAAAGGAGAAGTGCTGATTTTAGTCGGCGCACCCCCCGTTATTGGCATTGTGTAAAGTTCCATGTTCCCTTTATTCTTTGTATAATCGTAGTACTTAATGCCAAAAAGTAGCATTTTCCCGTCCGGAGAAACGGTAGGAGTGGTGACTCTGCCAAAATACCAAAGAATCTCTTCGGTTAATATTCCCTTCGAATAATCCGGTACAGGACGATTATCCTTGCAGATAATATTGGAATCTGCCTGATTGTCAGCTTCTTCTTTCGCCGACTCTTTTTTACACGAGATGGTTATCATCATTAATGCGGTTAGAATAATAAAAGTTTTTTTCATATTAATATTGTTATAAATGTTTGAAAACAAATAAAATATATGTTGGACTATTTTCGTTTCCCAAAAATTCGTAAAAGGTATAGAAATAGATTAATAAAATCAAGATATAATGTAAGTGCGCCCACAATGGCTTCTTTCTTATCTTCTTCTGTTCTTTCGTTGCCAATAATATTCATTTGCTTTATTTTTTGAGTATCGTATGCAACCAATCCTACAAAAATAATTACTCCGGCGTATGTTGTTATCCAATAAAGAGTTTCATTAAACCAAAATAGATTAACCACTGTAGCAATAATCAAACCGATTAATGCCATCAGCAAAAAATTACCGATTTTAGTCAAGTCGGATTGGGTAAAGTAACCGTAAATACTCATAATGGCAAAAGTGCCGGCAGTGACAAAAAAGGTGGTGGCAATAGAGTCTGTGGTAAAGATAAGAAATATTACGGAAAAAGTAATTCCGTTGAGGATTGAATATAAAATAAAAACTAATGCTGCTACTTTGGAACTCATTTTTTCTATCCACCCCGCAAGAAAGGCGACCAAAACTACTTCTAATATGCCTAATCCGATAAATACCCATTTCCCTAAAGAAAGCATACGGATACAAAATTCGGAAGATGATACCCACATTGCGACTAATCCGGTGATTATCAATGCAAGAGACATCCAGCCATAAACTTTGACTATAAATCTTTGTGTTTCGGCTTGCGCCTGTTCTCGCGTCATTGATCCATCAAAATAATCCATATCTTATTTTTTTTCAGAGTTCTTCATTTTATTAATTATGACGATTACAGATTGTGGAAGCTTTACACAATCAAAATTGCAACGGCAAAATTAGGGTATTTTTTTGATTCTTTGTTGCTCTTCATAAATTATTTCAAATATTTCCCCACCTCCGTCAAAATAAGTGTAACGACCCAAACTGAGCAGGTTACGAATAAATGTAAAAGTCTATCAATTAATTAGTTTCGCACTTTCATACCAAAAAAGATTAAGTAAGCGTAAGCCAAGATGGGAATAATAAATGAATAATGGTACCCGCCCAAATAATCGGCAAAAGCTCCTTGAATGAGTGGCAAAATGGCACCGCCCAAGATTGCCATAACCAATAATGACGATCCCTGTGCCGTGTCTTTTCCCAATCCTGCAATTGAAGCGGAAAAGATATTTGCCCACATCACGGAATTGAATAATCCGGTTCCCAATACGAGCCAAAGCGTAACCTTGCCCGTAGTTATCATCGCGATAATCAATAAAATAATGGCAATACCCGCAAATACTGAAATCATCTTGGATGGGTGGTTCTTCCCAATCATAAATCCCAATAAATTGATGGCAATAAAGATTAGGTAAGGCAACATTTCCACGGGACGAAAGCTGTCGGAATGAAGTATATAATTGATAATGATTATAATAGCAAATGTCCCTATCGCAACCAGCGTCATGGATCCGTATTGGCGGAGTTTATTTTTAAAAGAAATCATGGTAAGTGCGCCCAAGAAGCGACCAATCATTAAACCGCCCCAATAAAAGGCAAGATAGTTGGCTGCACTTTGTTCTGAAATATCGGGGAGCAACTCTTTGGCAAAGTTGATGAAACTGCTGCCAATGCTGACTTCTGCGCCTACGTAACAGAAAATGGCAAAGATGCCCAAAATCAAGTTTTTATGTTTTAATGCGCCTGCGCCCGCTTTCCGTGCTTCGGGACTTTCAAAAGTGGGCAGCGGAATAAACAAAATAACGAGTGCCAACACAAAAAAAATGGCACTAAAAATAAGATATGGAATATGTAAATTACTTACATTAAATAATTTAAACATTAAAATGCCTCCAATCATGGGAGCTAAGGTAGTCCCCAGCGAGTTAAAACCTTGCGATAAATTGAGCCGGCCCGAGGCTGTCTCCGGTGTCCCTAAAATTGTGACGTAAGGATTGGCAGTAATTTGTAATAAGGTAAGTCCCAGCCCCAAAACGAATAAACCGGTTAAGAAAATGGGATATAATTTCAAAATGGATGCCGGATAAAAAAGCGCGCAACCAATCGCAGCCACCACCAACCCGGCAATAATGCCTTTTTTGTAGCCTATTTTGGCAATGGGGTCGCCGTGCAAAATGGAAATAAGAAAATAAACCAATGACCCCAAAAAATAGGCTCCAAAAAAACAAAACTGCACGAACATCGAGCCGGCACGATTAAGTTCAAACAGCGTTTTTAATTGTGGTATCAGTATGTCATTCAGGCAAGTAATGAATCCCCACATGAAAAAAAGAGACACAATGGCAACAAATGCAATCGAATTTCTATTTTTAACTTCAGACATATTAAGTTTTTTTAATTTTTTATTCTCTTGGAATGATTGAGTTGCCAAAGCAGGAAAATGCCGACTGTACTGATGACGATGGAGATGATCAGCATCGGCAACTCGTCCGTCAGCAAATAATTCATTTCAGGTTCTATACCTTGTTGATTAGCAAAGTATTGAATGCCGACAGAAATGCCGTTATGGAGAAAATGTGCGAAGATGGGTGCCCAAAGGGAGCCTGTCCAAACGAACAGATAACCGAGATATAGCCCTAATAAGAAGCGCGGAATGAATCCGTAGAATTGCAAATGAATGGCACTAAATAGAAAGGCAGTCACGATAATTGCGACGTGTTTGTTTTTAAACCATTGATTAAAAAGCTGTTGCAAGGTTCCCCGAAAGAAAAATTCTTCGCCAATGGCGGGAAGTGCGGCACATATAAAAAGATTCAGCAATAAAATTGATATTCGTGGGTCATTTGTGATCAATAATAACAATTTTTGACTTTCTTCTTCCATCATTCGCATCCAATTTTCGACAACTGCCCAATCGGAAGGAAGTTTCAGTTGCAGATTGAGATAGATAAAGAAAGAAATGATCGGTATGAGGGAAACAGCCAAAATGCTGATAATGAGCCAATTCTTAGGAGTTGGCAGGATTTGTGCGTAGGAATAGGTGAAAAACTTTTTTTGTGCACAATATGAAAAAAGAAGTGCCGGAATAAAAAACGAGCCGATTGTACTAAAAAATTGGCTAAAGCGCACGTAACCGGCAGTGGGTGACTGCAAAACGGAATTATCCCATATTCCCTTGGCAATGAGCTGCCCCAAAAGATTAAATAGGATGATCCCGCCAATTACAAAAAACAGCAAAAATAGTAATTGAATGAAGTGATTTTTACGTTCAAAAAATGGCGGAAGTGAGTACATTTTTTATTGGGCTAAGATTAAAAAAACGGTGCGTCTGTTTTTGGCGCGTCCGGTTTCCTCATTGTTGTCGGCAATCGGCTTGCTCTCGCCGTAACCTTTATAGCGCAATCGGTTGGGAGCTATCCCTTTCTCAATCAAGTAGCTGTACACCGATTTGGCACGTCTGTCGGAAAGCTCCAAGTTGTCATTGTCGTTTCCAATATTATCGGTATGCCCTTGTATTTCAACTTTGACTGTGCCGTTATTTAGCAGAAAATCGACAAAAAGATCAATTAGTCGTTTCGATTCTTCACTGAGTACGAATGAGTTAGTTCCGAAATAAATATCGTGCAAGTCGCAAACTTTTCCCACTTCGATTCTTTTTACTTCGGCATCAGATGTTACAATATGGTGACAATCTTCAGTAATGGTGACCAATTTTGTATCATAAGCATAGCCATCTTGTTTGATATTAACGATCAGATTAGAACTTTGGGTATTTTCCAATTCAGTAGCGATCGCATATTTGCCTGTATTTTCATTGACGGTAGTGGTTGCAATGACATGCGATTCGGTGTCGCGCAATTCGACCACTGCACTGATTCCTTCTTGGTCGTCGGTCGTCACTTTCCCTTTAACAATTGCCATGCTTTGCGGACGGGCGGATTCGTAAAGTTCAAAACGATAGATGTTCCAATCTTTGTTGCCAATGTTGTTGGAAGAGAAGTATGCTGTTGTTCCGTCTAAACTGACAAAAAAATCAACCTCATCGTTTTCGGAATTGATAGGATAGCCGATATTGACCGGTTGATGCCAAGACCCGTTTTCATTCATTTTAGAATAAAAGATGTCCAAGCCGCCCATGCCATCGTGCCCCGACGAGGAGAAGTACAACGTTTTACTGTCGGTATGGAGGAAAGGCGAGCGCTCGTTTCCTTTGGTGTTGATGGTTCCGCCGAGATTGACGGGGGATTTCCAATTACCGTTGGCATCTTGTTCCGTCATCCAGATGTCGGATTTTCCGAAGCCGCCGGGTCTGTCGCTGGCAAAGAACAGATATTTTCCATCGGAGCTTAATGAGGGTTGGGATTCCCACGAGTCTTTTCTATTTACTTCATCTCCAATTGATTGTGGGTCAGACCAATCTTCTCCGTCAAATCGGGAATAGTACAAGTCGTAGTTAGGGTAAACTACTTCGCAATTATCCTTATTTTTTGATTTTACTTCATTCATTTTGGCAAAGATGAGGAGGTCGTTTGCCAAGTTGATGGTAGGACTTCCTTCGCCCTCCGATTCATTAAAAGGATACGGAAGCGGTATACCGGTGCCATAATTGCCGGTGCGGTCTTGTTGGCTGTATGAAAAGAACTCTTTGTCAACGGTTTCCGAACCAAAAGGGCCTGATTTTTGAACGGATTGGCGGCGGGTAAAATAGAAAAATTCCGCGTCCGGAGAAATGGTAGCCAAGTATTCATCTTTATCGGTGGAGATGCCTTCTATCGGTTTCGGGTCGAAAGGAACCGGATTATTCAGCAATTGGTCAAAGAAATGCGATTTTTTGACAATCAACTCGGCTTCTTCCAAGTCGCTCATCTCTTTCACCAAATCGGGATTTTCAATTAAGACATTGGCATGTTTGATAGCTGTCGCAAAATCTTCAGTGAGGTAAGCCACGCGGGCGGTAAAAAGATGAATTTTGATTTTGTAATATGGGCATACTGCGTACATTCTGTCGGCAGCAGCAATAATTTCTTTTACATCTTCCTTTCTTTCAATATAAAACTCATTCAATTCTATGGGAAGATAATAGCTGAGTGCCAAATAGTAGTTG
>JALNYF010000076.1 GCA_023229985.1 Bacteroidales bacterium | reverse complement strand
TGGTTCGCGTTTTATTCAGCAAAAAATCTTGGAATTGTTGTTGAATTCGGGTTGTAGATTGGCAAACCCGGGCGAATTTACCATGCGTGCTTTTTTGAATGGTAAAATGGATCTGCCTCAAGCGGAAGCAATTGCCGATTTAATTGATTCACAGTCAGAAAGTTCTCATAAATTGGCCATTCATCAGTTGAAAGGTGCTTTTTCACAAAAAATGAATGACTTACGGCAGCAATTTATTGATTTGTCGGCTCTCTTGGAGTTGGAACTTGATTTCAGTGAAGAAGATGTGGAATTTGCTGACAGAAAGCAATTTGTGAAGCTATTGGCAGATTTGAAAAATGAAATTTCGGGACTGATAGAATCTTTTAAGTTGGGAAATGTACTCAAGAATGGCATTCCCGTTGCCATTATCGGGAAACCCAACGTGGGGAAATCTACCTTGTTAAATGCTATGTTACAGGAAGATAGAGCCATTGTCTCCCATATTCCCGGAACCACTCGCGATACAATTGAGGATGTCTTTACCATTGAAGGTATTTCTTTTCGATTCATTGATACTGCCGGAATACGAAGTTCCGATGATGAGATTGAACAATTCGGGATTCAAAGAACATTCCGCGCCATCGAAAAAGCCGACATTATCTTGTATTTAATTGATATTAACGATACTTCCATTTCTGAAATTGAAGAAGAAATGTTATTTATTCAACAAAATGTTGACATAGACCATAAAAAATTTATCTTTGTCGCCAACAAAATTGACCAATTGCGGCAAACACCTAAGCAATTCTTGAAGTGGGAAGATAGAAATGTGGTCTATATCTCTGCCAAGAGGCAAGTTAATATTGATGAAATTGGGGAGTTATTGGTCAAATTTGTGCAGGGACGCAATATTTCTGATAATTTATTGCTCACGAACGCTCGCCATTATGACCTGATGTCTAAAATTCGCGAAGATATTGAGCATATTGAGCAAGGTTTGCAAGAAAAAGTTCCTACGGATTTGATTGCGATTGATGTGCGCGACATTTTAGAAAAATTTGGACTACTCACCGGAACCATTACCGACGATGATATTTTAAATACAATTTTTGGAAAATTCTGTATCGGCAAATAAGGACAGATTTTCTGTAATAATTTTGAATAAAAGCGGATTTAATTAGAATTTAAATCCGCTTTAGTTATAAGCGGTATACTTACAATTAGGATAATTGGAGCATCCATAGAACGAACTATATTTACCCTTTCGCCATACCATTTTTCCACCGCATCTTGGACATATACCCGCATTGACGGACTGCCTATTACGTTCTACGTGCTCGCGCACATACTTCACATGCTCACTGTCTTTAACCTCTTCTCTCACATTCTGGTGCATTAGCTTCGTACGAATATCCAGCACTTCCTCATCAGTCAGATACGGTACCTTATATTGGTTGATAAACGGAATCATCTGCTCTTTATGAATTACACATGAATGCGTTCTCACACTTGATAAATCTGCACCACCGGCAAACACCACCATGGGCACAACTGGAACATTTGGATAACCCTTCAGAAGTTGCTTGACATGATAAGCATGTCCTTTTGACTGCCTCACTGGATTGTAGAGAAAGTTCTTTGTCACATATGTATAAGTTTTCCAACTCCTTCTGTACTGTACATCATTGACAAACAGCTGCTTCCACTTCTCTTTATCATCATCACCATATATTTTCCCTTCATAGTTTTTCGTTTCAATCACAAAAATACCATATTTAGAAACTACCACATGATCTATCTGGGTAGTACCATACCCAGTCCTCAGCACCACATCATTCATCGTGAAGTAATCCTCATGGAGTGTTTCCAGTGACTTGATGACACGAGCCTCTCCTCTCTCGCCTTTCATCTTGGCGCTGTTCATACTCGTATGCATGCTAGGAACACCATTGATGAGAAATGCGATAGCTATGACTACGCCTACGACTATGCCTATGAATACAACTGCGACTACTACTCCCTGCATCCTATAGTTTTATTGTTTATCGTGTTAATATTTACTCTGGGTTCTTGCCCTCTATGAAAAACAAGATGTTTTTAATCCTGTTTGAGTTGCAAAAATAAATATTTTTTGTATAGTGGTTAAATTGGATGATAAAATTTTTTCTTTAATTCCGCCACACCCTCTAAATATTATTAAAAATGAGGATGAACACGATGGTTCATCCTCTTCTCCCTTACCGCATTATTTATGGCGGAACAGCCACGTTATTCCTTTGTTCTTAGAATAGTAGAGCCCCTTTTCCGTTTGCGCGAGGAGTTCGCTGCCGTTGTCCATCAAGTCGTAGAAGTTTCCACAAGTTATGCCGTTGTAGCGCACCAGCCAAGTGGTGCCACCATTCTTGGAATATTCCAAATGACGGGCATCTTTCGAATTGATTCTTATCAATTCCTCTCCAAATTTAATCATATTTGGCATAATACTTTGCCCTGTTCCGTGTCGGGCACAACTGTTAATAAATGCCTACTCTGTTGAACGCTTTTCGGCTGCTGCGGTTTCTGTTTTTTTTCACGCCGCAAAAATAGTATATACCTATGCCAAAACAAGGCATAGGTTTGGAAAAAGGTTTGATGGGTGATGAGATATGAGGTGATTAAGGGGAAAGGATGAAACAGTATGTCGTGCCGACCCTTACGCATACTGACGAGAAGACGGCATTTTCGTAGTCCCTTTTAGAATCCTTGTAAATAATTAAATACCAATAGTATATTAGCAGGAGATTACAATTTGTATCGGAAAATAACCAAAAAATATGTTTTTGCGAGGTAATTTCCCTTTCTAATTCTCTAAAATTCAATCAATGATTCGCCATCTGTTGAAGCAGCTCAATTTCTGATTTCCAGAGTGAGTCATCGGGTGTTTCCAAAATGAACGGAATATGATTGAAACGGTCATCTTTCATGATTCTTTCAAAAAAGGCGAGTCCGAAAAGTCCCTTTCCGATGCTGTCGTGGCGGTCCACGCGGCTGCCGAGTTCTTTTTTGGTATCGTTGAGGTGAATCGCTCGCAAATACTTCATTCCTACGATGTTATCAAATTCCTGCCACGTTGCTTCGTAGCCCGCTGCTGTTTTGAGGTCGTAGCCCGCAGAATAGGTGTGACAAGTGTCAATACAAATGCCGACGCGACTTTTATCGTCCACTTTATCAATGATTTGAGCTAAATGGCTGAAACTAAATCCAACGTTACTGCCTTGTCCGGCGGTGTTCTCAATGACTGCCGTGACCCCGCTCGTTCGTTCCAATGTCCAATTGATACTATCAGAAATTCTCTTCAAACAGTCATCTATGCTGATGAGGCTTAAGTGACTGCCCGGGTGAAAATTAAGCATCGTCAGTCCCAACTGCTCACAACGCTGCATCTCATCTAAAAAAGCATCTCGCGATTTTTGAAGTAACTCATTATCAGGTTGTCCCAAATTAATCAAATAACTGTCGTGGGGCAAAATGTAGTCAGCTGCAAAACCATATTCTTGACAATTAGCCTTGAATTTTCGGATATTTTCAGCAGATAACGGTGCTGATTTCCATTGCCGTTGATTTTTTGTAAATAGTGCAAAAGCGGTAGCTCCCACTTCATGGGCGTTTATCGGCGCATTTTCAACCCCGCCCGATGCACTGACATGTGGACCAATATGTTTCATTATGTTGTTGTTTGTTTGGCTATTAGAATGATGTTGAATCCTATTTTCATTTCGGCAAAAATACAAAATTATTGCTGTCCGGTAAAGATTTAAAAAAAATAAAGACTGAATATCATTTGGTTCCGGGCCAATTTTCCACGAATTTGATCGTAAAATCAGGAAATGCATCCACAAATTTGATGGTAAAATCAGGAAATGATTCTACAAATTTCCATTTTCCACATTCATCCGGCCAATTCTCTACTTTCTTTACTTTTAAATCCGGAAATGTTTCAGTAACCTTGACATTAAAATCTGCAAAAGCCGTTACAACTTTTACTCTACCATAGAGCGGAATGCCTTTGCACGTGCAGTTTTCTTTGTCGAAGGTGGGGTCTGTGCCGACGAATGCGCTGTCGGGTGAGGTGTAAGGAAAGGTGGAATCTGTGTTGATGAATGTGCTGTCGGGCGAGGTGGACAGCATAAAAGGAATGAGTAACGAAAATAATAAATTGTTCATGGCTAATATTTTATGTTGATACTTTAATCAAAATCAAGAACAAAATTCAGAATAAAATCGATTTGTTTGACTATATGAACAGCATCAAAGTTAAAACGAATCGTAAAAATAATGTCCGATACGGTTGTGGTGGTGATGCTGCGTAAAATGAGTCGATGATTATGGATATACCACTATTTGTGTCGCGATGGTGGCATTTCGGTTGATGTTTCTATTCACGTCATGGGTTGGAATGTCGGAATGTATTTGGGAAAGAATCGGACACGGTTTATTTAAAACAGAAAAGGTGGAAAACAAAAAGGAACTATATTTTGGGATTTTTTATTAGGCGATGTTGGCAATAATTTTTTGAAAGAATGAGAAGATGAGATATCGTTTTCGTGCATGAATAAATAAATATGAGAAAATGCAGGTGGTTTTATTTTTTTTTGTATTTTTGCCCGCTTTTAGAAAAACGATCAATCAATTATTAATAATTAAAAACACTTATTATGTTTAAAAATCATCCAAAAGGTCTTTTTGCCGCAGCATTAAGTAATATGGGAGAGCGTTTCGGCTACTATATTATGAATGCGGTTCTGGTCTTATTTCTATGCTCTAAATTCGGATTACCCGAAGAAACCAGTGGAACAATTTATTCCTTCTTTTATGCCGGTATTTATATCCTCAGTCTTTTGGGCGGTATTATTGCCGACCGCACTCAAAATTACAAAGGTACCATTCGAAAAGGTCTTGTCATCATGGCTACCGGTTATATTTTGCTCTCTATTCCTATTTTAGCTACAGCGGGCAACACTTCATGGCTTCTCCCATTGACTTGTTTCGCACTTTTCCTGATTGCTTTTGGTAATGGTCTGTTTAAAGGCAACTTACAAGCCATCGTAGGTCAGATGTATGACAACTTCGAAGCTGAAGCAGCCAAGAAAGGGATCAAAGAATTGGAGTATGCTAAAAGTAGAAGAGACCCGGGATTCCAACTTTTTTATGTGTTTATCAATATTGGCGGTTTGATTGCTCCTTTTGTAGCTCCCCTTCTTCGCGAATGGTGGTTGGGTGCTAATGACTTGATTTATAATGCTCAACTTCCGGCACTCTGCCATCAATATATTAATGATGCCGCAGCAATGGCACCGGAAGCATTGACAAACTTGAAACAATTAATGACAAGTGCCGGTGGTTCAATAGCTGATTTAAACAAATCTTGCACGGATTACTTGCAGATATTTAACGAAGGGATTCATTATTCGTTTATCGCTTCTGTTGTTGCGATGATGATTTCTTTAGTGATATTCATTTCATGCCAAAAAAGATTCCCGAATCCTTTGAAAAAAGCAAGTCAGGATGTCGTAACTTATACGCAGGAAGAAAAAAGAGTAATGGCAAAGGAAATCAAACAACGTATGGCTGCCTTGTTTGCAGTTTTAGGTATTGTTATCTTTTTCTGGTTCTCATTCCACCAAAACGGAATGTCTTTGTCTTTCTTCGCTCGTGACTTTGTCGATTCTACGGATGTTGCTCCGGAAGTATGGCAAGCCATCAATCCTTTCTTCGTAATCGTTTTAACACCGATCATCGTATTGATTTTTGGTGCCCTCGAAAGTAAAGGAAAAGGAATCTCCACGCCTAAAAAAATCGCTATTGGTATGTTTATTGCCGGTTTGGCATTTTTATTCCTCGCCATTTTCTCCTATACCCAAGGCTATCCTTCTGCAAATGAATTCCGTGCAGAACCTATTGATCAGCAAATTGGAGACAAAGCACATTGGTGGGTGCTCATCGTTACCTATTTCTTCTTAACTGTAGCAGAGTTATTTATCTCCCCACTTGGTTTGTCGTTCGTATCAAAAGTTGCCCCCAAACATTTACTTGGTTTGTGCCAAGGTCTTTGGTTAGGTGCTACTGCCGTTGGTAATTTACTGTTATGGATCGGGCCATTAATGTATAATTCTTGGCCTATTTGGAAATGCTGGACAGTGTTCCTCGTAGTTTGCTTAGTATCTATGGGCGTGATGTTTGGTATGGTTAGATGGCTCGAAAGAGTTACAAAATAGTTTGATGATAATGATGAAAAAGGCGAACTTGTCGGTTCGCCTTTTTTTGTGCCTGAGATTTTGGAAAAAAAAATTGGGTGGTGTGGGGGAAATAGTTCACTTGTTGCCCTTTACGTTTTCCCTTTGTAATTGTATTTTCGGGTCTTGTCTGTCTAATGGAAAACAGTTGTAATACTTACCCAAATTCGGGTGCTTTGCAAAGCCTGTCTTCAATGTTTCATCAAGTTGCGTCCATTGTGAATTGCTCATTGAGGCAAAAAACTAGGCTTGCCAACCATATTCTGTATTATCAGAAAGGAGACAACACCCTTCAACTTCACCGTCTTGTGAAGCAACTCTGACAAATCTAGATTAGTTTGAAATTTGTTCTGCTCTTGCTCATCGAGAAAAAAGTTCTTCCAATCCATTTCTAACCTCACGGTTAAGGCTCGTAATGTAGTCCAGTCTAGATTAATTGATTAGGGTGTGTTTTGATATTTTAGTTTGGATAGAATTAATTTTCAGCATGCTATGAGATCACATTTTATCTACTTTTCCTTCTTGCGGGCACTCCGACGTACTCTCCTTCAAATTGCTTTCCGTCCGCTAGATTTCACCTTAGTTAGTCAGCGTTTTTTATTCCTCCACTTCAATTTTATTAGTTTTCAAAATATATGTCATCGTTTTCTGAATTGCAGGGGAGTATACCGAAAATTTCTCTAACTCCGTATATTGAGCATAAAGTCTGAAAGTACAAATCTCTGTTGCTGTGATATATGGAGTGGTGCGCAAATGAGAATGATATGCTTCTGTTGTTTTATGTCCGTCAATTTCAGCCTTTACCGGAAGCATTCCGGAATGAAATTTTTTCCAAAATGTAATCTTTGCTTTGGAATTTGAAATGAACAAATAATCATTGCCAAAAGGGATCACTCCGGATTCGGTTGTTCCCATTATCAGATAGAGCTTATATATGGGGTCTTCTTTTATGAGAATCAAGTTAGGGTCAAAGCCTTGCGGTATAGTTACTTTATATTTCCTATCAGAGATTTGTTTAATCAGTTTGACTTTTATGTCAAGTAATTCTTTTTCCAGAACAGAAAATGCCGAGGATTCCATTCGTGTGTAACAAGGTTTATTAAGATTGGTAGAAGTGAAGATGAACCTTGCAATGCTCTCTTTCTGTTCTTTGTCAAAATAGGTGACTATAATACTGCCATATTTTGAGACTGGTAGCTAAGTTAAAAAAAAGACTAATTTTGCAACCATTATGAAAAAAGCAACAAGAAGAAAATTTACGCCGGAGTTCAAAGCAA
>JALNYF010000075.1 GCA_023229985.1 Bacteroidales bacterium | reverse complement strand
CTTTGTGGTGGGAATGCTCCTGGGAGGCAATCTCCAAGACAGGTTCGGACCCAGGTCCGTCGCTGCCCTGGGCAGCCTGCTGATGTCCGGAGGCATACTCGCGACCGCATTCCTCGGTCCGGGATCGGCCGATCTGATCTACCTCACGTACGGCCTCACCGGAGGCGTCGGCGTCGGTATCGTCTACTCATGCACAGTGGCCTGTGTGCAGAAATGGTTCCCAGACAGGCGCGGGTTCGCCACCGGGGCCATGGTGGGCTCCTTCGGATTCTCCCTGGTGATATTCTCGCCTCTGGCGAATTTCCTCCTGGAGGATGTGGGCGTACCGGAGACATTCATGATATTCGGCATATCATTCATGATCATTTGCGTGGCCGCATCCCTGATGCTCAGCAACCCCCCCGCGGGATACACGGTGCCGGGCATCACCGCCAAAAGGAACCTGGAGCAGAGGCAGTATACACCCAGAGAAGTACTGAGGACGCGCACGTTCTATCTTATCACTCTTGCGATGTTCTTCACCCTCCCGGCGTTCTTCGTCCTGAATCCCCATCTGGTCACCCTGGCGACGGAGAGGGGATTGGGGAGCTACGCAGTGTCGGGAGTGATCATCACCGGCCTATTCAGCGCATCCGGGCGTCTCCTGATAACGTGGCTGTCCGACAGGATAGGGCGCACGCAGGCCCTGTTCTTGATAATATCGATGACTGCGGTGGGGGTGCTCGCCATGATATTCGCCCACGGGATCCTATTCCTGGTGTGCGTAGCACTGATCTCCCTGGCCTTCGGAGGTGCTTCCGGCACATTCGCAGCGGTGACGGCAGATCACTTCGGCACCAAGAATATGGGAACGAACTACGGCATGGTGACCCTGGGATTCGGGGCCTCTGCGCTGCTGTTCCCGTTCCTGTCCACCTTGGTGTCGGACTCGGACCTCACTCCTGCGTTCGCGCTTTCTGCGATCGCGTGTGCTGCGGCCTTCATCACGGTGCTGATGTTGAAGATCGCTGATGACCGAGCGGCAGCCTCGGAACAGGTCTCCTGATAGCTTCGCTAACGGACGGTGCCGTAATATGAAAATCAATATACGGCTATAGGGATGTGCAGATATCTGGTACGAGAATCGACCCATTATGAGAAGATTACTGGCCGATTGCATAAGAGCGCTGAGCGACACATCGTATTCGGTGCCAGGCTACCCTATAACCGAACTTGCCGAATACTCTGATGCAGTTTTTGCGATAAATGAGAAAACAGCCATGGAATATGCGCTCGGAGACTCTCTGATGGGGAGAAGGTCCGTCGTGATCGTGAAGAACGTGGGTGTAAACGCCCTTGCGGACCCGCTGGTGAACGCCACCACTCAGGGTTTGATAGGCGGAGTGGTCCTGATATCGGGCGACGATACCATGGCCGAAGGCTCGCAGAACCGCCAGGATACCAGACCTTATTCGGAAGTGGCCTCGATCCCACTGGTTGAACTGTGCATGGAAGATGCCTACGGCAGTCTCGAAAGAGCATTCGAAGAATCAGAGAGATTTTCAAGAGTGACACTCCTGAGAGTGACCGATCTGCAGCTTAGAACGGTCATCAGCGACCGGTGCATCCCCGCTGTACCGAATGTCCGGGGATACGGAAGGCTGACGGACAGAGACCTCACCATGAAGGGCCGTGCCGAACAGGCCGACAGGCTGTTCAAGGAAGAGCATAACGAACCGGAGACCTTCAGAATCAAGGGATACAGCAAGACATTCTGCAGGAACTGCCCCTACAAGCCTCTTCTTGAGTATATCTCCAAAGAGGGAATAGATGTCATATTGGACACCGGCTGTGTCTTATTGGCTATGAAGGACCCTTATCGCATAGGAATAGCGAACTACGGATTGGGGTCGTCCGTCGCCGTCGCCGCACGTTCCGTCGGGATAGCGATAACCGGGGATTACGCATTACTGCATTCGGGCATGAATGCCCTGGCAGACGTGTACGAGAAGGAGCTGCCTCTTCTGACCATTGTACTGAAGAATAGAAGGATGGGGATGACGGGCGGGGATATAGCCGATGTTGCGAGATACATACAGTGGGCAGACCCGCAGACATTCGATGATATGAGCATTCTAAAAGAGCCAGTGATCAAACCTAAGACTTTCATTTTTGAAGCAAAGTGTCCGGAGGATGAAAAACATGAAACCATTAGATATTGAGATATGCGACGTAACGCTCAGAGACGGAGAACAGACTCCCGGGGTATCATTCACGTGTCAGGAGAAACTTGACATCGCCCACGGTCTTGACGCAATAGGCATCGAGGTCATCGAGGCGGGATTCCCCAGCGTCAGCGACAGCGAGAAGGAATGCATAAAGAGGATCTCCCACGCCGGACTGGGTGCCCGTATATGCTGTCTCTCCAGATCGATCATATCAGATGTGGATGCGGCCATAGGCTGCGACGTGGACCTGGTGAGCATCTTCTTCGCCACATCCGACCTGCATATAAAGGTCAAATACAAGAAGACAAGAGAGGAGATGCTCGCACAGGCTTTGGAAGCGGTCGACCACGCCGTGGATCACGGACTGCAGGTGAGGTTCTCCGCCGAAGACGGCTCGAGGACCGATATCTCATTCCTGAAGGAGATGTTCAGACAGGGTTACGAGCACAAGGCCACGTACAGCAGCCTGGCTGATACCGTAGGATGCCTCACTCCCCTGCAGACCGCCGATATGGTCAGAGAACTGACGAAGGACCTGAGGAACAGGCTGTGCGTGCATTTCCATAACGACATGGGAATGGCAACCGCCAACGCTTTCACTGCGGCAGAGTGCGGTGCATTCCAGCTCCACACGACGGTGAACGGCATAGGCGAGCGTGCAGGCAACGCGAGCCTTGAGGAGCTCTTAGTAGCGTTGAAGATGAAAGGAGGCGTGGACAGATACGATCTGACACATCTTACAGGCCTTTCCGAAATGGTCTCCAAGTACTCCGGCCTCTCCCTTTCCCGAACCAAGGCCGTGGTGGGGGAGAATGCTTTCTCCCACGAGAGCGGCATACATATCGCCGCCCTGCTGGTTGACAGCAATACCTATGAGTACTTCCCGCCGAAGATGGTGGGCGGCGAACAGAGGTTCGTACTCGGAAAGCATACCGGGCGGAAGGCTCTCGAGCACATAGCCAGGACCTTCGGGTGCGAACTCGATGATTCTCAGATGGACAGGGTCCTGCATGATGTGAAGGAGAGGAGCGAGGGAAAATGCGCCATAACCTCTGATGTCCTCAAGGAGCTCATTCGCAATGCCAGGGGGACGAAGTGATTGAGCACTTTATCCGAGAAGATACTGAAGGGCGATGCCGGAAGCTTCGTCGATGTTGTCGTTGATAGAGCCCTGGCACATGACGGGACCGGGGTCCAGGCCCTTATGGCGTTCAGGGAGATGGGCGCCGGCAGGATATCAAAACCTGATAGGGTATCGATCGTCTACGATCACATAGTGCCGGCCAACAATTCCACCACGGCAGATCTGCAGGCCGAGCTGAGAAGATTCGCACTCGATAACGGAATGGACTTCCATGACATCGGCGAGGGAATATGCCATCAGGTGATGAGCGAAGGCATCGTCACTCCCGGCGAGATCGTCGTGGGCGCGGACTCCCACACCTGCACAATGGGCGCCTTCGGAGCATTCGCTACAGGCGTCGGAGCATCCGACATGGCATCGATCTGGGCCACCGGCGAGACCTGGTTCAAGGTGCCGGAGACCATCAACATCCGGCTGGAAGGCAAGCTTTCCAAGTACACGGAAGCAAAGGACGCGGCCCTCCGCTACATAGGATTACTGGGAGCCGGAGGGGCGACCTACAAGGCGATAGAGTTCACAGGCGACAACAACTTGGAGATGGATGACAGGCTGACGATATCCAACATGTCCATCGAATCCGGTGCCAAGGCGGGCCTGTTCTACGCTGACGACGTAACATGCAGATATCTCAGGGACCACGGAAGAGATGCGGTCCCGCAAAAGGCGGAGGATTGCGATTACATAAGGGAAGAAACGATCCGGCTTGACGACCTGGAGCCTTTGCTCGCGGTGCCCCACAGGGTGGATGATGTCAAGCCCGTATCCGATTTCGAAGGGACCCCGTTGGATCAGGTGTTCGTAGGCACATGCACCAACGGCAGATACGGGGACCTGAAGCGTTTCGCGGACATCGTAAAAGGGAAAAGGGTCAAAGTGAGGACGATAGTCGTCCCCGCTTCACGGGCCGTTCTCCTCAAAGCGGTGGATACCGGTGTTCTGAGGGACATCATCGAATCCGGGGCCGTGGTCGGCAACCCCGGATGCGGCCCCTGTCTCGGAGCGCACCAAGGTGTGCTGGGAGAGGGCGAAACGGGACTTTCGACCGCCAACAGGAATTTCAGGAACCGTATGGGCGTGGGCGCGAAGTATTTCCTTTCGTCGCCTACGACCGCGGCGTTCTCCGCGCTGAAAGGAGAGATAACCTCGCCGGGGGACTTCCTGTGAAGGGTGCCGCCATAAGGCTCGGCGACGACGTTGATACTGATCAGATAATCGCCGGAAGATATCTCAGGACAAAGGACAAATCTGTCTGGGCAGAGCATGCCTTCGAGGATCTCGATCCCGGCCTGGCCTCCCGTCTCAATGGAAGCGTAATAGTCGCAGGGAAGAATATGGGGTGCGGCTCATCGCGGGAGCAGGCAGCCATAGCGCTGAAGGAAGCAGGAGTCGTCGCAGTTGTCGCAGAGAGCTTCGCCAGGATATTCTTCAGGAATGCCGTCAACCGGGGCATACCCATGTTCGAGATACCTAATGGTTTCATATGCGGGGACGGGGACGATATATCGATATCCCTTGAAGAATCGTCCGTAGAGATCAACGGGCGCAGATACCAGGCATTGAAACTATCTGACAAAATGAAGGAGATAATAGATGCGGGCGGCATCATAGAGCTGAGGAGAAGAGAGATATGAGGGTCGCATTGGTCAAGGGCGACGGAATAGGCAAGGAAGTTATACCTCAGGCCGTCAGGGTCCTTGATCACTACGCTCCGGATACAGAATATCTCGAAGTTGAGATCGGATACGGTAAATGGGAAAAATGCGGCATCGGATGCGACGACAGGGATATCGAATCCCTCAGAGAGGTGGACTCGATCCTCTTCGGCGCCATAACCACCCCTCCGGACCCGAACTACAAGAGCGTCATGCTGAAGATAAGAAAGGAACTGGGTCTTTACGCCAATCTCAGACCCGTGCACGGAGAGGGATTCAACATAATGGTGGTTCGTGAGAACTCAGAAGGACTGTATTCTGGAATAGAGGAAATAGGTGAGGAAAGGTCCACTACCCTCCGGGTGATCACAAAGAAAGCGAGCGAGCGCATCGCAAGATGCGCATGCGAAATACTGCTGAAGGATTTTAAGAACGGAACCCTGACCATCGGCAACAAGGCCAACGTCATGAAGTCGGACGTGCTCTTCCGCGACACGTGCATAAGGGTGGCTGACGAAATGGGTGTTCCTTACAGAACGGCGTACATAGACGCACTGACCTTCGATGCCATACATAACCCTCAAAGATACGATGTGATAGTCACCACGAATCTCTTCGGGGACATACTCAGCGATGCGCTGGGCCATCTCGTCGGAGGACTCGGTATGCTTCCCAGCGCGAACATCGGCGAAGAACATTCACTTTTCGAACCGGTCCACGGCAGCGCGCCCGATATCGCAGGAAAAGGTATCGCCAATCCGATAGCGGCGATAAGGAGCGCGGGCATGCTGCTCGAGCATAACGGCATAAGATGCCATGGCGAGATCGAGGATGCCATAAAAGAGGTCGTATCCTCCGGGATAAGGACCCCGGACCTCGGAGGGACCGCAGACACTATATCATTCTGCGATGCATTGATCAACAAGCTAGAATGAAGAGGTTACGCCATGGATGTTCTCAACCCCGCCGACAACAGGAAGATCGGAGAAGTGCAGGATTTCACGGAGGATATGGTGCACGATACCGTCGGAATGCTCGAGAAAGGATTCACGGAATGGTCCGTGCAGAATCCTACGGCACGCAGTAAGATCCTGTTCAAGGCCGCGGAGATCATGAGACAGGAGGTCGAGGGGCTGGCATCCGTGCTGACCGCAGAGCAGGGGAAACCGCTCCAAGAGGCGAGATACGAGATACTAGGTGCCGCGGCGGTCATGGACTTCTACGCTTCCGTTGCGGGAACGATCAGCGGCCAAACCCTGCCCAAGGCGGATTACGGCTACGCGTTCACTAAGAAGACACCGCTGGGTGTGTGCGGTGCGATAATCCCTTGGAACATGCCCGCACTGATAATGGCATGGAAGATCTGCCCGGCACTGGTGTCCGGGAACACAATGATATTGAAGACGGCATCTGCCACTCCGCTTACTAACATCGGGATGGCGGACATATTATTCCGCGCCGGACTTCCAAGAGACGTTCTAGCCGTGATCACCGGAAGCGGCGCCGTTGCGGGCGCTGCCATAGCAGCAGACGAAAGGATTGGGCATCTCTCATTCACCGGGTCCGTTGAAACGGGGGACAGGATCGCAAAGACGATCAATCCCCGGAAGACGCGGCTGACCCTTGAGCTGGGAGGGAGCGATCCTATGATCGTTTGCGAGGACGCCGACATGGAGAGGGCTGTCAAAGGCGCAATCTCAGGAAGATTCTTCAACTGCGGCCAGACGTGCACGGCAGTCAAGAGGCTCTTCGTCGCAGAGACCATCGCCGACGAGTTCATATCCCAACTCAAAAAGGAAGCAGAAGCGATCAAAGTGGGGAACGGTGCCGCCGAAGGAACCACCATGGGTCCGCTGAACAGCGCCTCCGGGGTCAGGGATATGGAAGATGCCGTGAAGAGCATCGAAGACGGCGGGAGAATGGTTACCGGCGGCACCAGACTGGAGGGGCCGGGGAATTTCTACTCGCCGACTTTGATTGCAGACCCGGAACCGGGAAGCGTGCTGATGACCATGGAGATCTTCGGCCCGGTGCTTCCGATAGTGAGGTTCGGGGACCTGAGTGAAGCGATACGCATGGCTAACGACTCCAAATTCGGATTGGGGGCCTCGATATGGACCAAGGACATAGAAACGGCCTGCGAGGCCGCAGACCGAATAGAATGCGGCATCCTATGGATCAACCGCCATATGAGAATACCGCCGGAAGTGCCCTTCGGAGGCAGCAAGAACAGCGGCATAGGCCGCGAGAACGGCCTTAAGGCCCTGGAACAATACCTTACCGAGAAGACCGTTATCCTTACGCCTTGATCTTCAGCATGAGGGATTCGTAATTATCAAGCCCCCATGGATCTTGTTTCAAAAGCAAAAATGGAAAACTTACCGGGAGGGTAAATGGTGGACAAGGCGTGATGCACCGCAATTCTGGCCAGATTTTCCGATGAAAATCGGAAATCGACCTGCCAGACGGTAATTCGACTCCAATCACTGTCCATTTTCCTTGTTTTGTTGACGTACTTTTTGTGGTAGATATCACCGAGAGGTCTGCAAATATCTTACGGTGCCCAGGCACCGGGAAACCTCTTACAGAAATCACCTCAGAAGGAGGGTAGCAAATGTCGAACGAGACACAGGTAAAAACAGAACAGAAC
>JALNYF010000025.1 GCA_023229985.1 Bacteroidales bacterium | reverse complement strand
CTGTTATTACCGGAGAAACCGGTGCCGGTAAGTCTATCATTATGGGAGCATTAGCACTTATTTTGGGAAACCGCGCCGATTCATCAGTCCTCTTCGACAAATCCAGAAAATGTATCGTAGAAGCAGAATTTGACATTGTTCGCTTGCCTATTAAAACTTTTTTTGAGGAAAATAATCTTGATTATCACGATATTACTATTATTCGCCGCGAAATTACCGAAAATGGGAAATCCCGTGCCTTTATTAATGATACACCCGTTAATTTGCAGACGCTGAAAGAGTTAACTTCTAAACTCATTGATATTCATTCCCAACATCAAAACTTGTTGTTCCAAGTCGCCGATTTTCGCGTGCAAGTCCTTGACCAATTTGCTCAAATTCAAAAAGATTTGTCGGAATATCAGTCTTATCTGTCTGATTTTAAACGATATGATAATGATTTGGAAACGCTTTTGCAAAAACAAAAAAGCCAATTGGAAAAGAAAGACTTCTTGGAGTTTGTTCTGAACGAATTGACTGATGCTAAATTGATTGAAAATGAACAAGAAGAAGCAGAGCAAAAAATCGACTTTTTAACTCATGCCGAAACGATCAAAGGAAATCTGTTTCAGTCGTTACAAATTCTTTCCGAACAAGAAAGCAGTATCCTTGACCAACTTCGTGAAGTAAAGTCTTTGTGTGGTGTAATTGCTCCGTATAGTGCAGAAATTGAACAACTTAGCAAACGGTTGGAATCCAATTATATCGAAATAAAAGATATCATCTCCGACGTGTCCGCCTTAGAAAATAAAGCCGAATTTGACCCGAACGAATTGGAACGGCTGAAAGAACGTATGGACTTGATTTACAGTTTACAATTGAAACATCATGTAAACTCGGTAGCGGACCTTTTGGAGAAAAAAGAGGCGATTAGTCACGAATTGTGCGCTTTTTCTGATGATGAAGAAAAAATCGTTGCTTTGAAACAACAAAAATCTGAAGCTCAGTTGAAGGCAGAGGCTCAAGCGAAATACCTTTCTTTCCAACGAAAAAAAATAATTCCCGTTTTGGAAAAACAAGTCACCAACAAAATTCATTTGTTGGGAATGACTGACGGACAATTTGTTGTAAAGATTTCGGAAACAGATGCTTTGCAAAAAAATGGCATTGACAATGTGCAATTCTTCTTTTCCGCCAACAAAGGAGTGGCATTGTCGGAATTGGATAAAGTGGCTTCGGGCGGCGAAATTTCGCGGCTGATGCTGGCAGTTAAATCGACACTTTCCGACAAAACAGTACTGCCAACCGTCATTTTTGATGAAATTGATGTAGGAATTTCCGGAGAAATAGCCGGAAAAGTAGCCCATTTGATGAAAGAAATGTCCCTTTCGCGACAATTATTGGTCATTACTCATTTACCACAAATTGCGGCACATGGAAAGGTACATTATCAGGTGTATAAAGAAGTTGTTGAAAATAAGAGTTATACAAAAATAAAGAAATTAGAAAAAGATGAACGTGCGGTAGAAATAGCCAAAATGATGAGTGGTGACAAATGGAGTGATGCCGCCCTATTAGCCGCGCAAGAACTTATAGCAAAATAAATTATGAAAAAGAATCATTGTATTATCGGTTTGATATTGTGTTGTTTATTGATGATTCCAAGCGCACAGTCGCAGAATATCAAAACAAAACGAACCAAGGAATCTAAGTTTGTGTATATGACATCGTTAGGTTTTAATGCCGGTGTTGGAATTTTGAAATTTGAGAACCGTCAGATTGATAATAGAATTATGGTTTTCAATGTAAATCAGTTGTTGGCGTATCAGTTTAATCCTTACGTGACCTCCGGAATTGGCTTGGGCGTTGATGTGTGGAAAAAAACGGCGTTTATTCCGCTGACCGCCAATTTGAGTATCAACTTTATGGATCATTTCGTGACTCCGCACTGGTATGTCAATGTCGGTTATGCTTTTAAATGGTATGTTTCTTCCAAGCCCGAAGTGATGGAGCGCGTGATTCAGGGCGCAACTCCGGGCTGGCACCTCAATAGCGGTTTCGGTGCAAAAATTAAAATTAAAGACAATCTTGCTCTGATGATTGCCGCTGACTACAGAATGCAAAATACAACGTTAAAATATTCTGTATCAACAAATTATGATTATGATTATTCTTTGGTTACCACGAATCGAACCGTGAATAAATACTACCATTTTGTGGGGGTGAAAATCGGCCTGTGGTATTGGTAATCATTGTATTACTTTTTTTAAAGAGAATTTTATTGTTTGGAACTCTTTATGTTTCAATTCTTTTTGTACTTTTGCGATAAATTTTTGCAATGAAGAATCTGAATTTAATCGTGGCAGTGGGCAACAACGGAGAAATTGGTTTTCAAAACCAATTATTGTGTCATTTGCCGAATGATTTAAAGCATTTTAAGGAAATTACAACCGGACATACGATTGTAATGGGCAGGAAAACCTGGGAATCTTTGAAGGTGAAACCCTTGCCGAATCGTAGAAATATTATTCTCTCGCAAAATCCTGATTTTAAAGCAGATGGAGCAGAAGTATTTTCGTCTCCCGCGGCTATGTATCAAGCTATTTCAAGGGACGAAACCGTTTTTATTATCGGTGGACAAACCATTTATCAACTTTTTCTCCATCAAGTTGAAACACTTTATATTACCCGAATTTTGGCTGATTTCCAGGCAGATGCCTTTTTCCCTCCTGTCAATCCGGAGAGGTGGACCTTAATAGAAGATGTTTTTGTGCCGAAAGATGAAAAAAATCTTTATGATATGAGATTTCAAAAATATTGTCAATCAGTATTATAATAAATAATTTGTGGAATTTTTAATTTATTTTTTTTCACTGATAGTTGAATAAAAAAAAGATGTACATTTGCGTTTTCAAAATTAAATGATTGTTATTATGAAAAAGTTATCATTGATTATGCTGTTTTGCGCTGCCATTGGCGTAAGTTTTGCGCAAAAAAACCAAGAACCCGTGGCTCCCGACATGCCGATAGATGAAGATACAAAACTCATTACATATCAGGAAGTTATTCAAGAAAAAGGAACCGCGCAAGAGCTCTATGACCGCGCCTTGGTTTGGACAAAATCTTTCTATAAAAATACCGCTGAGGTGATCCGCTCAGCAGATACCGTTAAAAAAGAATTGAATATTTATTCGTCCGTGCGTGTTTATTCCCACCAAAAAGACGGTTCCAAACTAACGAAAAATATTGTCTATTACAATTTTAAGTTGGAATGTAAGGAAGGACGTTACCGTTATACCATTACGGATTTTAATTACCGTGCAACCGCTGCTGCCCCAATAGAAATCTGGCTCGACAAAACCAACAAAAAGTGGGATCCGGAATGTTTTGTCAATCTGCAAGAAGTTGATGAACAAATTCAAGCACTCCTCTCTTCTTTGGTGGACGGAATGCAACCTCCTGTTGTGAAAAATGATGAATGGTAATTTTTACTTTTAAAAATGAATAGATCTATTTTTTGTTCGCTTATTTTGCTCTCAGTTGCGTTGTTTGCGGGCTGCAAGAAGGAAACGCCCGAAGTACCAGGCAAAGGGAAACTGATGTTGTCGTTTGATATGCAAATTGATGGCATACAGTTAGTTACAGATGTAATGAACTATACGAATGCTGCCGGAAATCCATACGAAGTGAATGAAGTCAAGTTTTTTATTTCAGAATTAAAGCTGTATAAAAATGACGGTTCTGTTGTCCGAATTCAAGCTGATAATTCTATCCATTATTATGATTGGGATATAGAAAATACGCATACTTGGAACATTACAGATGACTTACCGTCAGGGAGTTATGATAGTATTTCCTTTATATTTGGTTTACCGCCGGAAAAGAATATTTCCGGTTATTTTGTCAATCCGCCCGAAAATATTATGAGCTGGCCCTCCATTTTGGGAGGTGGTTACCATTATATGCAAATTAATGGAAGATGGAGAAACTTGCAGGATTCCGTGCGGGGTTTAAATTTCCATACCGGAATCGGGCAAATTTACGATAACGGTGAGATCACGGAATATGTTCATAATCACTTTCAGGTAGTAGTGCCCCATTCTTTTCAAATTCAGGCAGACGGGACAACGACTTTGGATTTGGTGATGAATATCAATAGTTGGTTTACGACGCCGCACGATTATGACTTCAACGTGTGGGGAGGCAGCATTATGCAAAATCAAGCTGCTCAAGAAGTTATCAAGGAAAATGGAGATGATGTTTTTTCCGTTACTTCTTCTTCTTCACTAAAAGATTTTTAATATCGTTTAATTTCATCAAAGCTTCAACAGGGGTAAGCGCGTTGATGTCCAAATCCATAATTTGGTCTTTGATGTCTAAAAGGAGCGGGTCATCTAAAGCGATGAAACTCAGCTGATAACCCTCATTATTCACTTTTTTGATAGGATTCTCATTTGTCCTGTTTTTGCGACTCTCTTCCAATTGTTTGAGCACTTCGTCGGCGCGTTTCAAGACACGGTAGGGCATTCCTGCCATACGAGCAACGTGGATACCGAAGCTGTGTTCACTACCACCACGTTCCAACTTCCTTAAAAACAGAATCTTATTGTTGATTTCTTTCACCAAAACGTGATAATTTTGAATGCGCGAGAATTGCGAAGCCATATCGTTTAATTCGTGATAATGGGTTGCAAACAGAACCTTGGCGCGGAATTGTGGATGTTCGTGCAAAAATTCGGCGATAGACCATGCGATGGAAACCCCGTCGTAAGTGCTAGTTCCTCTGCCAATTTCATCTAAAAGAACCAAGCTACGATTTGAAATATTGTTCAAAATGCTGGCGGTTTCATTCATTTCCACCATAAAAGTGGATTCGCCGGTAGAAATATTGTCGGAAGCGCCCACACGCGTAAATATTTTGTCGATAATTCCAATTTCGGCAAGCTCCGCCGGAACAAAACAGCCGATTTGTGCCATCAAAACGATGAGTGCCGTCTGCCGAAGCAGCGCAGATTTTCCCGACATGTTGGGTCCGGTGATAATGATAATTTGCTGATGCTCATTGTCTAAGTAAACATCATTGGCAACGTACTTTTCGTCGGGGGGCAGTCGGGTTTCAATAACGGGGTGTCGTCCGTTTTTTATTTTGATGGCAGTTCCGTCATTGATTTGCGGGCAGTTGTAGTTGTTAGAAATGGCAACGCCGGCAAAGCAGGCAAGCACATCGGTACGCGCGACCAGTTTGGCATTCAGCTGCAACATCGGGATAAAATCCAAAATACTGATTATAAGTTCGTTAAAAAGTCTTGCTTCGATACTGAGAATTTTGTCTTCCGCACCGAGAATCTTAGTTTCCAACTCTTTCAATTCTTCCGTGATATAGCGTTCTCCGTTGGTAAGTGTCTGTTTGCGAATCCATTCCGGCGGCACTTTGTCTTTGTGCGTGTTGGTTACTTCAATGTAATAACCGAAAACATTATTAAATCCGATTTTGAGGGACGAGATTCCGGTTCTGACAGATTCACTGTGCTGAATTTCGGCAAGAACACTTTTGCTGTTGGCAGCCAATGAAGTGAGGTCATCTAATTCGGCATCTACGCCCCGATTGAAAACACGACCTTTATTTAAAACTACGGGAGCGTCTTCACTAATCTCTTTTTCAATGCGTTGGCAAATAGAGAGACACGGATTTAATTGTTCGGCAATTTTATGAAACGCCGGCAGATTTTGTTGTCTGCAAGATAATTTCAGTTTTTCTACTGCGCGCAAAGCTCTCGCCAATTGTAATAATTCGCGGGGATTGATCTTCCCTGTGGCAATTTTGGAAACAATTCGTTCAATATCGCCGATATTTTGAATAATATTGCCCATGTCAATTCTAAAATCCTCATTCTGAATAAAATACTTCACAATGGCTAATCTTTCTTCGATGAGGATTTTTTCTTTTAAAGGCATTAAAATCCATTTTTTCAGAAGTCGTCCGCCCATAGGCGTAAGTGTTTGGTCTAAAATCTGAAGCAGCGTAACCGCATTTTCATTCGGCGAATGAATGAGTTCCAAGTTTCTGACGGTAAAACGGTCTAACCAGACATAAAACTCTTCTTCAATGCGATTAAGTTTATTAATGTGTTGAGTTTTATGATTTTGTGTTTCGTTGAGGTAGTGCAGTGCGGCACCGGCAGCGATGATGCCGTTGGGCAGGTTTTCAATTCCAAAACCTTTTAAAGAATTGGTTTGAAAGTGTTGGGTTAGAAGGGGGACGGTATAATCGGATGTAAAAACCCAATCTTCAAAAGTGGTCAAGAGAATTTTCTCCCCAAAATTAACTCGAAAATCCTGCACTTTGTTTTTTTGGATGACTAATTCAGCGGGTTTGAAATTTTGTAAGAGTTTGTCAATGTATTCGTTATTACCTTCTGCGAGGTAAAACTCGCCGGTAGAGATATCCACAAAAGAGATCCCGCTCAATTTGTCGTTGTAGTGAATGGCACCTAAAAAGTTGTTTTCTTTTTGTTCCAGAATTTTGTCGTTGGTGGCAATTCCCGGGGTAACTAATTCGGTGATTCCTCTTTTGACAATCGTTTTGGCAAGTTTTGGGTCTTCCAATTGTTCGCAAATCGCGACGCGATAGCCTGCGCGAACCAACTTGGGTAGATAAGCATCAACAGCGTGGTGTGGGAACCCGGCCAATTCGATGTATGCAGCAGCGCCATTGGCACGTTTGGTGAGAACAATCCCCAAAATTTGAGAGGTCTTGATGGCATCTTCCCCAAAAGTTTCATAAAAATCCCCGACACGGAATAAAAGAATAGCGTCCGGATACTTGGATTTAAACTGATTGTACTGCTTCATCAGCGGAGTTTCCACAGGTTTTGTCATATTTGTAAAATTAGTTCGCAAAGATACGTTGTTTTTTGAAATCTCTTAAAAAAAATCATCAAATAAAAAAAAGATGTATATTTGCCCCGATTTTTGAACAGAATAATTCGAGCATCCATCAATGAATGATTTTAAAGAAATATTAATCACCGGACTGATATTATTGGTCTATTTTATTTTCTCGGGGAAGAAGAAAAAACGGCAAAAAGAGAAGCCGATACCCGGACCGGTATATCAGGGTGCCGATGAAAATTGGCAGCCGGAAGAGAGTGCTCAACCCCAATTTACCCCCCCCCCAATTCAAGTGCATTTGGAAGAAAATTTTGGAAATTATCCGAAAAACGAGGAATACTTTACTTATGAAACAATAGAAAGTGAAGAAAAAGCATATTATACAAAAAACAGTTTGCAGCGGGAAAAAGAAGTAGAAAACGAAATGCAAGTTATTGAAAATGAGGGAATAAATAATTTGGATTTATCATTTTCGCAAGATGAATTAATAAAAGGGGTCATTTATGCGGAAATTTTAAAAAATCCTTATAATTAATTAGTTACAGAAAAATCGTCAAAAAGAAAAAAAACGGGTAATTTTACACGGAAAAAAATTATAAATTAGCCCGCTTAAAATAGAATATAAATTTATTGTTTAATATAAAAAAATTGATATGGTTAAAAAGTTACTCTTGACGCTTGGAATGATCATCCTTTTTAGCAGTCTTGCCTTTTCTCAATCAGGGAAAATTCAGGGTACCGTTACAGATCAAACGGGGGGTGCAATCGAATTTGCAAATGTCTTTTTAAAGAAAGATGGGAATCTCATTAATTATGTGAAAACAGACGCAGAAGGGAACTATCAAATTTTTGGCGTTGCCGCCGGAACGTTTGACTTGGAAGTAGATGCGACGTTAATTACGACGTGTCCTGTCAAAAGTGTCAAATCGAAAATTAAAGTTAATAGCGGTGAAACATTTTTTGCAGATTTCAAATTGAATTGCGGTTCAGAAATAATTACAACAGTTGATATTGTTTGGGTAGAACCAGTTTTCAGACCCGATAACACGAAATCTTCGCAGGTTATGAAAGAAGATGATATTCGTAGAATGCCCGGTAATTCTATCACAAGTGCTTTGGCAAGTAGCGAGGGTGTTGTTTCCATCGACGGTTCCATGACGAGTGTTCGTGGTTCCCGCTCCGATGGTCAAAAAACAGAAATTGATGGTATATCTATGAGAGGTACCGGGGGTGTTTCAATGGCTTCTATTGAACAAGTCGAATTGATACAAGGCGGTATTCCGGCAGAATACGGCGATGGTACCAGTTTTACCGTTATTACAACCAAAGGTATTTCAAAAGATTTCCACGGTTCAGTCGAATTAATGGGATCTTTGGAAGGTTATAACAATTTCTTTGGTTCGGCTTCCTTAACGGGGCCGCTCTTGAGAGGCAAAAAATCCACCGACCCTGCCCGCATCGGTTTCTTGATTACCGGTGACGTTTCTTACGATAAAGACCCATACCCCGCTCAAGGCGGTACTTGGAGAGCAACCGATGAAGCTATCGACTATTTAATCAAAAACCCTATCCGTTATAGCAATATCAATTTTGGAGCCAACTATGCCAGTGGCGAATATTTGACCGAAGAATCGTTCGAAAAACAACGCGTCAGAGATAACGCGTCTCAATGGAATTATTTATTACAAGGTAAGATCGACTTCTTGGCAGGCAAAGATAAAAATATCAATTTATCTGTTGGCGGTATGTACGAATTTACCCGCGTTAGAAATTGGGGAATCGGCTCTGCCTTGTTTAACGCAGACAATAATTCTCAAACCCAAAATACTACTTGGCGTGTGAATGCCAAATTAAATCACAGAATCAAAGTTGATACAAATTCCAAGTTTGACAATATCATGTATGATATTAATGTTAACTTCACTAAGGTTGATCAATGGACACGCGATATCAATCATAAAGAAAATTATTTTGACTATGGTCACATCGGTTACTATAAAACGACCAAAGCTCAGTCATTCAGAAGAGATTCAATCACCATTGACGGTATCACCTATTATGATATGAACATTTACCAAGGTGATTATGATTCAATCGTTGAATTTAGTCCCATGCCTTTCGGTAGCAATGACGAATCTTTGATTAGCAATCCTGACTTGGTACCTTATGTTACAAACTTTACGAATTATTATACCCCCAGCCTGATTTATGATTATTACGGAGAAGGGTTCCCTTATAATAAAACATTGTATCAATCTTTTGGTGCTTTGCTAAACGGTGAAACACCCAACAACCCTTACGGTTTGTTTAGTTCCCCTGCAGCAGTTTCTAATGGCTATTCCAAAACTGAAGAAACTCAAATCGGCGCCAAGGCAAGTTTATCCATGAGTATCAAAAAACACGATATTAAATTAGGTTACATATTTGAAAAAAGAAGTTCACGCGCTTTCAGTATTGCCCCCGTGGCATTATGGACTTTGATGAGATCAAGTGTTAATCAACACTTTAAAGACTTGGATCTCGACAACCCTTATATCGTTGGTAACAGCGATACCGTTATGTTTAATAATCAATTGGTCTTAGCAGATCAAACGAACTTCGACAGACAATTACGTACTTCTATGGGTTTAGATCCTAACGGTACCGATTGGATTGATGTGGATAATATGTCCCCCGATGCTTTCAATATTAATATGTTCTCAGCAGAGGAACTTTTTAATGGTGGTTCCAACTTGATTTCTTATTATGGTTATGATTATACCGGAACAAAAAAATACAACCAAAAAACCAGCATCCAAGATTTCTTTACGAAAGAAGATGCCAATGGAAATAAAACATATAATATCGGTGCCTACGAACCTATCTATATGGCAATGTATATTCAAGATAAATTTTCTATCAATACCTTATTATTTAATATAGGGTTGCGTGTTGACAGATTCGATGCCAATCAATCCGTTCTTTCCGACCCCTATCTGTTTAGAGCTTCCGAAACCGTAAAAGATGTTAAAGGCAGCTTCAGTAATATTCCTTCCAATGCACAAGATGATTGGGTTGTTTATGTGAACCAATTAGATAAAACGTTAGATCCTGAGAATTCAAGTATTGTTGCATTCCGTAGCGGTCACACTTGGTATAATGCAGAAGGACAAGAAATTAGTGACCCCTCTACCGTTTTGGGTGCTACCGGTGGTCCTATCTTGAAAAAAGCACTTCCTGATTCACAAGAAAAACAACTTGTTTCAAAAGTAGATTATGATGCTTTTACAGACTATAAACCACAATGGTCTATTATGCCTCGTTTATCATTCTCTTTCCCGGTTTCCACCAAATCATTATTCTATGCACACTATAACATCATTACTTCCCGTCCGACGAACTTACGTTTAGATCCTATCAGTTATTTGTGGATTGAAAAATTAGGTTCCAGTGCCAATAATACCATTTCTAATCCGAATTTGAAACCTCAAAGGAGTATCGACTATGAAATTGGTTTCCGTCAAGCCATTGGTGAAAATTCTGCGATCAGTTTAGCAGCTTATTATTCTGAAAAACGTGACCAAATCCAAGCTTTCCGTTATACCGGAGCTTATCCTTCTACCTATTATTCTTATGATAATATTGACTTTGGTACGGTTCAAGGTTTTACCCTTAGTTATAATATGAGAAGAACGAAAAACGTGACTCTTCGTGCAAGTTATACTTTACAGTTTGCTAAAGGAACAGGTTCTTCCGAAACTTCCGGTTTGTCGATTATTGCCAACGGACAACCGAATTTGAGAACCTTAACCAACTTGAGCTTCGACCAAAGACACAGATTAAGTGCCAATATTGATTATCGCTTTGGTTCAGGCATTGAAGGCGGACCGGCAATAAAAAAAGAAAAAGATGGTAAAGTAAAAGAAATAAAGATCTTTGAAAATATGGGGATCAATATTAATTTCTCAGCCGGTTCAGGGCTTCCTTATACGCGCTCGAGCAAACCATATTCTACTTATGTAAGTGGTACTAAAAGCCAACTTTCGGGTACTATCAACGGTTCCAATATGCCTTGGATTTATCAATGCGACGTTCGTATCGATAAAACCTTCATCTTGGGTCTGAAGAAAAACGAACAAGGCGAAGCTACGAAAAAGGCTTACTTGAATATATATTTCGAGGTGATGAATATCTTTAACTTTAAGAACATTATTTATGTATATGAATATACCGGAAACGCAGATGACGATGGTTATTTATCCTCTTCAGAATACCAACAACAAATCAATTCTCAAGTTAGTGTAGCTTCTTATAGCAACTACTACAGAATGAGAATGACCGATCCTTACAACTATACTATGCCAACCCGCGTACACTTGGGTGTTCAATTTACTTTTTAACCAACCGTAGCAATAATAAAATATAATGAAAATGAAAAATATAAACAAGATTTTAATTTTAGCAGCATTGTTGCTTTTGACCGGTTCTCTTTATGCTGCAAAGTATAAAGGGGGAGTCGCACAACCGCGAGGATTGCAACCGCGTGCTGCCGCAACTTGCTTACCTGCAACAAATTCTAATGAATTAACGGTTAATAATGTCAGAGCATATCTTGAAACCAACGGTACGATGTGGTTTGATGAAATCGCAGAATACGAAGTTCCTGCCGGTTCCGGAAAAACTTCCATGTTTGCTGCCGCCCTTTGGATTGGTGGTCGTGACGTTAATGACCAGTTGAAATTGGCTGCCGTACGTTTCCGCCAAATTGGTGACGATTTCTGGACAGGTCCTCTTACTCTGAATGGTGCTACTGTTACTCAACAAACCTGCGCCGCTTATGACAAACATTTTAAAATTACCCGCGCTGAGGTTGAAAACCATATTAATAACTGGATGAACTCCGATTATGTAATGCCGAACAGCATCCGTAATTGGCCCGCCCATCCCGTAGATCTCTCCGCCGGTCAGTCCTATTATTTGGCTCCTTTCTTCGATTATGACGAAGATGGCGAATATAACCCCGCTAATGGTGACTATCCTTATTACGATATTGAAAACGCTTTGTGTCCTTGGACTACCGCTAACAGAGCTTTGGCTGCCGCCGGCAACTTGCCCAAAACTCCCGAAGAAAGACAAGGCATCTCTTCAGGTATGGTTTATGCAGACCACGTTCTTAAAGGCGATGAAACCCTTTATTGGATTTTTAATGATAAAGGTGGTGCCCATACAGAATCACAAGGGGAACCTATCGGTTTGGAAATTAGAGCACAAGCTTTCGGCTTCGCTACTAATGACGACTTAAACAACATGACTTTCTACTCTTATGAAATTATCAACCGTTCAACTTACGATTTAACGAATACTTTCTTCTCCCAATGGGTTGACCCCGATTTGGGATACGCCGATGATGACTATGTTGGTTGTGATGTTGCCCGTGGTTTAGGCTATTGCTACAACGGTACCAATGTCGATGGACAAGGTCTTCTACAACATTACGGTGCACAACCTCCTGCGGTAGGTGTCGATTTCTTCCAAGGACCTTACTTAGACCCCGATGGCTATGACAATCCTGCTTTTAACGGTAACGGCGAATTTGGTCCCTCTTTATATGGTGATTGCCGCGTTGTTTCTGATGATGGAATTTTAGTTCCTTTTACATGGTCTCCGGACCCGGAAAATTTCCCCGATTCTTTAATCGTTGATTCTATGGTATTGGTTAAATCCGAAGCTATTAACGGTGTAAACTTCGGTGATGGTATCAGAGATAATGAACGTTTTGGTATGAGACGTTTTGTATATCATAATAATGATAATTCAGTTGTTGGTGACCCCGACGTTGCTTATGAATATTATAATATGTTGCGTGGTATCTGGAAAGATAACCTCAAAATGAAATATGGTGCCAATGCTCACCCAACCAATGGTGCTACAGGTCCGGAATGCGACTTTATGTTCCCTGGTTTATCCGACCCTTGTAATTGGGGTACGCTCGGTGTTGACCCGAATGTCCTATCTTATGGAGATGGTGGCTGGACAGAAGCCAATGTGGGTAATGCCCCTGCCGACCGTCGTTTTATGCAATCTGCAGGTCCTTTCACCTTGAGAGCTGGAGCCGTTAACTATATTACGGTTGGTATTCCATGGGCAAGAGCTGTCGCCGGCGGTGCACAAGCCTCCGTTGAAGCACTGAAAATCGCAGATGATAAATGTCAGTCCCTTTTTGAAAACTGTTTTAAAGTATTGGATGGACCGGATGCACCGGACGTTACCATCGAAGAACTTAACAACCAATTGGTTATTTATTTAACCAATGCTCCTCAAGAAAGTAATAACTACACTAACTCTAATGAAGATTATGAGGAAGAAGATCCTTCTATCCCTGGTACGCTTACTGAAGAAACGATATCAACTGTAGTTGATAGTATCCATTGTACCATCGATGGCGTTGATACGGTTATATTATCTACACATCAAGAATCTACTATCACTGAAATAGAAACTGATAGAACTTACAAGTTCGAAGGTTACTTAATCTATCAATGTGTTGATGGCAATGTCAGTGTAACAGATATAGGAAACCAAAACAAAGTTCGTTTGATTGCACAATGCGATATTCAAAACGGTGTTAGCCAATTAGTTAATTGGGTATATGACGATGCAATTGGTACCTCTACTCCAAAAGAAATGGTGAATGGCGAAGATGCCGGCATCCGTCACTCTTTCCTGATTACTGAAGATAAATTCGCTACCACCTCTACCACCTTAATTAATCATAAACAATACTATTTCTTGGTATTGGCTTATGCTCATAATAATTATAAACAATTTAGTATTGATGATTTGACAGGCAACGGATTGGACGGACAAAAAACGACCTTCCTCGCCGGACGTAGAAATATCGGTAATAAAGAAGACGGAAACAGACCATACGTTGGTATTCCTCACGATCCTACTCCAGAAAACGCCGGTACTGTTATTAATTCTCAATATGGTACACAACCAATGATTACCCGTATTGAAGGTCAAGGAAACGGCGGCTATTATTTGGATATGACTGACCAATGCCGTAACCAAATTTTACAAAATAATAAAATTGATAAAATTACCTACAAAAACAATTACGGTCCTTTGAACATTAAAGTTTTCAATCCTCTTAAAGTACAAGCTAACGATTATATTATCAGATTTTTAGATGGTGGCGATGATGTTAGCGACACCACAAATTGGGTACTTCAAGTTGTGGATGGTAACGGAAACGTCGTAGAAGAGGTTTATTCGGAATATGCTATTAAAGTTAATAACGAACAATTGTTGTTGGATCACGGTCTTTCTGTTTGTATTCAAAACAGTCCTTTCAAAATGCACCAAGATAATGTGAAAGAATATGTCATGAGCCACGGTGGAATGAATTATCAAAATATTTCAACGCACGGACAAGTTGATTTATTGGGATCTTCCATTACTTATACCGATGCTGCTCACCCGTGGTTGTCAGGTGTTACCGATATGGATGGTGATTATCCTTCCAACTGGATTCGTAGCGGACAACAATCTGCCGGTGCATGGGACGAAGCTTCCGGTGTACAAGACGGTGTTGAAGATGAATATTTTAAATGGAAGACAGAAGACTATTTTATGTTAATGAAGTCCGGTACTTTGAATGCTTCTTGGTCGGCACGCGCTTGGAAAGACCCGCTCGGTCAATTTGAAAACGTTGTTAGCGGAACATGGGCTCCTTATCAATTAACCTCTCCCTATTATGGTGGTCCTCAAGCGAAATACATTACTCCTGACGTTTTGGCAGAAACTCAACCCTCTCCCTATTATTATGACTTCACACAATTAGCTCATTCAGACTATAACCCGGGTTATAATCAAACCTTAACGAATTTATATTCTGTGGATATTATTCTTACCCCTGATAAATCTAAATGGACTCGTTGTATTGTTCTTGAGTCATGCGACGATAAAACGAAATCTATTGGTCATGCCCTTTGCCACGAGCCGCGTAAACAAGCCTCCGTTGACAAATTTGGAAATCCTGATGGTACAGGTGATGGTATGGGATGGTTCCCGGGATATGCAGTCAATGTTGAAACAGGTGAACGATTAAATATCATGTTCGCTGAAAACTCTTCAGACACTGCCAACAACGGTACCGATATGCTCTTTAACCCGACTTCTGTTTTTGCTTATGATAAAGATGGTTTTGAATTAGATGAAAATACTTACAACTATATTTTCGCTAATTATATGGGACAAAACAGTCTCTATAATCTCCCTGTATGGGGTGGTAAACACTTTATTTACGTTGTTGGAAGTACTGGAAATACCAATTCTGCTTTCTATAGAACGACTTCTATTAAAAGAAACTTTGATGCTCGTTACGATTGCGGAGCTTATGATGAATGTGCATGGATTAAATCTAAATTTGATGCCATTGCCGCTATCTCCAATACGGATGATAAAACTCGTAAGAAAACCAAAATGAACATTTTTAATAATGTGATGTGGACAAGCATTCCAATGGTGAACAGATTAGAAGAAAAATATTGGTTGAAGAGTGACGCTACGATTAAAATCCGTGTTTCTCGTCCTTATATGAGATACTCTTCCGGTGTTGGTTACGGTCCTGAAGCTGTTGAAAACGACAACTTCCCGATGTACTCTTTCACTACGAAAAATATTGCAGTTCAAACGAATGTAGCCGAACAAGCTCAATCTATTTTGGACAATATCAACGTTGTTCCGAACCCTTATTATGGCTATTCTACTTACGAATCTGCTGCATTGGAGACCTACGTGAAATTTGTAAACCTTCCTGAATGTATCGAAGATGGTGTGCATAAAGAAATTACCATTTCTATCTATACGGTCAACGGCATTTTGGTAAGACGACTCACGAATGGTAATAGCAATACATACGTTACTTGGGACTTAAAGAACCAGGCAAATATTCCTATTGCAAGTGGGGTTTATGTTGTTCATATCAACGCGCCAGGAATTGGTGAGCGTACCCTGAAATTCTTCGCAGCGATGAGACCTACTGACGTAAATGCATTCTAAAAATTATTAATTTGTAAAAAACTAAGAATATGAATAAATTATACAGAACATTAATAATTTGCACTTTAGTTGGCGTGTTTACTGCTCTTTCAGTAAATCTGTTTGCCGGCAACAGAGACCGTTCAGGTCAAGCGGGTGCGCAACATCTTTTAATTGACCCGTGGGCTCGTTCAACCGGTTGGGGAACCGCCGGTGTGGCAGAAATCCGTGGATTAGAGGCCGTTTATTCCAATATTGCAGGTATGGCTTTTGTCAATAAAACAGAATTAGCATTCTCTCATACTCAGTATTGGGTTGGAAGCGGAAACAGTATCAACTCTTTCGGTATTAGTCAAGCTCTGAAGTTTAAAAATAAAGAAACCGGACAAGTACGCGATTTCGGCGTGTTGGGGATCACTTTCTTCTCTATGGGTTTTGGCGATATTGATATTACAACCAATTCACAACCTGAAGGCAATATGGGTACTTTCTCCCCTAAATTAACTTATATTGGTATTCATTATGCTAAGAAATTTAATGATTATATCTATGGTGGAGCATCCGTTAAAATTGTTACTGAAAACGCTACTGCTGATGCAAAAGCCACAGGCTTTGCCATCGATGCCGGTATTCAGTACCTAACCGGTAAGTTCAAGAATTTCAAAATCGGTATCACCATGAAAAACATAGGTGTACCGATGAGTTTTTCAGGAGACGGTTTGGCAATCAGAGCTGTCATCAATAGTGCATTCCACGAACAAACTCTTGAACAAAGAAGTGCACCATATGAGCTTCCCGCCTGTTTGGTATTAGGCCTTTCTTATGACTTTTTGATTTGGGGGAAAGATTATGCAGATATGAGCACACAAGAAAAGGTAGATGAATTATTAACCCGCGACGATGCTGCTAACAGAATTACGCTTGCCGGTTCTTTTACCGCTAACTCATTCTCTCGCGATATTTTTGCCGTTGGTTTGGAGTATGCTTACCGTCAAATCTTCATGGTCCGCGCCGGTTACAATTTTGAAGGCGGCATGTGGGATCCGGCTACTTGTACTACTACTTACGCAGGTCCTTCTGTTGGAGCCACTTTCGGAATTCCACTCCAAAAGAAAGGTAAAGGCAATTCCAGAATTTATCTTGATTACTCTTATCGCTTTACTAACCGTTGGGGAGGAAACCATAGCGTTGGTTTGAAGTTGGCTCTCTAACAGTTCTTAACCACCTTATTGTAAATACACTAAAGAGGCTCTTGTAGCCTCTTTAGTATTGTTTTATTTTTAAACATATTAATTATGAGTGATATCAAGTATTATACCGCTGATAGTTTGGCTGCCCTAAAGGCAGATTTATTAAAATTAGAAACTGTGGAACGCCCCCGTATTTCCGCAATGATTGCGGAGGCCCGCGATAAAGGCGATTTGTCCGAGAATGCCGAATACGATTCCGCCAAAGAAGCGCAAGGGTTATTGGAAATGCGGATTGCCAAAATGCAATCTCTTATCGCCAATGCCCGAATTTTAGATGAATCCAAAATAGACCTTTCCAAAGTTCTTATTTATTCTATCGTCACTGTAAAAAATTTGACTAAAAATACACAAATGATCTTTACTATCGTGCCGGAATCAGAAGCCGATTTTAAAGCCGGTAAGATTTCGGTCACCTCTCCCATTGCCAAAGGTCTGCTCGGGAAAAAACAGGGCGAAATCGCCGAGGTGAATGCACCGGTTGGCATTTTGAAATTTGAAATTTTGAAAATAGAACGATAATGGATACCATCTTTACAAAAATTATTAAAGGTGAAATACCTTGTTATAAAATCGCTGAAAATGAAAAATTTTTTGCTTTTTTAGATATTAATCCTTTGGCGAAAGGTCATACTTTGGTTGTTCCGAAGTTACAAAACGATTATATTTTTGACCTCGAAGACGACCACTTGGCAAAAATGATGGTTTTTGCCAAAAAAGTTGCTCTTGCCATTCAAAAAAATGTGCCCTGCCTACGTATCGGAGTCGCTGTAATTGGTATTGAAGTACCTCATACTCATATTCATTTGGTTCCCATCAATCAAGTCGGAGATTTGAATTTTGCCAATCCTAAGTGTAAATTGACAGATGAGGAATTGAAAGATATCGCTCAAAAAATTGCTCAATCCGTTCAAATTTAAGTTATATGAAAAAGATTTCTGATAGCCAAGTCTCTATTCTCAATATGCTCAAACCTGATATTAATAAGAAGTTTTATCAGATTTCAGCGGGAAATGATTTGTACGCTTCTGTCGATTTAATTTTTGGGAAGGGTTCTTTGGCTCGTTTTGAAACAGCGCAGGGTTCCTACACTATGAAAAGACAGGGATTTTTTATGCCTTATGTAACTTTGCGTAAAGATAAAATGGAAACGGATGTTGCGATAGCGTTGTTGGATATAAAAGGAAAAACCTCTTTTACTTTTGAAGGTAACACTTATTCGTTCCGCGCCCTCAGCCTCTGGAAAAACCAATGGGGTTGGGTGAATGAAAAAAATAAAATTATTGCAAAATATAAACTTACTTTGTCCGGTATGATTCGTGGTGATGTTGAAATATCCCGAGATTTTTTGTATTTACCCTACTTGGAGTTAATGGTAGCTGTTGGCACCTATTTTCTTTTTCAAATTGAAGACGAATTAAATGTTATCACTGACTTTAATAAAGATATTTTGTAATAAAATTCCGAGCTGAGCGTTGTATAAATTTAATATATTATGAAAACGGTTTCCGAATTACAAGAAATTGCCGCACAGGTTCGTCGCGATATTATAAGAATGGTTTATAATGCACAATCCGGTCACCCGGGGGGCTCCTTGGGCTGCGCGGATTTATTAACCGCGCTCTATTTTGAAGTAATGGATATTCAACCCGAAAATTTTACTCAAAATGGAGAGAACGAGGATATGTTTTTCTTGTCAAATGGGCATATTTCGCCGCTTTTGTACAGTGTGATGGCACATCGTGGTTATTTTTCCGTAAGCGAGTTGGCAACGTTTCGCAAAATAGGGACGCGCCTGCAAGGACATCCGACACCTGTGGAAAAACTCCCCGGCTTGCGTATAGCCTCCGGCTCCCTCGGTCAGGGTCTTTCTGTCGCTATCGGTGCTGCCATTGCCAAAAAATCAAACCACGATTCCAAAATTGTTTATGCGCTTACCGGTGACGGCGAATTGCAGGAAGGACAGGTTTGGGAAGCCTTTATGTTCGCCGGTGCCAAAAAAATTGATAATCTTATCGCTATTATTGACCATAATAAAAAGCAAATCGATGGACCAACAGACGAGGTTCTCTCTTTAGGCTCGTTAAAGGATAAATTAACCGCCTTTAATTGGGAAGTGATAGAAATAGACGGAAATGATATGATGGCCGTCTTAAATGGTCTTAAAATAGCTCAATCGCTATTAGGTAACGAAAAGCCGGTTGTTATTGTGATGAAAACCGAGATGGGAATGGGCGTTGATTTTATGATGGGAACTCATAAATGGCACGGAACTCCCCCCAATCAAGAACAAATGATGGCCGCATTAGAACAATTACCAACGACTTCCATCGGGGATTTTTAATCTGTTTATCGTGAAACCACCCCTGCAAAAGTTTAAAAAGAACGTTTTTGAGCTTCCTTCTTTCAAAATTATTTATTGGTATTTGATAAAGAAGTTTATCCCCCCCTTTTTTTTAACCTTTTTCCTTGCATTATTAATTATATTAATGCAATTTTTGTGGAAATATGTTGATGATTTGGTGGGAAAAGGGTTGGATTGGTACCTGATTCTGGAACTTCTTTTCTATGCATCCGCCACTTTTGTTTCTTTGGCATTGCCGCTCGCTGTTTTACTCTCCTCCCTCATGACTTTTGGCAGTTTGGGAGAAAAATATGAAATCGTGGCGCTGAAATCTGCCGGTGTCTCGGTCAGTACTTTGATGAGACCACTCGCTTTTATCGCCCTGTTTATCGCATTTTTCTCTTTCTGGTTCTCCGACAACATTTTGCCCATCGCAAATGTCAAATTGAAAACACTCCTTTATGAAATTCGTGAGCAAAAACCGGCTTTGGCAATTCCAGAAGGTTCCTTTTATGACGGATTTGGCGATTATACCATAAGAATCGGGAAAAAATACAGAGATAACGAAAACATCGAAGATATTATCATTTATGACCACTCCAGAAGGCACGGAAATAATACCGTTACTTATGCAAAAAAAGGAAAAATGACGATGACTTCTGATAAACAATACTTCCTTTTTACACTTTATGACGGCTATCATTGGGACGAAAGTCGCGGTCAAAATAGTGCTAATTCGGATCACCCGCTTTTCTTTATAAAGTTTAAATCCCAATACATGAAATTGGATTTAAGCCCGTTTAATAAGCAAAAAACAGATGAATCTTTTTTTAAGTCAAGTAATAAATCTTTGAAAATGAAAGAATTATCTGGTAAAATCGACACAATGGAAACTCAGTTGCAGCGCTCTTTGACAAGGATTTCGGAACGTTATTTTGACCAAACCTATTTCTTTTCCACCAACATATTGAGTGATTCTACCTTTAAAATTGATTCTACATTACCCGCTTCCACTTTCGGACTTTCGTCTTTTCCAAAAAAGGAACAACTGGAAATATTGAATTTTGCTCAACAAAAATCACTTAATTTTATAGATAATATTGAACCCGCTTATGAGGTGTATAAGATGGACGAACAAATGATCAATCTTTATATAATTGAGTGGCATCGCAAAATCGTTTTGTCGTTGGCATGCTTCCTTTTCTTCTTTTTGGGCGCACCGCTCGGAACCATCATCCGAAAAGGAGGAATCGGAATCCCTTTGGTCATTACGGTCATTTTCTTTGCTTTCTATTTTGTGATTTCGATTATTGGCGAAAAAATGGCAAAATCGTCCGATTTTCCGGTATGGTTCGGAATGTGGCTCTCTACTTTTATTATTATCCCTCTTGGTATTTTTCTGACTTATAAAGCTACCACCGATTCCGCAGTCATGTCTTCCGAAAGTTACATGCAAAAATTTAATAAAATAATCACTTTCTTTAGCAAGAGATGAAAATATTACAACTTTGTCATAAATCTCCTTACCCGCCTGCCGATGGTGGAACCATTGCGATGAACAATATCACGCAAGGATTACTCCATGAAGGTTTTTCTGTCAAAGTACTCGCGGTTGAAACTCCCAAACACCATGTTTCGTGGGAGAATATTCCACAAGATTACTTGCAAAAAACAAACTTTGAAGCCGTCTTTATTGATACAAATATTACATATTCCGGTGCTTTCAAGTCACTTTTTTCGCGAAAATCTTACCAAGTTCAACGATTTTATTCAAAAGCATTTGCCTCAAAACTGAAAGAAATTCTATCTCAAGAAACCTTTGATGTGATTCATTTAGAATCCGTTTTTATGACCCCGTATATCTCCGAAATTCGGCGATATTCTCAGGCAAAGATTGTTCTTCGTACCCATAATATTGAGCATTTGATATGGGAACGTATTATAAAAAATGAAAGAAATCCTCTCAAAAAAATCGCTCTTTCCTATTTCGCAAAACAATTAAAAAGATATGAGTGCTCGCTGCATAATCAAATTGATGCGTTTGTTGCTATTTCGGAGCCCGATTTTTTGTTTTTTGAAAAACAATATGAAAATATTCCCGGGGCGGTTATTCCTTTTGGTGTTGATTTAGAGAATTATGAAAATGAAGAGGATTATATTCCATCCCGAAAACCGGAATTGTTTCACGTGGGCAGCATGGATTGGCATCCTAACGTGGAAGGAATTGAATGGTTTTTAAAAGAAGTATGGAGCAAAATCTTGGCTGAATACCCCGAAATTACTTTTACCATCGCAGGGAGAAACATTCCTAAACATTTACAAAATAACAAATTAGCGAATGTTATCATTGCCGGTGAGGTGCCGGATGCGAATGAGTTTATGCTCTCCAAAGATATAATGATCGTGCCTCTTCTCTCGGGAAGCGGTGTAAGAGTGAAAATTATTGAAGGAATGGCACTCGGGAAAGTGATTATTACCACCTCCATCGGCGCAGAGGGACTGATGGTTGAAAACGGAAAAAACATCTTAATCGCCAACACGCCCGAAGAGTTCGTTGCCGTACTTGACAAGTGTGTCAAAACCCCCGATATCTGTACAATTATTGGAGAAAATGCCCGCAATTTCGTACTTCTTCATCATAATAACGAATTGATAACAAAGCAATTAATTCGCTTCTACGAATCTATGTTATCATAAAAAACGATACTATGTCAAACTATCAATATTTATCTAAAATCAACTATCCCGAAGACCTTCGCCAATTGAAGATTTCCGAATTACCGGCACTTTGCGCAGAATTACGCGATTATATTATTGCCGAAACAGCCGAAAATCCGGGACACCTTGGCGCAAGTCTGGGCACAATTGAATTGACGGTCGCCCTGCACTATGTCTTCCATACTCCCAACGATAAATTAGTCTGGGACGTGGGACATCAAGCCTATTGTCACAAAATATTGACCGGAAGGAAAGCTCAATTTCATTCCAATCGTAAGTATCACGGAATTAGTGGTTTTCCCAAGATGGAAGAGAGCGAATACGATGCCTTTGGTACCGGGCACTCCTCCACTTCCGTTTCCGCAGTTTTGGGAATGGCGGTCGGTGCAAAATTGGAAGGCGACGATTCTCGCAATTTTATTGCAGTCATCGGCGACGGTGCGATCGGAGGAGGAATGGCTTTTGAAGCCCTGAACCACGCCGCCGAAACCAAAGCAAATATCCTGATTATCTTGAACGACAACAAAATAGCGATTGATAAGAATGTAGGAGCAATGAGCAAATATTTACTGCATATCACCGCTTCCCCAACTTATAATCGCGTCAAAAATAAATTATGGAATCTTCTGCCCCATGATAAACCTGTACATAACCGAGTGGTCAGTTTTTTTAGTAAAATGGGGAACATGCTGAAAGGCTATATTTTACGCGGTAGCAATCTCTTCCAGTCATTGGGATTTCGCTACTTCGGACCGGTGGATGGACACGATGTGATTCACTTGGTTGAAACGCTCCGCGACCTTCAACCCTTAACAGGCGCAAAATTGCTGCACGTAATTACAGTGAAAGGGAAGGGGCTTCGTTTAGCAGAAGAACATCAAACCACTTACCACGCCCCGGGAAAATTTGATCCCGATACCGGCAAAATATTAAAACCCGATGCCGTCAATGTGCCACCCAAATATCAAGAGGTTTTTGGTGAAACAGTGTTGGAATTGGCAAAAATGAACGATAAAGTCGTTGGCATTACTCCCGCCATGGCTACCGGCTGCTCCCTGACCATTATGAATGAGGTCTTCCCGGAACGGGTTTTTGATGTCGGCATTGCCGAACAACATGCGGTTACTTTTGCCGCAGGCATGGCAAGTCAAGGCTATATACCGTTCTGTAACATCTATTCTACTTTCTTGCAACGTGCTTATGACCAAGTGATTCACGATGTAGCTCTACAAAAATTACACGTCATTCTTTGTATTGACCGCGCCGGCATTGTGGGCGAAGACGGGGCAACGCATCAAGGGCTTTTTGATCTGGCTTTCTTGCGCGCTATTCCCAACATTATTATTGCCGCGCCTTTAAATATCATTGCACTGCGTAACCTGCTCTTTACCGCTTACCGGAATCGCGACCTGCCGTTTGCTATCCGGTATCCCCGCGGAAATGGGGAATTTTCCGATTGGAAACTCCCCTTTGAAGAACTCCCAATCGGAAAAGCACGTTGGCTGAAAACAGGTGACAAAATTGCCATTCTTTCTATCGGCAGTATTGGAAATAATGTGTCAAAAGCCATCGATTTATTGCAAAAATCAAATTGTAATCCCGCACATATTGATATGCAGTTTCTTGCTCCAATAGATGAAGAATCATTACATCAAGTTGCTAATCAATATGATACAATCGTTACCGTTGAAGAAGGAACCCTACATGGCGGCCTATTCTCTGCCGTGACGGAATTTTTAGCGCAACATCAGTATCACCTTACTGTTTCTGCTATCGGCGTACCTCATTATTTTGTGGAACATGGCGACGAAAACTCTTTATTTCACGAGCTTCATTTCGATCCCGAAAGCATTGCTCATCATATCTTGTCACTGATAAAATAAGTTTAAAAAGAAATGAAAGATGTCTCTTTTTTTTATATCTTTGCCCCGTTTTTATTCAAAGAGATAATTTCAATATGAAAAATTCAAATTCTTTTTTTTGTTTTTTATTAATCATATTATCTGTCTGTCTGCTTGCCGCTTGTAAGGATCCGCAGACCCCGACACAGCAGACCGCTTCCGCCGAAGATTATCCTATCATTACTATTTCCGATTCTTCTTTTGCTCACCGTGACGCTAAATTATATGCCCTCTCTTCTGATTTTGTTAAGAATTTTTTATTGAAAGCCGATGATTATCAAGGAACAAAAAGGACGATGTTGCAACAAGTTCCTACCGAATGGGGATTGATAGGAATAGAACGTTTGCCGCAAGGTCGGGAATTATGGCTCATTCAATCGCAAGACCGTGAATGGACTTACTTGGTGATCACGTCAGGGTCGGGGACCCAACGAATTTTAGATGTTGCACCGATAGAACTCGATCTGGCACGCGAAGAAAATAATGCCATCGAACGAGAATGGTGGACTTGGCATCGCGAAGAAGATGGTGCTTTTATTGTTGATAAATCTTACGAATGGAAAAAATCGATCGAAGATGCAACCGCCGTTAATGTTCACGACTATTTCAAATCCGCCTATTCGCAAGATAAATATGTAATTGGCGAAATGGGACGCTTCGACTGCTTCCCGACAAAACTGAATGATTCCGTCTATTATAACGCCGTCGTTTTTTTTAGCGGACACAAACCGTCGGAAGAATGGAAAGAGAAGACCGAATATCTCGAAGCTTTTTGCGAACAAAATAACCTACTATTCTCCAATGTTCATCATGATTATAAAAATGTGCTGATTCAGGATTATACTTTTAATCCTATTGATACTGTAGATGTTACCCCGTATATTACCAAGGATTCCCTTGGCATGTTGCTTTTTGAAAACGGACAACTCAAACAATCTGTTTCGGATAGAAGTATTCAATACTTGGAAATGCAAATCAAAAAGAATTTTAAAACATATTAATAATAACCCTTAAACATTAAATTATGAAAGATGATTTAGCCTTAAACATGAATGAGGTAGTCAATTACCTAAAAAAAACTCCTAAGGAATTTACGAAGGCAGACATGATTAAATTCGTGGAAGAGAAAGAAATCAAAATGATAAATTTTCGCTATGTAGCGGGTGATGGCAGACTGAAATCTTTAAATTTTGTTATCAACAACCGTGAATATTTGGAACAAATACTCTCTTGTGGCGAGCGCGTGGACGGTTCCAATATTTTCCCGGCTTTCATGCACGCCGGCTCCAGCGACCTTTATGTAATTCCTCGCTTTAGAAGTGCTTTTGTTGACCCATTCGCCGAAATACCAACTCTTTCATTCCTCTGCTCCTATTTCAATAAGGATGGACAACCGATGGAAAACTCACCCGAATACGTTCTGAAAAAAGCGGCTGCCTCTTTTACTCAAGTTACCGGAATGGAATTTCAAGCCATGGGCGAATTGGAATATTATGTCATTGGTGACACTGAAGACCTATATCTCTCCGAAGACCAAAAAGGTTATCACGAAGGCTCTCCTTTTACAAAATTTGAACAATTCCGCACAGAATGTATGCTCTATATTGCGAAAATCGGCGGCTTAATCAAATACGGACACTCCGAAGTCGGCAATTTTACAATGGAAGATAAAATTTATGAACAAAACGAAATCGAATTTTTGGTTACGGACGTTCAAGATGCCGCCGACCAATTGGTTTTGGGGAAATGGGTAATCCGAAACTTGGCATATCAATACGGATTAAACGTCACTTTTGCCCCGAAAATTACTGCCGGAAAAGCCGGTAGCGGTTTGCATATCCATACCCGTATCGTGAAAAACGGTGTGAACCAAATGATAGAAAAAGGGAGTTTAAACTCCATTGCCAAGAGTGCCATTGCCGGATATATGTCTTGCGCCTCTTCGTTAACGGCTTTCGGAAACACGAACCCAACTTCCTATTTCCGCCTGGTGCCGCATCAAGAAGCTCCGACATCCATTTGCTGGGGTGACAGAAATCGCTCCGTACTCGTGCGCGTGCCACTCGGCTGGACCACAGCCAACGATATGGTTGCTATGGTCAACCCAATGGAAAAACCCGCGAATGATGATTTCTCCCAAAAACAAACCGTTGAGTTCCGCTGCCCGGACGGTTCTGCCGACATCTACTTATTGCTCGCCGGACTGACCGTTGCCGCCCGCCACGGGTTTGAAATGGAAGGCGCACTTGACTTCGCCAAAAAAACTTACGTGGACGTAAATATCCATAAATCCGAAAATAAAGAAAAATTGATGAGCCTCGCACAACTCCCCGCTTCCTGCGCCGAATCAGCAGAACAACTCTCCACTCATAGAAATATCTTCGAAAAACACGGTGTCTTCAATTCCGAAATGATTGATGATATTATCAAACACCTGAAGTCATATAATGATGCCAACATCCGTCAAGAAATATCCAATGACAACGACAAAATGTTGGAGTTAGTTCACAAATATTTCCACTGCGGTTGATATAATTAATTCAATGATAATAAATTAATATTTAATCTATTTGATAAAATTGTAAAAAAATGAATGTACTTTTGCATATATTAGGTTTCACTATTCCCTCCCTAATTGTCTTTTTAACTGCTTTTTTTGCCATTAAACACTTTGTTGAAAATGACCAAAAAAAGCGACTTTTAGAACTCAAATATCAATCCAGAAATGTCATTACCCCCATTCGCTTACAGGCGTATGAACGAATGGCAATGTTTTTGGAACGGATAGAGCCGAATCAATTAGTATATCGTGTTAATAATCAAGAACTTACAGCATATCAAGTACAAACATTGTTGTTAACGACGGTTCGTAGCGAGTTTGAGCACAATTTATCTCAACAAGTGTATCTCTCTCCGGAGCTGTGGGAGAACATTAAAATGGCAAAGGAAAAAGTGGTCAATGTTATCAATATCTCTGCCGGTGGCTTGGGAGATGAAGCAACAGGTACAGACTTGATTACAAATATTTTACAGCACGTTGCGGAGCAGTCGCCTACCGAAAAGGCAATGATGGAATTAAAAAAAGAAATAGCAATTTTTTATTAGAATATCAATTCTTTTTATTTCATAAGGCGAAAATAACTGTTTTCGCCTTTTTTTTGTCTAAAAATGCTCTAATGATTTCATAAAGTACCGTGTAACTCATAAGTTGACGATTTTTAAATAATCAGACTTTGGGCGATCAAAAGAACGAAAAAAATAAAGAATTTTTCAAAAATTAATTGTGAACAAAAATAACAAAACAAAACGTAAATATCTGAATTATAAATAAATATAAATTGTTGAAAAAGTGTTGAAAAGTACCAAAACCCCCGAAACATAAGATAGTTCAAAAAAAAAATAAATAAATGAATGATAGTACTTATTTTTTTGTATTTTTGCAAGTTGATATAATAAAATGAAAAAAAGTGTATGGATATTACAAGAGGATGTAACAATAAGCGAAAAAAAAAGTATAACCTTTTAAATATCAGCATTTAAGAAGAAAAAAGTTAGACAAGAAAAATATAAGTTAGATAAGAAAAATAAAAATATATAGTAATAATTAAATTCAAAGCAATGAAAAAATTTACGATTTTTTTCCTGATGGTGTTCATGTATTTAGGAAATCAAGCTCGATGCGAAACAACAGTTTCGGCTGTTGGTGATGATGGATACACGTGCAGTTTCAATTCGGCTAACAGTAAAACTTACATCGACTATTCGAGCGATCCGTTAATGGGTGCTACAGGAATGTTTGCTTGCAACTTTACCGGTTCCGGCGGCGTATCAACGCCGCGTTATCATGTTGATGGTATCAAAGCAACAAAAGCGATCACCGTTCGAATAGAAGGAGCTGCTCAAGCATGTAATGGTGCAACCGTTACTTTGACTGCTGTAATAGAAGATAATGATCCTACTGATACAATCAACTATGAGTATCAATGGTTTATAGATGCAACTCCCATTGTGGGCGCAACGGATTCGGTTTACGTATTTGCCGTAAGCAGTTTGGCAGATATGAGAAGCGAGTTCATTTGCGAAGTAACAAAACAATTCCCGGGTTGTGCGGCAGTTGCTTCACCTGTCTTTGAATTTACAAAAGTCCCCAACTCCATTGTTTCCATTACCGGTGCACATTACCCGTGCGAAAGTACAACTACCCTCACCGCCGTTTGTGAAAACGAATATATTTCCGAAAATCCTTACCAATGGATTTGGAGTGATGGAACTACTAATACTACCACATATGTTCCAACTTTTGAAGTGAGCGCGGATGGTAATTATACAGTTGAAGCCGTATATAGAAATAGTGTTTGCAATGCTACTTCACCGGCATTCGCTGTTGACTTTGGAACATTTGCTGCTCCGACACTTACTCCGAATACAACCCAAACAATTTGTGCAGATGGTTCAGTACAGTTCATTGCTGCTGTTACGAACAATGCAGAATACGGAAATCCTACTTCCTATATTTGGAAAAAAGACGGACAAGATTTTACTACGACTACTTTTAATACACTTACCGTAAACGAAGCCGGCGATTATACAGTCCGTGCCGTTTATGCTAATGGATGTGTGACTGCTGACGCAACGGCAGTGACTGTTACCGTTTCAACTGATCCTCAAGTCGTAATCACGGGTTCTCAAATTTATTGTGGCGCAACTGCAGATGTTGCTTTGACTGCTAACGCCGATATGACTTGTGATTTTGTGTGGTATAGAAACGATTTAATACCAAACGTGGGAACAACAGCTTCAGCACTTACTGCTCCTTTATCCAATACAGGAGTAGCTGCCAGTTTGAATCCTTATTACTATACGGTTGTTGTTACCAATGCGAATGGCTGTGTTACTACCTCCGCTCCATACGAAGTAAGCGTAGTAGAAAATCCAACAGTCACCATTAACGCTTCTGAAACTACTGTTTGCGCAGGAGGAGAAATAACGCTGACATCTTATGTCGGTAATATCCTTCCCGAAAACGTAAATTATAGTTGGATGCTTGGTGTTGTAAATGTTGGAACTCAACCCAACTTAACTCTTTCCAATTTAACGGTAGGTGATTATACCTACACTTTAAACGTGGAAACAGTTGGAGGTTGTATCGGAACAGCAAACATTACTATTCATGTGGTAGCTGACCCGACACTTACAGTTACTCCGAACACACCCACTACACTTTGTTCAGGTAGTACAGTTGACCTCGGCGCCAGTATTACTGCTGGTGGTGTTGCCGGCGGTGAAGTTTACACTTGGCAAAGAAATGGTGTAACGGTTTACGGAGCAACCGGCAATTCATTTACCGATGAGTTAACCAATACTAATATTAATAATATACAATATTTATACACTGCCACTGTAGAACAAGCAGCCAGCGGTTGTGCCGCGACAGCAAATTCCGCTGCCGTTACCGTTTTGGCAGCACCCGCAGTCAGCATCTCCGGAAACAGTGTGGTTTGTTCAGGAACAAATGTAAGCTTAACAGCGAATGTTCCTACAGGTGCAACCTATATTTGGTTTTTGGATGGCGTTAATGTTGGAAATGATGCTCCATACAGTGCTTCACATACTGAAAGAACCGCACCTTACGTGTTTACTTTGCAGGTAACCTCCAGTGGATGTACTATGGTTTCAGAACCTTATAACGTATATGTAAATAGTAATCCGCAATTAGTCGTTACCGCTGATGATATAAACTATTGTGCCG
>JALNYF010000024.1 GCA_023229985.1 Bacteroidales bacterium | reverse complement strand
TATCCTTATTTTTTGATTTTACTTCATTCATTTTGGCAAAGATGAGGAGGTCGTTTGCCAAGTTGATGGTAGGACTTCCTTCGCCCTCCGATTCATTAAAAGGATACGGAAGCGGTATGCCGGTGCCATAATTGCCCGTGCGGTCTTGTTGGCTGTATGAAAAGAACTCTTTTTCAACGGTTTCCGAACCAAAAGGACCTGATTTTTGAACGGATTGGCGGCGGGTAAAGTAGAAAAATTCTGCGTCCGGCGAAATGGTAGCCAAGTACTCATCTTTATCGGTGGAGATGCCTTCTATTGGTTTCGGGTCGAAAGGAACCGGATTATTCAGCAATTGGTCAAAGAAATGCGATTTTTTGACAATCATCTCGGCTTCTTCCAAGTCGCTCATCTCTTTCACCAAATCGGGATTTTCGATTAAGACATTGGCGTGTTTGATGGCAGTGGCAAAATCTTCAGTGAGGTAAGCCACGCGGGCGGTAAAAAGATGTATTTTGATTTTATAATATGGGCATACGGCGTACATTCTGTCCGCAGCAGCAATAATTTCTTTTACATCTTCCTTTCTTTCAATATAAAACTCATTCAATTCTATGGGAAGATAATAGCTGAGTGCCAAATAGTAGTTGGCTTCCAGATGTTCGGGATATTCGTCCAAGATTTCACGATAAATAGCATTGGCTTCGCTTTTTTTGCCTGATTTGTGGAGTTCGCGTGCCTTATTGAATTCTTTTTCAACTTGTTTGTTATAGACTTGTTGGCATGGGTCTTCCTCATCTTGTGCCCACAGGTGACAAGTTTGAATCATGAAAAGAATTACCAAAAAACACTTCAAATATTTCAATGTAAATAGTAATTATCGGTTTATAATGTCTTTTTATCAGCGGTTAATGTATGGAACAATTCTTCGATGGAGTGATTCTTAATGCCTTTATTCTCTGCTAATTTGTATAAATCCTGAATGGTAGCATCTTCAACGATTTTACCGTGATTAATGATGATGACGCGGTCGCACATGGCTTCCACTTCCTGCATAATGTGGGTAGAAAGCAGCACGGTTTTGCTTTGGCCACACATTTTGATAAGGTTTCGGATTTCCACCAATTGGTTTGGGTCTAAGCCGGTAGTTGGTTCGTCCAAAATCAATACTTCCGGGTCGGGAACCAATGCTTGTGCCAAGCCGACACGTTGTTTGTAGCCGCGCGAAAGAGTGGCGATTTTTTTGTTCATTTCGGGTGTAAGTCCGGTCATTTTAATTACCTCTGCAACGCGCTTCGATTTGTGGGGAACACCATGCAATCCGGCTATAAATTCCAGAAATTCAACAACGTACATTTCATAGTAGAGCGGGTTGGTTTCCGATAAATAACCAATTTTCTTTTTTAATGCCAATGAATCGTTCCAAATATCCAATCCGCAAACCGATACATCTCCGTGGGTAGGTGGCTGATAACAAGTAATGATTTTCATCATGGTAGATTTCCCTGCACCGTTCGGCCCCAAGAATCCAACGACTTCTCCTTTATTGACGGTAAAGCTGACATCTTTTAAAGCCCATTGCCCGTCGAATTGTTTTGATACGTTTTTTACAACTATTGACATTCTTTTAAAATTTGTGGCAAAAGTACATTTTTTTTTTATTTTGGAGTAAAGCGAAGCAAAATAATGCAGATAACCATGTAGGCAATATTGGGCAACCAAGTGGCAAGTGCCGGGGATAATTGTTCAGAAATGGCAAAGACATTGGATACTTGTTGAAAAAAGATAAAAGTAAAGACAAAAAACAGTCCGATAAAGATATGTACCCCTACGCCGCGCCGTGTTTTGCGCGCTGCCACACTTAATCCCAACAACGTCATGATGATGATAGAAAACGGGTTTGCCAAACGTTTTTGCCGCTCTATTTGATAGAATTTTACCAAATTGGAACCTTTTTTTCGCTCTTTATCGATAAATCTGATTAATTGGGTATAAGACATGGTCTCCGCAACGGTGATATCCTTATTGAAATCTTCCGGTAAAAACTTGAAAGTGGTGTCTAATTGGTCGCCATTGTAATAGGTTTCTACTTGATTGGTATCAAAAGAGCGAACGGAAAAGTCATACAATAACCAATGCCCGTTGGCGGGGTTGTATTTTATCTCCGATGCACTCAATTTGTATGAAATAGTGTTGGTGTCAAAAACTTCATACGTAAAATTCTCACCTTCCAATGTTTTCTTTTTCCATCTTTCGGCGTAAACATAAGTTTTGGCATCTTGTTTGAAATGAATATTCGAGCTTGAAATAATTTTTTTCTTATAAACGTAAGTTTCTTTAAACTTATACATTTCGGTATTGGTGTAAGGAATAATGAAATTCGCCATTGTCAACGAAATGACACATAAGATCAGAGCCCCCACAATGTACGGAAACATCACTCGGTAAAAGCTGATGCCCCCGTTAAAAAATGAAATTAATTCATTGTCTCCGGCTAATTTTGACGTAAACCAAATAACTGAAATAAAGGTAAATAAAGGGAAGAACAAATTGACGAAATAGGGAATGAAATTAAAATAGTATTTTGAGATGATGATCCAGACGGGCGTATTGTTTTCTAAGAATTTGTTGATGTTCTCCGAAATGTCAAAAACGATGATAATCGTCATGAGGAGTGCAATGGAATAGAAAACGGATCCTAAAAATTTAAAGAGAATATAGGAATCCATGATAGACCACCCCGATTTTAGTTTCAATCTATTCAAAAAAGATTTCCACTTCGTGAGCGATAACAGGCTTTTTATAAATTGAAAGCTATGGTTAATCATCTTCATCAGTTGTTGGGGCGAAGAGGAGATGGTGTAGATAAGGCAGAATCAGGGTAATTTTCATTCCCCAGTTGGTCATAAAATAATAGTGGCATGATGCAATGGCGTTTTCTTTTGCCGATTGTTGATCTTTTGCATACAGCAATAGAAAGTCCTTCAAATCCAAGTAGATGTCGGAAAGAAGTTCCGAAAGTGTAACGGGCGTTGAATCAATATTTTCTTGCGATAAATCAACGGTTGAATAGTAATCTTTGTCCCCCATATATTGCGACAATTTCAGTCGCAAGGTTTCGTACTCCTCTTCGGTCACAAAACGCTCGTTTGCGGTATCGTCTTCGACCTCAATAGTGGGGAACAGACAACCTTTCAAATATAAAGCGGAGAGAATTTTTTGAAGGAATGAGAAAGCCTCAACTTGTTCATAATTCGCCATTTTATCGATAAACAAACAATATTCCGAAGCGATGGCAAATACTTCGAGAACAGGTTTAGATACAATTATATCTTCTTTATTTTCAGCGTTTTGCATAAATTTCGTGATGAATAAAAAAGGCTATCTCGGGAAAGACAGCCTTTTCAAAATCAAAAGAGTCTTTATTTTTTCTCTTCTAAGCCACAGGTGAAGGTTGTAATTGAGGTAGATGTGGTATCACTATAACTGAGTGATTCACACTCTCTTTTGTCATAATCATGCCCTCCGGAATAGCTTGTAGTCGTAGTAGTTGCGGCGATTGTGTCAAGTATGTTATCATCATTTGTGAATGTTTTTTCGCACACACACTCTTTTTGGCAAGAAACAGATACGATTGCAATGAATGTAACTGCCATACAAATACCTAATAATTTTTTCATTTTATAAAATTTTATTTTATCAATTAATTTAATTTACAAGAAATTACGCGTACAACACCCTCTCCGTCCTGAATAGTATCATTATAAAGCAGGCAATCATCTTCGGTTAATTTTCCGCCTAATTCGTAGCTGTTACTGTCGCAGGTAGTCATGGTGGTTCGAGTTACCGAACAAATACAAGTTTTTTTGCATGCAGAAAAGAGAATGATGCAACCGAAAACAAGATAAATTCCAATCAAATAGGTTTTTATATTTTTCATAATCAATAGTGTTTTGCTCTTTTTATATCTATTTGAACCCGAATTTTTTAATAGATTTGCTCAATTAAAGAAATTCGCGGCAAAGTTATAAAATATTCTGAACACATGGTAGTTTTTTGAACTATTTTTTTTTATTTTTTATTCTAAAATTTTCTGTCTGTCTCGTCATAATCATTTTTTGCATTGAACATTGTCCAAAAAAAGTTGTTCATTTCATAACTGATGACGCCAATTATTCTCGCTCAGCAAATTGTTCCACCCATTCCGCTCAGGAAAAATAAACCCGATTTATTCATTAAATTATCAAAGAATTATGAATGCAATGTTTTGTTCCCAATGCCAAGAAACCGCCTTAGGCAAAGGTTGTACGTTACGCGGTGTATGCGGAAAACCATCTGACGTTTCAAATCTCCAAGACCTGTTAATCTATTCATTAAAAGGAATTTCAAAAATTAATAAGTGTCTGAAGGAAAAGAATCAAGGTAGTCGTGAAGCGGATTTGTTCGTGATGAACTCGCTTTTCATGACCATAACTAATGCCAATTTTGACAAAGAACGGTTTGTCCGCACGATTGAAGAATCTCTTCAATTACGAGAAGAATTGAAAAAACGCGCCCCGCAATTTTGCAGTACTTGTCAATTTTCCAAAGAGGCATTACTGAATTGGAAAGCCGATAGTGAAGAGGAAATGGAAAAATTGGCGGAATCGGTCGGCATTTTATCTACCGAAAATGAAGATATTCGCGCTTTGCGCCAATTATTAGTGTTAGGAACAAAGGGAATGGCCGCATATTGCGAACATGCCTACAATCTGGGCTACGAAAATCAGATGGTTTTCGATGAAATGCAACGCAATTTGGTCATTGCTTCAGATGACAGCGTGTCGGCAGACGAACTTTTCCAGGCTGTGCTAAATTGTGGTAAAGTAGGGGTGGAGACGATGCAATTATTGGACAAAGCAAATACGGAAACTTTTGGAAACCCCGAAATAACCAACGTTAATTTGGGCGTTGGAAATCGCCCGGGAATTTTAATAAGCGGTCATGACTTAAAAGATTTGGACGAATTATTGCAACAAGCAGAAAAAGAGAACATTGACGTATATACTCACTCCGAAATGCTGCCCGCACATTATTATCCTTATTTTAAAAAATACAAAAATTTGAGAGGAAATTATGGCAATGCGTGGCATTTACAAACCAAGGAATTTGAGACTTTCTACGGCCCCGTTTTGTTTACCACCAATTGTATTGTGCCGCCGAAATCCGATTGCACGTATGCCGACCGCGTTTATACTACCGGTGCAGCCGGTTTCCACGGATTCCCGCACATTCCGGACAGAATAGACGAACAACCGAAGGATTTTTCGGCTATTATTGAACACGCCAAGCAGTGTCAGCCACCGAAAGCCATTGAAGAAGGTTCTATTGTGGGCGGATTTGCGCACAATCAGGTTATTCAATTGGCAGACAAAGTGATAGAAGCAGTTAAGAGTGGTGCCATTCGCAAATTTGTGGTCATGGCAGGCTGCGACGGACGAATGAAAAGCCGTGAATATTACACGGAATTTGCCCGACAATTATCCCCCGATACCGTCATTTTGACGGCAGGATGCGCAAAATACCGATATAATAAATTGCAATTAGGCGACATTAACGGAATTCCGCGCGTGCTGGACGCCGGACAATGTAACGATTCCTACTCTTTAATCGCTATTGCTACTGCGCTTCAAAAAGCTTTTGGATTATCCGACATCAATGAATTGCCTATCGTTTACAACATTGCATGGTACGAACAAAAAGCGGTGATTGTTTTATTGGCATTGCTTTATCTGGGAGTTAAAAATATCCACTTGGGACCCACACTCCCCGGATTCCTTTCTCCCAATATTGCTAAAGTTCTCGTCGATAGTTTTGGCATCGGAACCATTGGCACCGTCGAAGACGATATAAAACAATGGAATTTATGAGATAGTTAAAAGAGAATTTTATTAAAAAAATACACCTATGGAGATTTTTTTTATAGGTGTATTTTTATTTGAATTAAAATGTATTTTTGCCACGATAAATTATTAATTAATCCATTCATATTTTACTAGAGATTTGTAAATATGAGTATAAAAACAGGAATATGAAAAAATACATTGGCATTTTATTTTTGTGTTTATTGCTTGTCCCTTTTGTCCATGCACAAGCGCGTTTGGGTTCTAGTCCAGAAGCCATCAAACAGGAATTTTCCGATAGTAAATATGAATTGGACTCAGGTTATGACGAAGATGATATTTATTATATTTCCCTTCAAATAGGTTTGCGCAGCGTTCAACATCTGTTTGGTGAAGACAACATTTGTCAGGTAAGTATTATTACTCCCAATACGCAGGAAGAACTCAATTCAATGATTGAAGAGTATAACAAACTGTATGTGATTGATTCTGAGAACAAATGGAAAGTGCAATCGTCCGAAGGGACTACATACGTAAAATTGGTGTCGATAGAAGACGGGCCAAAATATTTTCTATGGTCTTTGGATGAGATAAATTGGCTATGGTATTAACAAAATTTTTATAAGAAAAAGAGGTAATATCAAAGGATGTGGTGTCTTTTTTTGTACTACAATTTGTAAGAAATTATCTTATTTTTTTTTCCTGCAATCTTTTTTATATATAAAGTACTTTATTTAAAAAAAAGATATATTTTTGTACTTTAAAAAAAATGAAGAATAAATTGCCGGAATGAATTTTATAAAGAAGCATTTTTTAAAGAAATATATAGCTGAAAGAAAAGCAGTTAGAAGCGTTGATGTGGTTTCATTGCAGAGAGCGAAAAGTGTAGGATTGCTCTGTAATATTACGACAGAGGACACGTACAAAGAGATTTATGAAGTTTTTGCAAGTTTGCAAGCTGCGAATCGTTATGTATGGCTGTTGGGCTACATTGATGATAAAATCGTTCCTTTTTATTGTTTACAGCAGCTTTCAGCGGATTATTTCTGCAATAAGGATTTGACTTGGTATGGGAAACCCGAAAAGGTCCAAGTTGATGATTTTTTGAAGACCGAGTTTGATATTTTGATAGATTTTTCGAATGAGAGTTCAGATATTTTTGAGTTGATACTTTCGTTGTCGCGCGCACATTTTATTGTGGGAGCGCATCAAGAGTATTCAAATTACTATGATTTACTCATACAAACAGATAAGCCCATGGAGCATTGGGAATTATTGAAGAACATTACATATTATACACAGCAATTAAAAGGTGAATCATTATGATAAATCGTTTGCGTGGCTTAGGAGTGGCCGTAATTACTCCTTTTTTGGAGTCCGGCGAAATTGATTTTTCCAATTTGGAAAAGCTGGTAGAGAATTTGATACAGAATGGCGTTGATTATTTGGTTGCTTTGGGAACGACCAGTGAGATTCCTACACTTTCGGAAAAAGAAAAAGATGAGGTCGTTGAACACATCGTCAGGGTTGCGCAGCGGCGTGTTCCGGTCATTCGCGGTGTGGGAGGTCCCAATACACAGCAAGTGGTTCAACAATTACAAGAAAAGGACTTTACCGGCGTTGATGCCATTTTGTCGGTGGCCCCATTTTACAGTCGTCCTTCGCAAGAAGGTTTGTATCACCATTATTACACTTTGTCTCAAAATTCTCCGTTGCCCATCATTTTATATAATGTGCCCGCGCGTACCGGCTGCAATATCGAAGCTGATACCACCATTCGCATTGCCGCCGATTGCTCCAATATTATTGCCATCAAGGAGGCATCCGGTAATATGAATCAAATTATGAGGGTGATAGCGCATAAACCCGATAACTTTGTGGTGATTTCCGGCGATGATGCCATTACCGTTCCCCTGATAGCTGTCGGTGCCATCGGCGTTATCTCGGTTGTGGCAAACGCTTTCCCAAAAGAAGTTAGCAGGATGGTGCACGCCGCTCTCGACGAGAACTACGCAGTTGCCCGTTCCGAACACGCCGCCCTTCTGGATATTACCCAAGCCTGCTTCAAAGAAGGAAACCCCTCCGGCGTTAAGGCTTTTATGTCGATGCAAGGGAAAATTACTAACCGTTTGAGACTTCCTCAAGTACCCGTATCTCATGAATTATACGAGTATATGGAACAATTATTGAACATTTAGAGTTCTAACAATATGATTATAAAAAAAGTATTATTTTTTATTTCGCTTATACTGACAACCATCACTGCTGTTTTGGCTCAATCGCAGGCAGAACGGTTGCTCAATTATCAGGCATCTGAAGTATATGTCAAAATGAGCGTTGCTTCTAAAAACGAAATCAACGATTTGTCTCGTCAGTTTTCAGTCGATGATGTAAAATGGAATGAGCGAACCGGACAGTATGATGTTCGCGTATGGCTTGCCAATCAGGATTATGCCGCTTTTGTGGAACGCAATCTGCCTTTCGAGATGATTGAACCCAACCGCGCTACCGTGTCCATGGCTACTACCGTGTCTCAAATGTCAGGCTGGAACCGCTACCCGACCTATTCCACTTATACACAAATGATGCAGAATTTTCAAACCCAATTTCCAAACCTCTGCGACATTGATACCATCTTGGCTGTCACTCCCGCCGGTGATCACTCCATCTTAGTTGCTCATATCAGCAACACCCTCCACCAACCTTCCAATAAACCCTCCTTCTTGTACAGCTCCACCATGCACGGCGACGAAGTCGTGGGCTTCTATTTTATGCTCCATCTCATTGATTACATATTAAATAATAGCGAAACAGACCCTATTGTACAAAATATCATCAATAACGTGGATTTGTGGATTTGTCCGAACGAAAATCCCGACGGCACCTATAAAACCAACGATAATACCATCAATGATTCTCCCACATCAACCCGCGCCAACAATAATAATATCGACTTGAACCGCAATTACCCGGGCCCCGGCGTTGAAAATACAGCCAATATTCAACCCGAAATCCAAGCGATGATGGACTTTTCCGCTCAACATCATTTCGTTATGTCCGCCAATTTTCACGGCGGTGCAGAATTGGCAAACTACCCGTGGGATTCTTGGACTTCCCGACAAAGAAGTCACGCCGATGCCAGCTGGTTTGAATACATCTGCCAAAATTATGTGGATAGCTGCTACGTGATCGACGCTTCTTATATGACTGACGAAGGCGGCGTAACCGAGGGCGGCGATTGGTACGTGATTACCGGATCGCGTCAGGATTTTATGACCTATTATCGCTATTGCAGAGAAATAACTTATGAAGTTGGAACTGATAAAGTAGTGAATAGTAGTGAATTACCAAATTATTGGAACGCAAGTAAAATTTCTTTGTTACGCTATATTGAAGAGTGCTTGTACGGTTTTCGCGGCATTGTGACCGATGCCGTGACCCACGAACCTCTCGAAGCCAAAATTTTTATTCAAAATCACGATCAAGACAATTCGGAAGTCTATTCTCATTTGCCCCTTGGCAACTATCACCGCCCCGTTAAAGCCGGAACCTATAGCGTGACTGTAACCGCAGATTGCTATCAACCACAAACTTTTAACGTTACCGCCACCGACCAAAATGTGGTGATAAGAGATGTTCAAATGGTGCCGCTGGTTTCTATGCCTGAAGTGGAAGATATCTATGTTCTCCCCGGCGAAAGCGGTACGTTATCAGCCACTTCCAATTACGACATCTATTGGTACGATTCCCCAATCAGTTCGAACCCCATCTATATCGGTAATAATTTTGTTACGCCCGCGTTAGATGAAAGCACTACCTATTGGTTGCAGGAAATTACACAAGATAATGATGTTTTGTGCCAAAGCGACAGAGGTGAAGTGACGGTATATGTGTTAGATGTTCCCGATACGGTTTATGGCGAATTAACGCTGACAGGTTGTACAGCAATTGAATATGAGGGTGTAACTTATTCAAATAGTGGTGATTACACATTGGTTTATCCCGATGCCGGACCCTATTCGGCAGATAGTATTCTCCAACTTCATATCACCATTTATCCCGCATATACCACGAATATTGTTGATTCTATTAGCCTTGGTGATTCCTATATTTTTGGCAACGACTTAATCTTTGGAACGACAGTCGGGGTTTACACTTATCAAACAACGCTGATCAGTGCAAACGGGTGTGACAGTCTGTTAAACCTGACACTTACCGTTGAGGGCGAAGCCGGTGTGGCAGAAAACAGTAACAATCAATGGCAAATATTCCCGAATCCGGTGACTGAAAGCACTACTATTGTTTCAAAAAATGGAAATCCGGATTTTGAGATTTTTGTTTTTGATGTTTATGGAAGAAATATTATTTCGAAAAAAAGCGAAGGCGCTGCGATGGAATTGGATATGCGTGGGCAGGCGCGGGGTGTTTATTTTGTTAGGATAATTGAAAATAAAAAAGAAACTACCACTTTAAAAGTAGTTAAAAATTAAATTAGATGAAGACAAAGAGTATTACGACTACATTTACAATTTACGAGAAAGAGAGTGAGCTGTTGAAAGAAGACAGACAATTGTTGGAAAGTGCGCGGGAAGCAGCGACACGAGCTTATGCGAAGTATTCAAAATTTCAGGTAGGGGCAGCGATATTGCTTGCCAATGGCGAAATTGTTACCGGAAACAATCAGGAAAATGCTGTTTATCCGGCTGGTTTATGCGCCGAACGCACGACGGCTTTTTATGCGTCTTCCCGTTTCCCGGGGGTGCCGTTTAAAAAAATTGCCATCAGTGCCATTAATCCGACTGAGGCACTCACGTCCCCTGTTGTTCCCTGCGGTTCTTGCCGCCAAGTATTATCGGAATATGAAAACCGTTTTAATTCTCCCATCAAAGTGATTTTGGGCGCACAAAGCGGTGACATTTGGGAACTTGCCTCCGTTGCTGATTTGCTTCCCCTTGGCTTCCATGCAGGATTTTTGCCTGAAAAATAAAAACCTTATATATGAAAAAATTTGCAGTTATCTTAAACGGTTGTGGACAGTTGGACGGTTCGGAAATTCATGAAGCCGTGTTGACGTTGTTGGCTATTGATAAGAAAGATTGTTTGTACACGATTTTTGCTCCGAATGTTCCGCAATATCAAGTCATCAATCACCTGACTCGTGAGCCGATGGACGAAACCCGCAATATGCTGGTGGAAGCCGCCCGCATTGCCCGCGGCGACATTCACGATATTGAAGAATATAATCCCGCCGATTTTGATGCGTTGGTGCTGCCGGGTGGTAACGGTACAGCAAAAAACCTATTCACCTACGCCATCGATGGCGTGAATGCAAAAGTTCTTGATTCCGTTAGAAAAGCAATTGTGGAAACCCACAACCTTCACAAACCGATTGGTGCCTTGTGCATTGCACCCGTGTTGTTGGCAAAAGTACTCGGCAACATCACTGTTACTGTTGGCATGCATGTCGGCACGATTAAAGATGTGGAGAAAATGGGCGCGGCTCACGTCAATACGCAGCAAACAGAGGTTATCGCCGATAAACAGAATATGATTTTTACTACTCCTTGCTACATGCTGCCCGCCACGATTTCCGACATTGCCGAGAGTGCAGATAATTTGATAGAAACTATTTTAGACAATATATAATATATAGTATGAAAGGTATTATTCTGGCCGGCGGATCCGGAACACGGTTGCACCCCTTGACCTTGGCAATGAGCAAACAATTGATGCCCATTTACAACAAACCCATGATTTATTACCCGCTCTCCACCCTTATGTCCGCGGGAATTAATGAAATACTCATTATTTCTACGCCTACCGATTTGCCGCAGTTCGAGAGATTACTCGGCGATGGCACTCGTTTGGGCTGCCGTTTTGAATATGTAGTTCAAAATATACCCAACGGTTTGGCACAGGCTTTCGTGTTAGGGGCAGATTTTATCGGAAACGACAAAGTGGCATTGGTACTTGGTGACAATATTTTCTATGGTGGTGGGTTCGAAGATAATTTGCAAACCAACAATAACCCGATTGGTGGCGTTGTCTTTGCATATCACGTTTCCGACCCTGAAAGATACGGCGTTGTGGAGTTCGACGAAGAGATGAACGCCGTCTCTATCGAAGAAAAACCGAAAAATCCAAAATCCAACTATGCTGTACCGGGACTTTATTTTTACGACAATTCCGTTGTAGAAGTTGCTGCCAACGTAAAACCAAGTCAGCGCGGCGAATATGAAATTACAGACGTAAACCGCTACTATTTGGAACATAAGAAGTTGAAGGTGTGTAAAATAGACCGCGGAACCGCTTGGTTAGACACCGGGACTTTCAAATCCCTGATTGACGCCACCCAATTCGTGCAAGTTGTGGAAGAACGTCAAGGTTTAAAAGTAGGCTGCATTGAAGAAGTAGCCTATAAAATGAAATTTATTGACAGTGAACAATTAGTCAAAATTGCACAACCACTTTTGAAAAGCGGCTATGGTGAGTATTTAATGAACTTAGTAAAATAGATAAAAATAGTATAAATTTAATTTAATAATTATGAAAAATATTGTAGTAGGAATTGACTTTTCTCAAAATTCGATCAATGCGCTTCGTCATGCTGTTGCGGTTTCTTTAAAGACTAAAGCTAAAATACACATTGTTTGGGTTAAGACTCCCGGTGCGTCTAGCAAATTGGGCATTACCAATGATAAAGCCATGATTAAAGTTGCGCAGGAGAAATTGGACGAATTGGTAAATTTGAGCAAAATCGAAGCCCCGAAGAGCGAAATTCACAGTGTCATCCTCGAAGGGAAAGCCTTTTTGGAATTAACTCAATATGCGGGGAACCTTCCTGATTCCATGCTCGTTGTCGGTTCACACGGTGTTTCCGGATTTGAAGAAATGTTCGTGGGTAGCAACACCATGAAAATTGTCGGCTTGTCCAAAGTCCCCGTACTTATTATTGGTAATAATGTTCAAATTAATAGAGATTTAACGAAAATATTAGCCCCGATAGATACAAGTTTTGAAACACTACAAAAAATCACAACTGCCATCAATTGCTGTAAGTACTTTGCAGCCAAGTTGATACTGTTGGGTGTATGCTCTCCGTGCAGTGCTGAAACAAAACATATTATCACCGTGCAATTAAACCACGCCGTTACAATGTGCGAAGCAGCCGGCATTAGATACTCCGCTTCTACCATTGATGTTCGTGGAATTTCATCGAAAGCTACTGTTGAATGGGCACGCAATGAAGACGTTAATTTAATGGTCATCATGAGAGAGGAAGAAGATGATATTTCCGCTTTCTGGCTCGGTAGCAATACTCGTCAATTAATGAATTATGCAACTATGCCACTATTAGTTATTCCTAATATTAATCGTGCTCCTATTACAAAATAATTAATTATGAGAAAAATCTTTATCTCTGTCATGGCATTATTGGCTATGACTCTCGGACAATTGTCGGCTTGTACCAATTTTATCATTACCAAGGGCGCAAGTGCCGATGGTTCTTGTATGGTTACATACTCTGCCGACTCCCATACTTTGTATGGCGAATTGTATTATACACCTGCTGCCGACCACCCCGCCGGCTCCTTCCGCGATGTTGTGGAATGGGATACCGGTAAGAAATTAGGTCAAATTCCTCAAATACCACACACTTATTCTGTTGTGGGAAATATGAACGAATACCAATTGGCAATCGGAGAAACGACTTATGGCGGCAGAGCCGAATTGGAAGGAACTCCCGGCTTAATAGATTATGGTTCATTGATTTATATTACCTTGGAACGTGCCAAAAATGCACGCGAAGCCATCAAAGTGATGAGCGAACTGCTTGAGGCTTATGGCTATTGCAGCAGCGGAGAATCGTTTTCCATTATCGACCCCAACGAAGCTTGGATTTTTGAAATTATCGGCAAAGGTCCAGAAATGAAAGATGCCAAGGGAAAAATCGTTAAAGGTTGGTCTAATGGCGCCGTTTGGGTTGCCCGCCGCATTCCCGACGGATATATCTCCGGTCACGCTAATCAAGCGAGAATCACTAATTTCCCCTTGAGAGACGGTAAAACATCCATTACATCAAAAGAAATTGATAAAATATTTTTGCCCGGAGTAGAAACGGTTTATTGCGACGATGTCATTGCTTTTGCCAAATTAAAAGGATATTATCCACAAGATGGTGCGGATGCAAACTTCAGTTTCTGCGACGCTTTCGCTCCTTTGGATTTTAGTGGTGCCCGCTTCTGTGAATCACGCGTATGGATGGCTTTCTATCGCTGCTCTCCATCACAAATGGCTCAATATGAGGATTATGCACGTGGTGAAAATTTAAAAAACCGTTTCCCGCTTTGGATAAAACCCGACAAAAAAGTGACCGTGCAAGATGTTATGCAATTAATGCGCGACCATTTCGAAGGCACCTCCATGGATATGACCAAAGACTTGGGTGCCGGTCCTTTCGCCTGCCCTTATCGCTGGCGTCCGATGACATGGTCGTATGACGGAAATGATTATATCCACGAACGCGCCACCGCTACCCAACAAACCGGATTCTCCTTCGTCGCACAAGCCAGACCTAATCTGCCTAACGGCTTCGGCGGTATTCTCTGGTTTGGCGTTGATGATGCCGGCAGCAGTTGTTATATGCCGATGTTCTGCGGTATTCTTAGACCACCCGCGGAACTGCGAGAAGGAAATGGCTCAATGACAGATTATTCGTCTACCTCCGCTTATTGGACTTTTACCAAAGTCAGCCAACTTGTCTATACCCGTTATTCCGATATGATTAAACACGTTAATGAACGCCAACAAGAAATTGAAACCGCTTTCGTGAACGATGTTCAAAATATGCAAAGTGAAATCATTGAACTATATAAAATAGATCCCTCTCAAGCGCAACAACGCCTTACCGACTATTCCGCAAGCTGCACCCGTAAAGTCTGCACCGAATGGAATCGCTTGTTCGAATATTTGTTGGTTAAATATAATGACGGAAATGTGAAGAAAGAGAAAGAGGGCAGGTTCGTTAAAACTGATGTCGAAAAACCACAATGCGAAAGTCCCGACCATCCTGAATATTCTCAAAAATGGTACAAGATGATTGTTGATGATTGTGGGAACAATATCAAAGTAGTCAAATAACTTTTTTACATATTAATGCTGATTAATGTAAAAAATAAATTACTCTCATTAGAATCCCCAATCACAATGGGGATTCTAAATTATACGGAGGATTCATTTTACGATGGCGGGCGTTATTCATCGCAAACGCAATTGTTGAGCCAAACCGAAAAAATGATTTCCGCCGGTGTAACCATTCTTGATATTGGAGCGGTTTCTACTCGCCCCGGTGCCAATGATGTCGATTCCGAAACCGAACTTTTCAAAGTTGAAAAATTGTTGAAACTTATTTTGCACCATTTTCCGTCTGTTCTCGTTTCTGTTGATACGTGGAGGTCGGAAGTGGCACGCTTGGCAGTGGAACACGGTGCCGCCATCATTAATGATATTTCCGGCGGTACTTTTGATCCTAAGATGCCCGAAGTAATAGGAAAATTGCAAGTTCCCTATTGCTTGATGCACACCACTGCCCATCCGAAAACAATGCAACAACAACTACTCGCGCCGCCTACTATTCCACAAATGTTGCAATTCTTCGGGAAACAAATTGAACTTTTCCGACAAAACGGTTGTAACGATATTATCATTGACCCGGGTTTCGGTTTCGGAAAAACTTTGCAACAAAACTATTTTCTCCTCAATAATCTTTCGGCTTTTCAAATTTTTGGAGTTCCCATTTTAATCGGTGTTTCTCGTAAATCAATGATTTACAAATTGTTAGATATTACTCCAGAAGAAGCATTGAATGGCACTTCGATTTTGAACACGATTGCTTTGCTAAACGGAGCCAATATTTTGCGCGTTCATGATGTGAAAGAAGCCGAGGAAACAATCAAGATAGTGCAACAACTTGAACTTTGCAGAAAAGAAATTATTGAAAATTGATCATGAAAAAAACATCTCTTCTTTGGGTAGCACTTTTGGCTATGTTTGCGAGTGTCATCGCACAGCCGCCTACCAATTATTACGCTACTGCAGTCGGCAAAAGCGGCAATCAATTGTTGATTGCTCTGCACGACATTATTGACGACCATACTTCTGTCTCTTATGACCAGCTGTGGACCTCTTTCCGTACGACCGATGACAAGCCATCGGGCAAAGTGTGGGACATCTATTCCGACATTCCCGACGGAACACCCTACTACGAATTTACTTTTGTCACTGACCAATGCGGAAATTATTCCGGCGAAGGAGATTGTTACAACCGCGAACACAGTGTTCCGAAAAGTTGGTTCGGAGACGCGTATCCGATGTATTCCGATTTGTTTCACCTTTATCCGACAGATGGTTACGTCAATAACCGCCGCGGAAATAATCCGTTAGGTGAGGTAAGTTCTCCCACTTGGACAAGTACCAACGGTTCCAAGGTGGGCAATAATACCTACCCGGGCTACTCCGGCACCGCGTTTGAGCCCATTGACGAGTACAAAGGCGACTTGGCAAGAAGTTATTTCTATATGAGCGTTCGTTATTCCGATGAAAATTTGGGACAGGAAACCAATTCCATGTTTCAGGGGTCGGAACTGAAAAGCTGGGCATTGGCAATGTTGATGGAGTGGCACGAAGAAGATCCCGTCAGCCAAAAAGAAATTGACAGAAATAATGAGATTTACACATCCATTCAGCACAACCGAAATCCTTTCATCGATTGCCCGGAATTGGTAGATCAGATTTTCGGTTCAGGTTCTTCAACTCCGTGGTACCCAACGTGTGTAGATTTTGATACGACTTCCATTTCAAACCATGCGTTATCAGAAATAGTATGCCGGATTTTTCCCAATCCTGCTCGAAATAAGGTAATGATTGATGCCGGCAACAATGTCTTGAAGGAAATCGGAATTTATGACCCCACCGGGAAACTCATTCGACAAATGGATGCAATTGAAAATAATGTTTTATCTATTGACATAAATTCCTTAACGAAAGGATTTTACATACTTATCGTAAGGGTAGGAGAAAGAACGGAAATTCATAAATTAATGGTTTATTAATATGGCAGTTATTAGAATTACGAAGCAATTTTCTTTTGAGATGGCACATGCCCTCATGCATTATGACGGACTTTGCAAAAATATTCACGGACACTCCTACCGAATGGACGTAACCGTGCAAGGAACGCCCGAAACAGACCAAGAATCTCCTAAAAACGGAATGATTATGGATTTTCGAGATTTGAAACGCATGATTAATCGCGTGATTATTGATGTGGTTGACCACGCCCTTCTTCTCTGCGAAAATAGCAGTCCCGAATTGGTTCACCAACTCCGACTAAATTATAATAAAATTCTATTGGTAACCTATCAACCCACAACCGAAAACCTTCTTTCCGACTTTGCAGAAAGAATCCAATCAAACCTGCCCCCCCATATCCAACTTTTTTCTATTCGTCTGCGCGAGACCGATAGCTCTTTTGCCGAATGGTTTGCCGCCGATAACCGGTGATTTTCTATTTTTTATTTCATTCACATTCCACTGTTTAAAAAAAAAGATAAAAAATAAAAAAAATGTGTGGAAATAAGAAAAAAATTCCTATTTTTGTCAGATTTTAGATTGTGATAAAAATTTCTAAGATTATTGAATATATTTTATGATAAATAATTGAAAATCAAATAAATAGAAAATAGAGATAAAATTAATAACATAACTTAAATTATTATTTATGAAAAAGTTTCACACTTTTAAGCCTCAAAGCTTCGAATTATTAACCGGTTTGCGAAGTTTTCTTGCTGTTACACTTATGATTGTAATGGCATTGGGCAATGTTAAAGCTGGAGAAATTACCCACGTGTTTACCGAAACGTCCGGCAGCATAAATGAGCAAATATCATTTACAACCGCGAAAAACAGTTCGCAAACGGCACCCGCTGTATATAGTTCACAGTTAAGGGTGTATTATGCCCCGAATGGCAATGGCGGTTCTTGTACGTTAGAGATTGCAGACGGCTATGTTATTACGGGACTAACAATCTTTGCTAAGTCATCTTACACTCCTACGTGTAACTACAGTGTTGATGGAGGAGGCAATGAAACTGCTACTTTGTTGGGAACACAATATACAATTAGTGATATTTATGCAACTGAAAGTCTCACTTTTCAGAATGGCAATACAGTGAATATGCAGTTGCGTGTTGATTCAATCAAAATCACTTACAAACAAATCTGCTATACGCCGACCGGTTTGCAAGTGAGCAACGTTGGCAGCACCGACGCTTCGTTGCGTTGGATAAAAGGGGGAACAGAAACCAATTGGCAAATGAACTTGAACGGTAACGTGAGCGATTTGACCGGTGCTTTCGTTGATAACGATACCGTTACTTACAATCTGTCTGGTTTAAATATTCATGCACCTTACCAAGTGGCGGTCAATGCTGCTTGCGCTCCCGATAATTTGAGTTCTTGGTCTGATACGGTTGACTTTACAACTATTTGTCCGGTTTATTCAACCACTTTATCAGATGTTTCTATCTGCGAAGGTGATGTTTTTCCATTCCACGGGCAAAATATTACGGTTACCGGTGATTATGAGGCACTCTTGACCAGTTCTACCGATTGCGATAGTACCCTTTATCTTCATGTGGAGGTTATTCCCATTCCTGTATACACGCTTCCCATTCAAACCATTTGTGAAGGAGAAAGTTACTTATTTGGTGGCGAAGAGTTGACGACCGCCGGTACTTATCGCGATACAATTTCCACCTTGCATTGCGATAGTATTGTGATACTGACACTCGAAGTTTTACCTTATGCACTTCTCAATGTGACCGAGTATATTTGTGAAGGTGAATCTTTTACTTTTGACGGAGTTGACCTTACGGTTGGCGGCAATTATACGCAAACCTTAACCGGTGGAGCTGCTAACGGTTGCGATTCTGTTACCAACCTGACCTTAATCGTAAAACCCGTTCCTGTTGAAAACATTGACGTTTCCATTTGCGAAGGCAGCGGATATGATTTTAACGGTGATATACTGACTACTGCCGGTGATTACCATGATACTTTAGTTGCCGCCAATGGTTGCGACAGTATCGTGAACCTCACCCTGACAGTCAATCCGGTTTATTCACACGTTGATGAACAAACGATCTGCTCCAATGAATTACCATATACTTATGTTGATACCACATTTGAGGTTGGTACCATTTCAGATGTATATGATATATATTTTACTTCGGTACACGGATGTGACAGTTTGGTTGTTTTAACGCTGAATGTAAAACCGGTTCCCGATACCGTTATCTTAGATGAGGCTATTTGTCAAGATGGTACTTATGATTTTTATGGTATGCCACAGACAACCGCCGGTGTTTATCATCATACACTGATGGCTGCCAACGGTTGCGACAGTGTGGTTGAATTAAGATTAACCGTTAATCCGACTTATGCAGGTACTGACACAATTCATGTTTGTGATAATAGTTATCCAATTAATTATGAAGGAAATACATTTATAGATGCCGGTGATAAAACGATAAATTTAACCTCTGTATTGGGCTGTGACAGTGTCATCACTTTGACGATTATTGAACACCCGACTTATGCACTTGAAGAAGATATTATTATTTGTGCAAGTGAATTACCTTATAATTATCATAATCTAATCAATTTTGAAACCGCCGGTATTTATACAATGCCATTCAATACGGTTGATGGTTGCGACAGCATCGTTAACGTCAATTTAATCGTTAATCCGGTTTATAATTTTAACGATACTGTTGTCGTTTGTTCCGGTGATCTTCCACAAGTTTATCATGGAAGAACTTTTGACGAAGCATCAATCAGCGGTGATTATCGCTTTACTTTTGAATCCGTTGACGGTTGCGATAGCATTATTGACTTGAACCTAACCATTAATCCGTCCTATGAATTTACCCACGAACCTATCGTAGTTTGCGATAATCATTTACCTGTAATAATTGGTGACAGTGCATTTAATGCTTCCGGTGATTACGAAGTACATTTCACTTTGCCTACGGGTTGTGATAGTTTGGTGAACGTAAATATTACGGTGAATCCGACTTATCATACTTATGATGCCGTTTCTATTTGCGAATTGCCCTATATTTATAAAAACCAACACACTTTTGGTCTAGACACCACAGTGACCGGTAATTATGATGTACTTTTTGCTACCGAAAACGGTTGCGACAGCATTGTTACGCTTGCTTTAACCGTTAATCATAATTATCATACTTTTGATACAGTTACTATATGTAATAATATATTACCTTTATTTACATATAATGATGGCAGTTCATTTGATGCTGCCGGAGATTATGAAATACATTTCACTTCAGCTACAAATTGTGATAGTTTGGTTAGCCTTCATTTGATCGTTAATCCTACTTATCAACATACTGACGAGGTTACGATTTGTGAAGATATGTTGCCTTATCATTATGGCGGCAGCATATTTACCGCTGCAGGTGTTTATGATGTTCACTTTACTTTACCAACCAGTTGCGATAGTTTGGTAACACTGACTTTGAACGTGAATTCTATTTATCATCATACCGACGAAGTTACGGTTTGTGATGTTGACCTTCCTTATTCTTATGGCGATAGCACATTTACTGCCGCCGGTACCTATGATGTTCATTTTAGCACGACAAATTCTTGCGATAGTGTTGTAACCCTTACACTCAACGTGAATCCTAATTATGTTGGGGTAGATACCACCAGAATATGTGTTACCGAGTTACCTTATGAATATCCTAATAATTCATCTTATCCTCACGAAAACTACATTTTCCCCGAAGGAACCGTTACCGGCACTTATCCGATACACTTAACTTCTGTTGCCGGTTGCGATAGTTTGATTAACCTTTATTTGGAAGTGAATCCGATTTATGATCATACGGATGCAGTTACGATTTGCGATTCCGAACTTCCATACAACTACAACGACATAGAAACTTTCGGTGTTGGTACCATTTCAGGAACTGTTACCTTCTCGCTTTATTCGGTTAGCGGATGTGATAGTACCGTTACCCTAACCTTAACGGTGAATCCGACTTATGAAGTATCGGTTGCTGGTGAAATTTGCGATGGTGATACTTATACTATTCATGCCGGAACAGAATTTGAAAGAAATCTGACAGTTGCGGGAATCTATATTGACACTTTGAAAACCATTCATCAATGTGATAGTATTGTTACCCTCACTTTGACGGTTCATGAATTGCCGAATGTTCAAATTGTTTCTGTCGGAAATGTTTGCAACGGCGAATCTATTATTCTAACAGCTACAGGCATTGACATGTATAATGCTTCGATGGAAGAAGACTTCACGACGATGGGCGGTGCCAACAATTCCGAATACGGTGCATTGGCCAGAATTCCCAACGGCACTTTGACTAATTTCCCGACGGTCAACTATGTTTATCCGGCGGGTGGTGCTATCAGATTAGGCTCCTCCACACGTACCGGCTCAATGACCTCCGTTGCAATGGATTTGTCACAACCGTTTACCCTTATCATGGGAGTTAAAGGTTGGGAAGATAACGATGGTACTATTCTTGCTACCGTTGGAACACAAACACAAACCATCACTGCTCCTCAGTTTGCTACTTGGGCAAACGGTGGTTTTACCGAAATAGCTACAAGTTTCAACGCTGCCACGACTAATTCAACACTGACATTAGCTACCGTTAGTGGACATTCAGCTGCTTATATTGATTACATCTATGTTGTTCCTACTGCTTCTTTACGTTACAGTTGGAATACCGGTGAAGTTACTTCTCATATTTCAGTATCACCGGTTGTTGAAACAGAATATACCGTTGTTGGAACCGATGAAAACGGTTGTGTAAACAGTGCTTCTACTACCATTACCGTTAATCCTACCTACAACCATACCGTTGATGTAGCCGTTTGCGATAATGAAGTTCCTTATTATCATAATGGTCGTTTGACCGGTTCCGTTACAGGATCTTATATTTTGAACTACTTGTTGATGACAGGTTGCGATAGTACTGTTACTGTAAACCTGACCGTTAATCCGACTTATGATATGAATGAAACGGTGACTATTTGTGAAAGCGAATTGCCTTATACATATACTGATGGTGCAACCGTATTTGGCGCTGCCGGTACGCAAGATATACTTTTCTCTAGCGTAAAAGGTTGCGATAGTTTGGTTCACGTTACTTTAATTGTGAATCCTACTTATAGCGTAAATGCTACCGAAGTTATTTGTGCAAGCGAATTACCTTACACTTATGGCGATGCACGTAATCATACTGAATTTGTAGCTGGTACGACGAGTGGTACTTACCCGATTCATTTTACTACCGTGAACGGTTGCGATAGTTTGATTACCTTGGAATTGACAGTTAATCCTATTTATTCTACAGCCGATGAACTTACCATTTGTGCAAGTGAATTGCCCTATACTTATGGCGATGCAATTAATCAAAATGTATTTTTAGAGGATGCCGTTAGCGGTATTTACCCAATTGATTTCTCTACCGTAAACGGTTGTGATAGTATTGTTACCTTAAATCTGACGATTAACCCGACTTATGATATGTATGAAACGGTTATTATTTGTGACAGTGAGTTGCCATATACATACACTGATGGTGTAACGGAATTTACCGCTGCCGGTACGCAAGATATCCTTTTCACTACTGTAAACGGTTGCGACAGTTTGGTTCACGTTACTTTAATTGCGAATCCTACTTATAATGTTAACGTTACCGAAGTTATTTGCGAAAGCGAATTACCTTATACTTTTGGCGATGAAACTAATCATCACGAATTTGCAGTTGGTACGATTAGCGGTACTTACCCGATTCAATTCACTACCGTGAACGGTTGCGATAGCTTGGTTACCGTAGAACTGACGGTTAATCCGTCTTATAATCACGCTGACGCAGTGACCATTTGTGTGAATGAATTGCCTTACACTTATGGCGTTGCTCCGTATAATACGACTTTCGATGAAGGAACAACCACCGGTAATTATCAGATTCATTTCACATTGCCTACCGGTTGTGACAGTATCATTGACCTTGCTTTGACGGTTAATGACACAAATGCTTGTTCATTTGTAGTTGACGCTACTGCCGATGACAACGGAACCATTACTCCTGAAGGCGCACAAACCGTTGCTCACGGTTCAAGTGTTACTTTCAATATTACTGCAAACACTTGCTATTATATCAACGAAATCTTGGTTGATGGTGTCGCTATCATTATTACTGACCCGACCACGATGAGTTACACTTTCGACAGTGTATACGTTAATCATACAATTGCTGCTACTTTTGCAAATTATCAATATAATATGACCTCCACCGCCAACGGAAACGGAACAGTATCCGCCGATGTTGTTGATTGTGGAGCTAATTATGATTATGTAGTAACTGCCGATCATGGTTATCACATTGATTCTATTTATGTTGATGGTGCTTTGTTGCAACAATTTGCAGATGAAAACACTGATACCTACACGCATACATTAAACAATGTTACCGCTGACCATCATGTTGATGCTTATTTTGCTATCAATCATTATACAGTTAATACCACAACTGAAGGAATGGGAACGGTTTCCGTTCTTGGCGATTCAGTTGTAAGTTTCGATGAAAGTATCACTTACATTATTTCTTCTCAACCATGTAATAATATTGTTGATGTTACCGTGAATGGTGTTAGTATGATCGGTGAAGTTGCCGATAATATGTTCACCTTGTCTAACATTCAAGAAGACGCAGCGGTGATCTTTACCTTTGATACGATTGAATATGTAATGGGCGCCATCGTTGACGGCAACGGTTTTGGTACAGTTTCTACCGGTTTGGGACTTTGTGGTCAAAGCTACACTTATACCATCACTGCTGATGAAGGTTCTCATATTTCATACATTCGCTTAGGATCGGGCGTTTCTACTTTCAGTGATGAAAGTGTTACATCTGAATTGCGTATCGTATTTTTAGTTGCTCACGATACCAATATTTATGTTACCTTTACTTTAAACAAAAAACATGTTACTGCCTCTGTAATAGGTGGTAACGGAACTATTACTCCGACTGACACCATCGTTGATTACGGAACTACCGCGACCTTGGCTGTTAATGCAGACGCTGCAAACGGTTATGCAATTGAAACGATTACTTGCGGTGACAGTGTTCTTACTTTTACAGATAATACGACATCTTATAACTACGACGTTGTCAGCGTTACTTCCGATACTGCAGTTGTAGCTACATTCGCTTTGCGTGAATATACCATTGATGTAACTGCAGGTCTCAACGGGACGATTACTCCTGACGATACTGTAATCACTTATGGCGGCGATGCACACTATACAATTACCGCTGACCCGTGCTACGCAATTACCTCACTTACAGTGGATGGTGTTGAAGTTGCAATTACTGATCCTACGACCATGACTTATGATTTCACTAATGTTGTTGACCATCATACTCTCAATGCCGAATTTACCATTCTTACTTATAACATGACTTCAGCTGCATCTGCTAACGGTACGGTTACTCCTTCAGAAACAGTAGATTGCGGTTCAGACTTCACTTATAATGTGGAAGCTGATGCCGGCTATCATATTGCTAACGTTGTTATTGATGGTGTTACGACGACCTTCTTAAATAATGAAGTAACTTTCGACACGACGTTCACTAATATCACGGCGAACCATAATTTAGAAGCTACTTTTGTAATCAACGGTTATACGGTTACCGCTACTGCTGATGCCAACGGAACCATTACACCAGAAGGAGATTCTATTGTAAACTATGGCGACAATGTTGAATATACCGTTGCTTCTAATGCTTGCTACCATTTGGCTGACTTAACCGTAAACGGAATTTCTGTTATGGCTGATATGGTTGGTAATACTTATACCTTAAATAATGTTGTTGCCGATGTGACCGTTGAAGCTACTTATGCTATCAATACTTATCAAATGTCGGCTACTTACGATAATACATTAGGTACCGTTTCCGAAGCTACTGCTAATTGCGGCGATAGTTATACATACACCATTGCTGCCAACGAAGGTTATCATATCGAATCTTTGACAATAAACGGTATTACAACTACTTATGGAAACAATAGCGATGTGAACGCTACATTTACCATTGACAATGTTCAAACTGATACGAATTTATTGGTGAACTTTGCTATTAATACCTACACAGTTAATACTATTATAACGACCGGTCAAGGTGATGTTACTCCGGCTACCGCTACCGTTAATCACGGTGATGACCTTACTTTAACGGTTACTGCTGATGCTGCCAACGGTTATCACATTATGTCAATCACTTGCGGTGCCGATGTTGTAAACTATGGCAATAATACTGATTTGACAGCTGATTATACCATTACCAACATTACATCTGATACCGTTCTGTCTGTTGCATTCGGTTTAGACGGTCACTTGATTACTGTTATTAACAACGGCAACGGCAATGTTATTCCGGTTGATATTACCTTAACCCATGGCGATGACGCTACGTTCACGCTTACGCCGGATGATTGCTACTACATTGGTGAAGTATTGGTTGATGGCGAATTAGCTACTATCGATGGTGATTCTACCGCTGCTACTTTTACTTTTGACAGTGTTGTAGTACCTCACACCATTGAAGTTACTTTCAATATATATCAATATGCAATGACTTCAGATGCTTATGGTCACGGTACAGTCAATTCCGCTGTTGTAAACTGCGGTTCTGATTTCGATTATATCGTTGAAGCTGAAGAAGGTTATCACATTCATACCATTTTCGTAGATTATGTTTCCGATACTTTATTCCAAAATCAGGAAGCTACTTATACTTATTCAATGACTGACATTCGTGCTAATCATAATTTGATTGCCGACTTTGAAATTAATCAATACGTAGTTAGCGCAGTCGCCGGTGCAAATGGTACTATTTCTCCGATGGTCGATTCTGTTGTTAATCATGGTGATCTCATTACTTATACGATCACACCGGATCCTTGCTATTACGTTGCTGACCTTACCGTTAATGGTGTTAGCGTATTAGACCAAATGGTTGGAAACCAATTTACACTTGCTGCTATTGCCGCTACGACTACCGTTGAAGCTACCTTCGCAATTTATGAATATGTAATGGCTGCTAACATCACCGGTGTTGGTTTCGTTTCAGATTCCATCATTAATTGCGGTACGGATTATACTTATAATATCGAAGCCGGTGTTGGTTATCACATTCAAACTGTAGAAATCGGCGGTGTTACAACTACTTATGGCACTAACGATGACGTAACTGCTACCTTTACTGTAACGAATGCTTCTCAAGATACTACTTTGAACGTTGTATTTGCTATCAACGGTTACCAAGTTACTACTGCAGTTGCTGCTGGTCAAGGTTCATTCTCACCTGCCGACACGATTATTAATCACGGCGACGATGTTACGATCGATGTTATTGCTGATGTAGCGAACGGTTATCACGTTCAAACCATAGTTTGTGGATCTGATACTGTTCTTTATGGAAACAATACCGATGTGAATGTTCCTTATACTATATATAATGTAGTAAGCGATACAAATATTTCTGCAACCTTTGAATTGAATAATTACACAATTACCGCTTCTAACGGTGCAAACGGAACGATCAATCCTGTTGGCGATAGCGCAGTTATCTACGGCGATAATGTTACTTATACCATTACACCGGATGCTTGCTACTACATCAGCGAAATCTTAGTGGATGGTGTTGCCACTGTTATTGCAGATACCACCGGAACCACTTATACTTTCAATGCTATTGATAATAACCACTCTATCGAAGCTAACTTTGCTATTTATCAATATAATATGACTTCTATAGCAAATGGAAACGGAACCGTTACCGATTCAGTTATTAATTGCGGCGACGATTATACTTACACTATTATCGCTGACGAAGGTTACCATATCATTGATGTTTATGCAGATGGCGTTTTAGATACCACTTTTGCTAATCAAGAAGCCAACTATACTTATTCATTTACCAACATTACTGCTCACCACAATGTAACCGTTAACTTTGGTATTAATCATTACACGATTACGGCCACTGCCGGTGCAAACGGAACAATCAATCCTGTTGGTGATTCTATCGCTACTCACGGTCAAGATTTGGTTTATACCATTACACCTGATCATTGCTACTTCATTCAAGATGTTTTAGTTGATGGCGTTAGCGTAATGACTGACTTGGTTGGAACGGTTGATGGTGCTACTTATACTTTTACCGCTATTGATGGTCCTCACACGATTGATGTTGCTTTCGAAATTTATCAATACACGATGGCTGCTGCCATTACCGGTAATGGAACGGTTAGCGATTCAGTTATCAACTGCGGAACTAACTACACTTATCAGGTTCAAGCCGGTGTTGGTTACCACATCGAAACCATCCAAATTGGCGACTCTACGGCTACTTTCGGTAACAATACCGATGTAACCACCACATTTGATATTATCAATGCACTTCAAGATACTACTTTGAATGTTGTATTCGCTATCAATACATACCACGTTACAACGCTTGTTGCCAGCGGTCAAGGACAATTTACCCCTGCCGACACTGTAGTGGATCACGGTCAAAATGTTACTTTCACTATTGACGCGGATGCAGCAAATGGTTATCATATTGTTGATGTTACTTGCGGCGCAGACGTAGTTGCTTATGGAGATAATGCAGACATTACAACTACTTACACCGTTTACAACATTGTTTCCGATACAATGGTAAGTGCCAACTTCGCATTGAATACTTACAATATCGTTGCTACCGAAGGTGCTAACGGTCACGTTGCTCCGATCGGAACGTCAGTGATTACTCACGGTGATAATTTTACCTACACGATCACACCAGATGCTCCTTGCTACTATATCAGTGAGATCTTGGTTGACGGTGCAGCTATTGCCATTGATGATATCACAGGTACTACTTACACTTTCAACAACGTAGTTGATCATCACACGATCAGTGCTTCCTTCGAAATTTATCAATACAATATGACCTCCAATGCTTATGGTAATGGTACAGTTTCTTCTGCTGTTGTAAACTGCGGAACCGACTATACTTATAACATTGCTGCTGCTTATGGTTATCATATTGATTATGTAGTTGTTGATGGCGTTATAGATACCGTATTCAATAATCAAGAAGCTAATTATACTTACACCTTCACCAATATTTTGACAAATCATAATGTAGATGCTTACTTCTCTATCAACCATTACGACATCGTTTCTACCACAACTGCTAATGGAACGATTGCACCGCTCGGTACTACTACTTATACTCACGGCGACAATGCTACTTATACCATTACTCCGAATGCTTGCTACTATATCAGCGAAATCTTGGTTGACGGTGCTCCTATTGCCATCGACGATATTACCGGAACTACATACACATTTACCAACATCGTTGCTCCTCATACCATTGACGTTGCTTTTGATATCTATCAATACAATATGACTTATACTCATAATGTCGGCGGAATTGTTACTCCTGTTGCTGTTCCTACCGTTGTTAATTGCGGAACAGATTACACTTATAGCGTAACTGCCAATACCGGTTATCATATTGAAAGTGTGACCTTAGATGGTGTTACTACTGTTTACGGTAATAACAACGACATTCATGTTGATGTTAATGTCAACGGCGTTAGTCACGATACCCATTTAGATGTTGTATTCGCTATTAATACTTATACCATTGACGTTACAACGATCGGTAACGGTACAACCACTCCAAGCGATACCGTTGTGGATTATGGTACGACCATTACTTATAACGTAAATGCTGATCATGGTTATCATATCACTGATGTACTTGTTGATGGAGTTTCTGTCGGCATATTCGGCAACCGTGAAGATACCGCTTTCGTTTATACATTTACAAATGTTAGTGATGACCACACTTTGGTTGCTCAATTTGAAATTAGCCAATACACCATTACGGCTACTGCCGGTGCAAACGGAACTATCATGATGCCGGGTGTTACGACTGTCAACTACAACGAAGACGTACTTTATACCATCTCTGCTAACGTGGGTTATCATATCAATACCATTACTATTGACGGTGTGTTAGATACCACTTTCACTCACAATGAAAACTTGTATGTTTACACATTTGAAAATGTAGATGCAGACCATACCATCGACGTTGATTTCACGGTCAATACTTACGATGTTGATGTTACTGCTATCGGAAACGGTACGATTACCCCGGGTGACACTACTTTGAATTATGGCGACGACATCACTTATATTTTCACTCCTAATGCAGGAAGCGAAGTTGTTAGTGTGACCGTTAATGGTCAAGATCTTGGTGCATTTGATTCTTACACAATTACCGACATCGCTTATGATCATACTATTGAAGTTGTATTTGGTGACATTACTTACCATTTGGAAGCTAATGCTTATGGTAATGGTACCATAACACCTGCCGATACAACCGTTGGTTATCTCGGAACAGTTGTTTATACCTTGACTCCTGATGACGATTGCTACGAAATTTCAGAAATCTTGGTTAATGGTGTTTCTTACCTCGCAAATGCCGCTTTCAATGCTATTGCCAATACTTTGACATTAAACAACATTGCAGAAGATATGCTCGTTCAGGCTTACTATCAAGTTAAGACTTACACTGTAACCTCTTCTACTACCGTAGGTGCTACCATCACTGAAACAGGTGCTTACAATTGCGGTTCTGACGTTGTTTACAACATCACTGTTGATGATTGCTACAATATGGATTCAGTGGTAGTTGATGGCGTTGTTGTTGCTAATACAACCACCATTACTTTCAATGACATTGATGCTAACCACACGATTGACGCTTACTTCAGCATCAAGACCTTTACTGTTACTTCTTCTGTTAATGATGTTGCTTTCGGAACGATTACCGCTACCAATACATTCGACTGCGGTGAAACACCGACTTACACCATTACTCCTGCAACCGGTTATCATATTGTATCTGTATTGGTTGACGGCGTTGATCTTGGTGCAATCGATTCATACACATTCACTGCTTTGGACGCTAACCATACTATTCATGCTATCTTCGCTATCAATACTTATACTATCACTTCTACCGCTAATACCGGCGTTACAATTGCTCCGCTCGAAGGGGATACCATTGTAGATTATGGTACTAATTTAACTTACACATTCACTGTGGATGTATGCTACACCATTACCGATGTGATTGTTGATGGAAATAGTGTTGGCGCAGTAAATAATTATACATTTACAGCTATTGATGCTAATCACACCATTTCTGTATTGACGACCGTAAATACTTACGCAATCGTTGCTA
>JALNYF010000023.1 GCA_023229985.1 Bacteroidales bacterium | reverse complement strand
CCAATCTTGGCTTGGTCGGGATATATTTCGGCAGTGATACCGGCGCGTCTCACTTTTTGCAGTGCGGGCAACGCATAAAACTCTTCCACTTCCCCAAAGTTGACGAAAAGTACTTGAATCGGATTCTCCAAGGCAGGCGGGAAAAGTTGCAACTCTTCCAAAACATCGTATATACGCTCAGCACCGTATGAAATGCCCACACCGGACATGTTCTTTAATCCGAAAATGCCGGTTAGGTTGTCGTAACGTCCGCCACCGGAAATACTTCCAATGCTGACCTCTTTTGCCTTGACCTCAAAAATCGCTCCGGTGTAATAATTTAATCCGCGTGCCAAAGTGATGTCTATTTCGATGTCATTGTTGATATTCAACAATTTAGCATATTGCAACATCGTCCGAAGTTCATCAACGCCTAATCGTCCGATTTCAGAATGCGCTAATACGCTGTCCAATAATTTAATTTTGTCGTCATTGTCCCCGCAAAAATTAAAAAACGGTTGCAAATTTTCGATGGCTAGTTCCGACAAACCGCGTTGCATCAATTCTTCACACACTTTCTCTTTCCCGATTTTATCCAACTTGTCAATGGCGGTGCAAATGTCGATAACTTTATCGCTTTCGCCTACTATTTCAGCAATGCCGGATAATATTTTGCGATTATTGACTTTGATGGTAATGTCAATACCGAATTTTTGAAAAATCTCGAAAGTAATTTCCATCAATTCGGCTTCGTTGAGCAGTGATTCGCTGCCGATAACGTCAGCATCGCATTGATAAAACTCTCTGTATCTGCCTTTTTGCGGCCGGTCGGCGCGCCAAACCGGTTGCATTTGATAGCGTTTAAAAGGGAAAACAATTTCGTTTTGGTGCTGTACCACGAAACGTGCAAAAGGCACAGTTAAGTCGTAACGCAGCCCTTTTTCGCAAATCTGTGATGCTAAACGGGTAGGGGATGGTTCTGTAAAGTCCACCTTTTCGGTAAAATCACCGGAGTTTAATATCTTGAATAACAGTCGGTCTCCTTCTTCCCCGTATTTGCCCATGAGTGTACATAGATTTTCTATTGCCGGTGTTTCAATGGGAAGGTAGGCATGATTTTCAAAAACGGTTCTGATGGTTTGGAAAATGTAGTTGCGGCGCATCATCTCTGTCGGAGTGAAGTCGCGAGTCCCTTTCGGTATCGATGGTTTCATAGTTGCCATAATCTCTTATTTCTTTTGATTTTTTTTGTATGCCATCATCTTTTCGTGTTGCTCGATAAACCCCTGAATCGTGTTCATCTCAATTCGTTTGTTTAGAATGATGTAATTATTTTCGTCTAAAATGAACATGGCAGGATTGCCCGATTCGTAGATATTGAATAAATCCAAGTAATCAACATTGGCTTTGTTGCCGCCAACATTAATCCACGGGTAATTCTGATCTTTGACGTATTTTTTCCAACGCTGAATATCGGCATCGTTTCCAACGCCATAAACGTCAAAGTTGCGCTTCCCGATGTTTTCCAATGAATCATAAATAATTCTCAACTTTTCCGATTCTTTCTTACAAGTTGGACAATCGGGGTCATAAAACCATAAAATGACATATTTCTTTGAATGATTGTAAGAAGAGTACCATTTGGTGAAATCATCCGTTAAAGTTGTGTCGGGAATAATTAACTCGACTGCTTTTTTTCCGATGAGCAAGGGTTCCAAATGTTTAACCCTCTTTTCGTATTTGCGAACCAAATCCTCATCCATCCACGTGCATTTGCCTTGCATCTGATTGCTTTTCACAACGTGGACAAATACGGCATCGTGACCTAACACTTTGCTGGTCTCGAAGTTATAGGTAATCCAATCTACCATATAACGATACATTAATGTATCACCCGTGGTCTTTCCAATGACCATATCCACATATTTATTGATGGTATCTGCCTCTTGATATTGCAGGGCTTTGTTGAAATAATCTTTCATTTTTGGTTCCATTAACGGGGTGAAAATGAGCCGGCTGTCCGATAAATCAATGTTATCCCAATAGTGGGTTAAATAGTAGCGGGCTTGAAAAGTGGAATCAATGGTGCCATCTGCTTTTACCGGCGGGTCTGGCACTACAATGGAACGATAGGCTTTTTGCATCTTGGAAAACAGATAGTCGGGATTCCGGTCGATGAGGGATTTGATGAAATCTTCCATCTCTTTATTTAACTCCGTAATCTTGTTTTTATAAAACTCAACACTATCTTTATTTCCGGATTTTTCAAATGAATTATATGCCGAGCGGTACGCCGACATTCTTTTTTGTGCCGTCACCGTCTGTTTTTGAAATGCGTGTAACTCAAGGTTTTCCGGTGAATTGGTAAAAATGATGTTTTCCACATTACCGATGGTGTCGCATTGAACAGAAAAGTTCTGATTTTTATCCATGACAAAATCGAGGTATGGACGATGTTTCTGACTGACTAATTTGTATAAGCCGCCTTGATAGGTTTTGTCGCCCTTAAATATAAATTGTCGCGTATTACCTTGTTTATTAGCAACTGTTGCAGAGTCTTGGAGAATTAGTTTTTCTCGGTAATAGACCGCTAAGAAAACCATTTCATCTTGTGAATTTTGAATGGTAAAAGTAATGTGATGGCCTTTGGTGTTTGAATTGACTTTTTTTTGAGCTTGGGTGGCAAATGGGATTAACAACAAGATTGCCAAAGTAATGAATACTGTTTTTTTCATATTATCAGTTATTTTTGTTTTTTTTATTCTATGTTTGCGTGAAATTTTAAAAAATCTTCTAGCTCGTCTAACGAAAAATGGTGCATAATTATTTTATGTTTATCATCAATTAAAAACGAAGCCGGCGTGGTGAGCAGGTCGAAATAATCGACAAAATCGTAGTTCGGCTCGCCCATTCCGTAACAGGTATTCATCCACGTGAGTTGCATCTGTTCCAGATTATTTTCCCATCTCGTTGTATCTTCCGTGATTGCGACGGCAAAAACTTCAAAGTCGTAATCTGTGGCATGTTCCATATATAACGTATGAAGCAGCGGAGTCTCTATCAGGCAGTCTTCGCAGTCCGGGTCCCAGAACCACAGAACCGTGTATTTTTTAGTAATTTTTTCTGTGCTTTCTATTTGGTGACACGAGTTATATGCCGATAAAACAGGAACTTCCGCATCGGGGAGCAAGCGTCTTTTGCGCGTTACCGTATTTTTTAATAATCGCGCATTGTTCTCCGAAAGAAAATGACAGTAGCCCTCTTGGCAATAATTGTCATACAAAAACACCAGAACGGCATCGATGGAACTATTCCCATCGGTGTTGAAATGTTGGATCATCCATTGCAAATAGTATTGCCCGATTTCACTTTCTCGGTCACAAAGTTTGAAAAAATGTACGATCTTATTTTCTTGCAAATGAATGTTATCGTGAATATTGGAAAGTGTTTCGGAAAAATAGCCGATGACCAATTGATGAAAAAAAGGATGTCGCAACATCCGGAAATCCTGCAAATTGACATCATCAAAATAGTTATCTATCGTCAATTCCTTTTCGGGATTTAACTTGTACAGATTCATTTGGCAGTAATGGGACAACAAACTTTCCGGCGAAATTTGAATAAAACGTTCAATATAACGCTCTTTCTCGTCCACGGTTTCTGTCCGGTTTAATACTTTTTGGAACTCAAAAAAAGCTTGATTTTCAGGCGAACCTTCTGCCGTCTTATCTCCTTTGTTAAGAATTATTGTAAAATCCCGATCAAAGTCGATAATCAAGTCGGTGTATAGTTCATTTTTTGCATTAACTATTTCATAATAACCATCTTGTAAGATAGCTTTGTTTTTAAAAACAGCTTGATTTTTACTAATTTTTGCGCTATCCACCAGAATGGTTTCCGCTCCGCAGCTCCCTTTTAAGTATAATAGTTCGTCTGTCGTTGGCGGAAATAAAACCTTGATTTTGTATCCTTTTGGTTGCGAAAATAGCATCAATGAACTGCCGATGATGAAGAGTGTGAGTACGAAAGAATGTCGATTCATTACCTTTTTGATTAAGCGTGCAAAATTACATAAAGTTTTGTAAAAGACGTAATATAATTGAAAATGTTGCATCGTTTTTATGAAGAATAACTATGCAGTCCCGTGAAGAAATAATTAACTCCGAAGTAGGTCATTAAAAGACTTAAAAAGGCAATGATTAAGTATAGATGATAAAAATGAGGTTTTTTGAAGGCAGGAAAAATATCTTCGTGAAGTGGTAAAGCGTAGATTAACAATGTGATAAGAGCCCATACTTCTTTCGGGTCCCATTGCCAATAACTTCCCCAAGAAAGATTTGCCCAAAATGAACCGGTAATGATCCCGATTGCCAGCAACCCGACGGAAGGATATAGAAATAGTTTAGAAATGATTGTAAGCCTGTTAGTTACATCACCTTTTATTTTCTTTGAAAAATGTAAAAACGGCGCTATAACGGAAATCATGAAAATAAATCCCAAACAAGCATAAGCGACCATTATCACTGATACGTGGAGGGTCAGCCATGGGGAATTTAAGACCGGACTGAGCGAAGTAATCTGCGGATTCCCCATTCTAATGGAACATAGCAGCATAATAAACCCCGTCAGCAGAAATCCCCCAAAGGGGATTATTTCGTGAATTTTCCACAACAATAGACTTAAACTTGTGATAATCAAAGCAATAAATAACAACGTTTCGTACCCGTTGCTGAGAGGAATGTGTCCGGAAAGATACCATCGGGTGATCCAATGGGCAGAAATAATCAGCCACGAAAGAACCATCATGCCAAAAAGAATTTTTAAGAATAAACTGCTTTTTTTGGAGGTAATGTGGTGCCAAATGATGTAAAAAAAAGCGATCAATGCACATAACAAGTTGATAATGAATAATATCTTCTCTGTGCGAAGGCGGTTGTAGATGAGTTCGATTTTGATTTTTTGTGGTGAAATTATGCCTGTTCCGGCATTTTTATGCTGAAAATCATTCAATTCGTGAATGGTTGTGCTAAAATTATTTCCATTTTGTTGATGAACGGCTTCGGTCAAAAGGGGAAAGAAATGGTAAATGAAAGTGCTGTCGTTGGCGGAGATGCCCGTGCAGTGGCAGTTTGGGGGCAGCCATTGCGAACCTTGTGGAAACAAAAGGAGCGGGCTGCCGGCGCGAATCTGCTGCACAATTCCCAATTTCTCTTCCACTTTTTTAATCTCTTTTTGAAAAGGAATATCTTTGTTATCTAATTTATAATCACCATTTTGTGAAAAGAAATCGCTGAGCTTGGCGTACTTTTTTACGTGTAGATATTTTCGCATTGAGCGGTCTGGAATTTTAAAAATCGGTTCCGAAAACCAATCTTCCGGGTAGAAAATCCATCCTGCAACTACCTGAACCGCGTCGAAATTCTTATACTCTTTTTCTCCATATAATTTGTAACATACATCATTACAGTAGGTTTCAAAGGGACAAATTCTACCGTTGTATTGCATGGCAACTGCGCCCAACTCTTTTGATTGAGACTGAGAAATGGTGCGTTGCGCCCACAACGAATGACTTGCCGGCGCGAGCAGGAGGAACAACAAAACCGATAATTGTTTGATTAACAGACGGTATTTTCCTTTTTTTTGAAATAAATAAAATACAAATGAGAGAATAAAAAGGAGGTATCCGCAATAGGTGATGGGAATGCCATACGGGTCGTAATTGACTTTGAGATGTGTGCCTTTGCCATCGGGGTCGTAAGACATTTGGTAAAAACGGTACGACTGATATTTAAAAATCCGATTCATGGAGACTTGCGCCGTTTCGGTTTTATTTCCGTCTATTATCCGGAAAGTGCTGACGAAGTTGGAGGGGGTTTGTGTGCCTGAGTATTTGTTTATCTCAAAGTTGGTAAGTTTAACCTGAAAGGGAAGTTCCAGGCCAACTGTTTCGTTTTTGTCGTCAAGTCGCAAGTGCAAGGTCCCTTTTTGCGAAGTCAGAAAAGTGCATAATGCCCCCGTGAGTATCAAGCAAAGGGAAATATAAATTGCTAATACAGCCCAATTTTTGTTGGTTTTAAAACGGTTGAAAAAGATGATCAAACCCAAAATGATGAGTATAATCCAAAATGTTGCGAAGATTGGGGATTGATAGATCTGTTCAGAGACGAAATCTGTACCTTTTATTTTTTCAAAAAAGGTGGCCACTGCCAAAATCAAAATTGCGCTTACCCAGAATAGAACCAAGAAATGATGAATTTTTTGTCTCATAATGAAGTCGCAAAATTACAAAAGATTTTAAAATAGCGTGGGGCGTCAGGGTATTTGAAAATAAGTGTAAATTTGCGCGTTTAAAAATAATGATTTGAAATCAACGAAGAATAGGCGTTTGACTGCTCTAAAATTGTGGGTTGACAAGAATTTTGGAAACAATAATACCATTTTGTTGCTTAGTTTTTTCATTGGTGTTTTGGGTGCCACTGCCGCGATTGTGATAAAAAATCTCCTTCACTTTACTACTACGTTGTTGAGTACAGCCTTTCCGGAAGCTCAATTAAACTATTTTTATTTGGCATTTCCGTTTGTGGGGATTATTTTGACGGTTTTATATGTCACTTTTTTTGTAAAAGATGATATTAATCACGGGGTCAGTATCGTATTGAATTCCATCGGTAATTATAACGGCAAGTTGCGGCGTCACAATATTTATACGTCGATGGTGGCAAGTAGTGTCACGGTGGGCTTTGGCGGTTCGGTGGGTTTGGAAGCCCCTATTGTATTGACGGGGTCGGCAATTGGTTCAAATTTTGCCCGCTTGTTTAATCTCTCTCACAAGAATACGATTATTTTGTTGGCGTGTGGTTCGTCCGCGGCGATGGCTGCTATTTTCAAAGCTCCCGTCGCGTCTATTGTTTTTGCTATTGAAGTTTTAATGCTGGATTTAACGTCGGCTGCCGTGGTCCCCTTGCTTATTTCAGCAGCTACCGGAACCATCTTGTCATTGCTTTTTTTGGGTGAAGGGGTGATGCTGACGCAAGCTCCTACTTCACCCTTCAATATCGCCAATGTCGGAATTTACATTATTTTGGGCATCGCTGCCGGGTTGGTATCGGTCTATTTTTTGCGTACCTCCCGCTTTATCGAAAAACTTTTCCAAAAACTAAAGAATAAGTATGTAAAAGTTGTAATCGGAAGTTTGATCTTGGGTGGCTTGATATTTGTGTTTCCGGTTTTTTATGGCGAAGGATACGAGAGCATTACGATGCTGATTGACGGTAAACGTGAGATGTTGCTCAACAATTCTCCCTTTTTCTCTCTCTTGGTCAATAATCATTTTGTTTTTATCCTTTTTATCGTTGGTATCGTTTTTCTGAAAGTCGTGGCAATGGCTATTACAAACGCAGCCGGCGGCGTTGGGGGCGTTTTTGCTCCGTCCTTGTTTGTTGGTGCTTTCCTCGGCTTCCTAATTGCCGAAGTACTGAATCACAATTTCGGCTTCTCATTTCCAATTGCTAACTGCGTGCTGGCGGGAATGGCGGGCGTAATGGCGGGAGTCATGCACGCCCCTTTGACCGGCATCTTTCTCATCGCTGAATTGACAACCGGCTATAACTTGCTGATTCCCTTGATGATAACATCTTCCATTTCATACGTCACTTCCAAAATGTTTGAAAAACATTCCGTTTACACCAGACAATTGGCGGAAAAAGGTAAGTTGAAAACACACAACAAAGATAAATTCGCTGTTCACAAAATTGATTTTATGAACCTTCTGGATACCAATATCACTTCCGTGCCACTCCATGCTTCTCTGCGGACTTACGTCTCCAAAATTGAGGAAAGTAAACGAAATATTTTTGTTGTATTGGACAATGAACAGAGATTTTCCGGTTTGTTGCTGATGGATGACCACAGAGATGTGATTTTTAAACAGGAATTATATGATTTAGTGATGGTGAAAGATTTGTTGTACACTCCCGATGTCGTCGTTTACGATACCGATACTGCGGAACAAATGGTGGCGAAATTTCAAAAAACCAACAATTTTAATTTGCCGGTTTTGACCAATGATAATAAATATGTGGGATTTCTGTCGCGGGCAAAAGTCTTGGGCGCTTATAAAGATGTAATTGTCGCTGAATCAGACGACTAACCTCTGCCTCTTTCGTAATAATAAATTCACCTTATTTTTCGTTTTTATTTTGTCTTTTTATGAAAAAAAGAATGTTGATATTTTATTCATAATAAAATATATAGCTCATTTCTCTTTTATAATTTTGTAATTAATATTAAACTGAAGAATAGTATCTATGAAAAAATCAATTTTAAGAGGTAGTTTTGTTTTTTCTTTGCTACTTGGCATGGTATCTTTATTTGCCCAACGCCCCGTCATTTATGATTCGCCGGCGTATGAATATAACACCGCATTAGAACTTTTTCAAAAAAAACAATATGGTTCTGCCCAAGAATATTTCAAGTATGTATATGAGAATACTACTGACAGACAATACGATATGAAATCAAATTCCTATTTTTATCGGGGGGTCTGTGCTTCTTTGCTTGATAACGAAGACGCGGCGTTCTTGTTAAAAGAGTTCATTCGAAAATATCCCATTCATAGTTTTGTTCCCGATGCCCATTTTTATATTGCACGTTTTTATTTTGCCAAAAAACAGTATAAAAAAGCACTCGAAAACTTTAAGGAAATTGACGAAAGAAACATTAAAACTGAGGATTTGGCAGAGTACAATTTTAAAAAAGGATATGCTTTTTTAGTCGCAGAGGATTACGATGAGGCAAAATATCTCTTTCGCGAAGCCCGAAAATATGACGGACAATATCAACAAAAAGCCGTTTATTATCTGGCACATATCGCCTACGAAGAAAAACAATATGAGGCTGCTCTCAACGATTTCTTAACCCTTCAAAATATTAAAGAATATGCCGATGTCGTTCCGTTTTATATCACTCAGATTTACTTTATTCAAGGTGAGTATGAAAAAATCATCGCTTCCATTCCCGAATTAAAAACACAAAATGCCGATAAAATGGAATTGAACCGGATTATCGCGCTATCTTATTATAATTTAGGAAAATATAATGAAGCAGTTCCTTATATGAATGACTTTATCAATCAGTCCACAACTCAAAAAGCAGGGGCTTCCGAACCCGGCAGAAGCGACTTGTACGCCATCGGTTATACCTTCTATAAAACCCGTCAGTATTCGGACGCTGTTACCTATCTTTCTAAAGTAACTGATAATGAAGATGCCATGACGCAAAATGCCTATTACGTCATTGGCGATTGCTATTTAAAACAAGATAAACTAAATTTAGCCACCCAGAACTTTTTTGAAGCTTCAAAGTTCGATTTCATTCCTGAAATTCAAGAAGATGCGCTTTATAATTATGCTAAATTACAATATCAAACCGCTTCGGTCCCGTTCAGCAGTGCCATCAAAGCCTTGGAAGATTATATCAATCGCTATCCCCATTCTACTCGCAGTGAGGAGGCAACTACCTATTTATCAAAGATTTATGCTTCTACCAAGAATTATCGCGAAGCCATTAGCTCTATTGAAAAGATCAACAGCAAAAGCCCCGCTTTGATGAAATCATATCAACGTTGTACTCATTTTAGAGCCCTGGAACTGATTAATAATCGCGAATATAAAAATGCGGTGAAGATGATTGAAAAATCCATGATTTATCCGTTAGACCCGACCATTCAATTTGCCAACCTCTATTGGAAAGCAGAATCTGAATTTAGAGCCGATGAGTTCAAAAAATCCTATAATTCTTTTCAAGTTTATCACAAAACGCAAAACATTTCTTCCGATGTCAATTACCCAATCTCCTATTACTCTTTTGGTTACGCTGCCCTGAAATTACAAAAATATAAAGAAGCACAAGATGCTTTCGAGAAATTTTTAACCTTCCCTATTGCCGAGGAAGATGAAGATTATCAGGCAGATGCCTTAGCGCGCCTCGGCGATTGTTATTTTATGCAGAAAAAATTACAATCCGCCATCTCCAATTACGAAAAATGTGCCAGAATGAAGATGGGAAATGCCGATTATGCCCTCTATCAACAAGCCAAATGCTATGGCTATTTGCAGAATGACAGTAAAAAAATTGAGCTTTTAGAGAAATTTATTCAGTATTATGACAAATCAGCTTATATTGATGAGGTAGAATTTGAATTGGCAAGTACGTATCATTCTCAAAATCAATATGCTTTAGCTATTAACGCTTACCAGAACTTTATCAAAAAACACCCGTCAAGTCCATACGTACGCGAAGCACACAATAAATTGGCACAGGCATACCTCAATGCCCAAAATACGGAAATGTCCATTGCCACTTTCAAAAAAGTGATTGAACTTTACCCGGGCTCGCAAGAAGCAAAAGATGCATTGGCAAATTTGGAAAATATCTATACCGATTTGGGGCAAACCGGCGAGTTCTTCGATTATATCAAATCAAAAGGAAATATTCATATTTCTGCGGAGCGACAAGATTCAATTTCCTATAAAGCTGTAGAAAACAAATACTTAAAAGGAAATTGCGAAATGGCAATTCAGGGATTCCAAGATTATTTGAAGAATTTCCCCAATGGCTTTTTCGCTGCCCAAGCCTATTTCTACAAAGCTGAGTGCGAATACGGAATGAACAGCTATGACCAAGCCCTTGTCGATTATGAAGCATTAATCAATAATTATCGCACCAAAGACAACGAAGTCGCTTTACGCAAAGCCGCTACCATTTTGTATAATAAAAATGAATACCAACGTGCGTTAGCACATTTTAACGGGTTGCTGAAATGTGCTTCTTCCGATAATAACATCTCGTATGCCTACAATGGAATGATGCGTTGCGCATTTGAATTGAAAAATTATCAAGAAGCGTTGGAAGCGGCTAAAGGCTACCTCAATTCAGAACAAACCGACCCCGAATTGAAAGACGATGCTCAACTTATCGCCGGAAAATCAGCCTTCTTCTTAAACGATTATCTCAACGCACAAAAATATCTGTCAGTGTTGTCGCACAAAAGTACCAACGACCTGTCCGCCGAAGCCGCCTATTATTGTGCCCTTATTGAATATAATCAAGGTAATTACGATGCGTGCGAAAAGATTATTACTGAAATCTTAGCTGCAAAATACAGCTCTTCCTATTGGCTGGCTTCTACATTTATATTATATGGCGATTTCTATGTGGCAAAAGGAAATAATTTCCAAGCCCGCCATACCTACCAAAGTATTGTGGATAACTACGACGGTGAAGACTTGCGCGAAATTGCCCGCCAAAAAATTGCCCAGATTGACCAATCGGAAAAACCGGTTGCTCCCCAACCTGGAGAAAATGAAAATCTTAAACCCATCGATGAAGATGAAGAAGACTAACCGTTAAAATTATTGAAAATGAAGAAATATATCGTTACAACCCTTATCCTATTGTCCATTTGTAGCTTGCAGGCGCAAGTAGTTGATACGGCTTATTTTCGCGTGGACTATACCCCTAAATTGATGGCTTTTAAAAAGCAGAATCAACAAGCCGAAGTTAAAGATACCACAAATGAAAAGGTGGAATTTACTTATTATATTGTGCCACAACGCGTTGATGTATCATTTGAACCATCCGTGATTAAGTTTAATAAAGTTACACCCGATATCTCTAACCGATTGTATCGTAATTATTTAAAAGCCGGCTTTGGCTATCCGCTGACTCCTTTGCTTGAGTTCTCTTTTCACAATTTGCAGAGTAAAAAGTATTCCTTCGGTTTAAATGTCCATCACTTTTCAAGCTGGGCACCCCCCATCGGCAAAATTATGAAAGAGTACGCAAATTATCCCACCAGTGATACCCGCGCTTATATCTTCTTTAAACGCTTTTTCAAAAAGCAAACCTTCTATTCTTCTATCGGCTATAATCACGAAGCTGCCAGATTTTACGGTTATAAAATCAAAGAGTTCCCATTTAGCATTAAAAAAGACTCTTTAAAAAATAATTTTCATCATCTTAACGCCACCATCGGATTGGCTTCCAATTATGTTTTAGAAGAGAAAAAATTGAAGCAAGACGTGCGTCTCAACTACGATTTTTTGCAAACCAATTGGAAAGATATGGAAAACCACCTTGGGGTCAATGCTTTCTTGGCTTATGATATCAGGTGGCTGAAAATCTCCGGTAGCCAAAACTATCGCTTTAATTTAGATTTTGACTATTATAACAATAAATGGCAGGATTTATCGGCAAGTCGAAACGCTTTTGTTTTTAACCCCGAATTTATCGCTAATTTTACTATTAAAGAATACCATATTTTAGTCGGCTTGGGCGGTGTTGTGAATACCTACCAAGGGAAAACCGATGGTACCATTTACCCGATTGCTGAATTGCAGCTGGGTGTAATTCCTTCAATTTTAAGTATTTATGCAGGTGTAACAGGAGATGTGAAATATAACTCTTTTAAAGATTTATTGTATGAAAACCCTTTCGTAAAGCCTCATCTCGATACCCTCTGTTCAACGACCAATTTTATCAGTATTTATGGCGGAGTGAAAGGGAACTTGGTAAAAAAACTAAACTATAATATTTCCGCCCGTTACAATTATTCCAAGAATTTGGCATTTTTCGTTACCGATACGCTCTCTGCCGCCCGCAATCAATTCGATGTTGTGTACCATGACGGAAATGTGCTGAATGTCTGCCTTGACATGAATTGGGAAATTATGAAGAACCTCAATCTTAATTTTGATGCTAATTATTGGTTGTATCTACTTAAAGACAAAGCAATTCCTTGGCATAAACCGGTACTCGAATTTTCCTTCAACGGACAGTATATCCTGAAAGAAAAATGGGCATTCGACTTGAATTTCAATTTGGGTTTTGGACGCAAAGCCTTAGTTTATGATTCCGAAGAATTGGTTTATAAAACTAAAACTATGAAACCGATTCTGGATTTTGGAGTGGGTGTAGAGTATTTTATTAATGACCGTTTCTCCGCTTTTGCAACAATCAATAATCTGGCTTGTCAGTATTATTCCAAATATTATGACTTTAAAAATATGGGAATCAATGGCATGGTTGGAATAACTTATGCTTTTGGCGGTGATTCGATTAAAAAAAGCAAAAAAAGCAAATAATTTTATAATCAATTCATTTAAAATAATTTAATTATGAGTGTAAAATCAATGATTAGAATGAGAATGAGTGCACATGACGCTCATTATGGTGGAAATTTGGTTGATGGTGCCAGAATGTTAGGACTTTTTGGTGACGTGGCGACCGAATTATTAATTATTCAAGACGGTGATGAAGGACTTTTTTGCGCATACGACAGTGTAGAGTTCTTGGCACCTGTGTATGCCGGCGATTTTATTGAAGCGGTTGGCGAAATTACCCACGTGGGCAACAGCTCCCGCAAAATGGTTTTTGAAGCCAGAAAAGTGATTGCCCCTCGTACTGACATTTCTGCCTCGGCAGCTGACGTTCTTCCCGAACCTGTTGTAGTATGCAGAGCATCAGGTACTTGCGTTGTTCCCAAAAGCTGCCAACGGATCAAAAAATAATAGGGGAGTCCCTTGTTTTTTTTCTTAATTTTGCACCGCATAATTTTGAAAAAATCACGGTTTGAAAAACAAAAATTTTCTATTAACGGAGCTTCTTGCATTTCCCACGGTTATTGTGGCAAATGGGGAGGCTCCGTTGAATGTTTTTGCTGTTGAAATGCTCAAAAGTGCCTCCCATATTGTCTGCTGCGATGGTGCGGTCCGACACTTGAATAAACTGAATATTCAGCCCGAAGTGATCGTTGGCGATGGCGATTCTTTGTTGAATGCAGATTTGTCGAATGCAAATTTTCGCATAGAGACGGATAAAAGCACCGATTATAACGACTTAACCAAGGCTTTTCATTATTGTCGAAATCATCATTATCATCAAATTGCCGTCTTGTGCGCCACCGGTTTGCGCGAAGACCATACTTTGGGAAACATCAGCATCATGATGAATTTTGCCGCAGAGTTCCAAATAGTGATGGTAACCAATTACGGCATTTTTTCGCCTATTCATTCTACCACCACTTTCCCATCGTTTGCCGGACAGCAGGTTTCGATTTTTTCTTTTTGTCCCGACACTGCGCTGACCTTCCGCCAATTGAAATATCCCGTGCAAAACCGTTGTTTTCGCCATTTATGGGAAGGTACCTCCAACGAAGCCCTCACTGATTTTTTCACCATCGAATTTCAGCAGGGAAATGTGTTAGTTTATAGAACTTTTAATTTATTTTGTAATGATTAAAAACATAATTTTTGACTTAGGTAACGTAATTTATGACATTCGTTACCAAAATGTACCCGAAGCATTTGCACGATACGGATTTCCGAATTTTGATGAATATTATACACAAGCACACCAATCTGATGCCATCGACCTTTTTGAGGAAGGTAAAATCTCTCCCGCTGAATTTAGAGAATTTATTCGCTCCATTTCGCCCGTACCATTAACCGATGAACAGATTGATGAGGCGTGGAACTCTATCATGATTGATATTCCCGAATATCGCATTGAGATGTTGAAGGAACTCAAATCACATTATTCCCTTTTCCTTTTTAGTAACACCAATCAGCTTAACTATGAGCAGTTTACAGGGCAAATGAAGGAAAAATACGGTTACGACATTTTCAAGGAATTGTTCGTTAAGGCCTATTTTTCACATCACATTCATATCAAAAAACCATTGGTGGAATCTTTTCAGTTTATTATCAATGAACAAAAACTAAACCCTTCGGAAACCCTTTTTATTGATGACACGTTGCGGCACGTGCAAGGTGCGCAAAAAGTGGGCTTAAATACTTATTATCTCCAAGATGGCGAGGATATTACCGATAAGAAATGGATGGAGAAATATCAATTACTGCCGTAATGTCAGCTTTTATTTTGGCAAACTTTTTGTAATGTCATCATGGCGTTTTGATGTGCGCCGCTGTTTTTTTATTGTAAATAATTAAATGATAATATATTATGGAAGAAAATGTAAACAATGTTCAGAACGAAAATGGAGGAAATGAGGCAGCGAATCCTATAGAAACTGACAATTTGTCAAGTAAAACGGAACAAGCAGCAGCAGATGTCAACGAAAAAGTGAACGAAGATGAGGCGATTGCTGAAGAACAAAACGATAAAAAAGAAAAATCCGGTCGCTCTTTTTTTGGCAAAAAATCGACAAAAGAGGATAAATTAAAGCAACAAATTGCCGAATTAGAGGCTCAAACAAAGGAATTAAACGAAAAGTTTTTGCACTTATATTCTGAATTTGATAACTATAAAAAACGCACCAATAAAGAAAAGTTGGAATTGCTATCCACTGCCTCGGAAAAAGTAATTGTTAGTTTGTTGCCGATTATTGACGATTTTGAACGCGCCGTCGTTGCTAATGAGAATTTGGAAGATTTACAGGTTATCAAAGACGGTTTTGTTTTGATTTACAATAAGATGTTGCAATTACTGAAACGTTTTGATGTTGACGAAATTCCTGCCAAAGGCGAGATTTTTGACACCGATTTTCACGAGGCAATCACGCACTTTCCGGCTCCGAAAGAAGAAGACAAAGGGAAAGTAATGGAAGTTACGCAAAAAGGTTATAAGATAAAGAACAAGGTTATCAGATTTTCAAAGGTCGTTGTTGCAAATTAATAGAAAAGAGAGGTAGTTGAGCTATGGCAAAAAGAGATTATTATGAAGTGTTGGGTGTAAACAAGAGTGCCACGCCGGACGAAATAAAAAAAGCGTATCGTAAAAAGGCAATGGAATTTCACCCCGATAGAAATCCGGGAAATAAGGAAGCCGAAGAGAAATTTAAGGAAGCGGCTGAGGCTTATGATGTTCTGAGTAATGCCGACAAAAAAGCCCGTTATGACCAATTTGGACATGAAGGGCTGCAAGGAGGTATGGGGGGAGGTTTTTCTGCCGAAAGCGATTTAAGTTCTATCTTGCAACATTTGCAGGATTTGTTTGGCAGTAGTTTCGGTGGATTTGGCGGCTTCAGCGGTTTTGGGAGCAGCAGAGGCGATTATGCACAAACCACCCGTCGTGGCTCCGATGTGCGGATTACCGTGAAACTTACCTTGGAAGAAATCGCCAAAGGCACTGTCAAAAAATTGAAAATTCCTAAACAAGTAGCTTGTCCCACCTGTAATGGTTCCGGTGCTAAAGACCCTTCTTCCGTTGTGACTTGCCCTACATGCCACGGACGCGGTCATGTGGTTCAACAACAACGCAGTATGTTCGGAATTATCCAACAAACGGTCGTATGTTCCAATTGTCACGGAACCGGCAAGATGATTAAGGAAAAATGCCCCGATTGTCGCGGAATTGGAACTGTAAAAGGGGAGGAAATCGTTACCATCAATATTCCGGCCGGTGTGATGGACGGAATGCAACTCCGCGAGCGTGGCAAGGGAAATGCTGCCCCGAATGGTGGCGCAAATGGCGATCTGCTGATTGCCATTACCGAAGCTGAACATGCTATCTTTGAACGAGATGGCAATAACTTGTACCTGAATTATTACATCTCTTTTCCGCAAGCTGCCCTTGGTGACAATGTCGAAATCCCGCTTCTGGAAGGAAAAGCTCGCGTGAAACTTCAACCCGGAACCCAAAGTGGACAAGTATTACGTCTGCAAGGAAAGGGACTCCCCGAGCTGAACAACTATCGTAAAGGCGACTTAATTGTAAATGTGATTGTTTGGATTCCGAAATCTTTATCTAAAGAAGAAAAAAACACCATCGAAAATTTTAAAAATTCTGATAATTTTTCCCCAAAACCGGATAAAAACGACAAGAGTTTCTTTAGTAAAGTGAGACAATTTTTTAATTAGCCGATTATTGACTTTTTTTGTATATCTTTGCCGCCCATTTGCAAAACGTGGGTGGCATTTATATTATATTGTATATGAAAAAAATCCTAACCTTTTTTACTCTCGTAGTTTTATTCATAACTACTTTATTATCACAGACTAACATTGTTTTTAATGGTGATTCTTTGGATGATTATCTCAATCAAACCGTAACGTTTGATCAAACGCTTCATGTGTGTGGACATTACGAAAATACGCTTTATCTTTCTTATGAAAGACTTCGCCAGCCCGAGGAAATAGCAATTATTGGGACACCGGCTTTTGATGCGGAGCGTGCTCGGTGCGATGCCGGAATCCTGACCGCCTATTTTCAGAATGTATTATCCGATACCGTGCGTACCGGTGCCACCATTACCAATCTGACTGCCCGCGTTACCGCCGGTCGTGAATTGTATGTAACTGAAAATCCGATTTTTAATAATAATACCCGCCCCACATCGCGTCCGAATGTAGGCAATGCGCGGTTGATTATTTGTGGTGCCAATGTGCAATACTATTGCCCCGAGTGGGAGGGGACTTATGGTGCCGGAAGTGATGCCGAATTTCAAACCCAACATACAAAGTTGATGAAAGCATTTATGAATATTAATGCCGACATCTATTCCCTGACCGAAATCCAAGACGGTCCCTCCGCATTGGAATCCATTACAAACGGGTTGAACGCATTGACGGCGCCCGGACGTTATGCTTACGTGGCGGACGGCGATGACGAAACAACTACTTATACGAAAGTGGGATTCATTTATCGAACCGACAAGGTAACTCCGATTCTTCAGTTAGGATACCCTTATACCTCTAATTCAGTTTTTTATAGAAGAGAATATGTGCAGGCTTTTCGGGAAAATGCTACACAAGAACGATTTGTCTTAAGTATGAATCATTTTAAAGCTAAAGATGGAACAGGCAGTGAATCAACAAATTATGCACGAATGGATAATGTGGAAAAATTGGTCGATTTTCTCGATATTCAACTGCAGAACAATTACTATTTAGATGGAGATATCTTGATTCTGGGGGACTTGAATTGCTCAACGATGGAAGAACCCATTCGTTATTTGGACGATCACGGCTACGAAAATCAACTGACCCGTTTTGCGCCGGAAGAATATAGTTATGTGTATCATAATGAAATAGAATACTTAGACCACGCTTTTTGCAGCCCCTCTATGAGTCCTCAAATTACAGGCGTCATGCCGTATCATCTCAATGCAGATGAATCGTATTCCTTTTATTATCCGTCCGGCGACACCACCATGTATCGTTACGCCGACCACGACCCGATTATCATTGGCGTTAATCTTTTTTCGGAAACGGACACTACTTGTTATGATATTGATTATTCCGAATCTTTTCAGAGTTCGTTGGGAAATTTTCAAACTTCCAATGTCTTAGGAACCAGCAGTTGGATGTGGTACTCATCCTACAATTGTGCGTATATGAATGGCTATAATTCAGGTGCCAATGAAGACTGGTTGATATCTCCCTATTTTGATTTGCAACGAAAAGACAGTGCTGTTTTGGAGTTTACCCACGCCTTGGCTTATGGCAGCTCGCCCGCAACGTGGACAGACCATTGTCGTTTGATGCTTTCTACTAATTTTCAGGGAAATGTTCAAACTGCCACTTGGGAAGAAATTGAAATTCCCAATATGCCGACTGCTAATTGGCAGTGGCAAAGCAACACCATTTTGCTTCCCCAGCGTTTCATTGGTGAGCCTTCGGTCGTTGTGGCGTTCAAATATACGATAGAGTCCGTTGACGATTCCCCCGCGTGGGAAATTAAAAATTTTCTGTTTCGCGCGCCCTGCGTGGAAAACGAAGTGGGTATTGAACAATCAAAACCTGTTGATAAAGAGGCAAATGTGTTCAGCCGTAACGGAAGTATCTGCGTGCAAAGCGCGTCGCCGGTCAATATTGCCGTTTTCGATCTGGTGGGACGAACCGTATTTGCCCAATCTAATACAACGCATTGTGAATGTACTGTACCACAAGGGATTTATATCGTCCGCGTGGGAAACCAAGCCTATAAATTGTACGTACCCCGCTTTTAATGCGAGAAACGCAATTCTATTGCGTTTTATCGGAGTGATGAATTAGGAGCGAGATAATCATTGGAAATGTGCATGTCTCGTAGGGGGAAAATATTTGGTAAAAAAATATCGGTGCGGGAAATCACCTATTTTCCATAGGAGATTCATATCAATATGGAGTCTTGGTTTTCATTGGAGAACATTAGAATTTTTTTTAAAAATTTTAATGTTTATTGTTTGATTATTACTTTCTTTCCCCTATTAAATTTTTGTAATTGTCATACGTGCTTCATCTTTTTTGTTACTTTTGCCGATTGGTTTAGAAATTAGGAATGAGAAACGAGGAATAAAGATAAAAAAATGAATACAATAATGTCCCGTAGGACATGCGTTTGGTAGAAGACAATTGTTTGGTAGACAATCATTATGGTAAGAAAAATCATTATATGAAAGAAAAAATCATAACCACGTTTATTACAACATTATTGGCAGTTACAGAATTGTTTGCCACTTCCGCGCTGATGGCACAGAATCTAACCGATGTCGCTTTCCGGCAACAAGGCAACACTATTGTAATTACCTATACCTTAGACCAAACTGCCACCATTACGATCACATGCTCTATCGATGGCGGCAAAACTTTTCCCATAACTCCCAAGCACATTACCGGCGATGTCGGAAATAACGTAAGCGGCGGCAATAAAACTGCCACGTGGGACGTGTTGGAAGATATGGACAAATTACATGGGGAGGCTATTGTCTTTAAAGTAACGGCAGAAAACTCATTTATGGAAATGGTTTACGTAGAAGGTGGCACTTTCACCATGGGCTGCACCGGCGAACAGGGAAGTGATTGTTATGATGATGAAAAGTCCGCTCACAGTGTAACGGTAAGCAGTTATTATATTGGAAAATACGAAGTAACTCAAGCACAATGGAGAGAGATAATGGGCAGCAATCCGAGTGATGATATGGAGAACATCTGGCCGGTTGATTCTGTGAGTTGGAATGATATTCAGGTGTTTATCGAGAAGTTGAACGCGAAGACGGGAAAGAATTACCGCTTGCCCACGGAAGCGGAATGGGAGTTTGCCGCGCGGGGCGGTAAGCAAAGCAAGGGGTATCAATACGCTGGCAGCAACCGCTTGGACAGTGTGGCGTGGGACTTTGACAACAGTGGAGGACAAACCCATCCGGTAGGGAGTAAATCCCCCAATGAATTGGGAATTTATGACATGAGTGGCAATGTGTGGGAATGGTGCAGTGACTGGTATGGCAGTTATAGCAGCAGCAGTCAGACCAATCCTAAGGGACCCCAATCCGGGTCGTACCGGGTGCTCCGTGGCGGCAGTTTGTGCAACCTCGCGAGGGACTGCCGCGTTTCTGATCGCGACTACGGCTACCCGTCTTACTCCAACTACTACATCGGCTTCCGCCTCGTTCTCTCCCAATAGTTTGCTGTCGGGTGTCTGTCCGCAAATACAGATTCGCAGGGACGTGTGTCATACAGCGAGGGGTCATCACCCTTCTGGGAATGGGCATGTTGCGTAAAAATAATTGTTTGAAAAATCAAAACTGTATTAGATGAATCGGCATTTCAAAAATTTGTCAGGATGCGTAACATACGCAAGCAATTAGCAGAGCAAGATGCCGTTCCTGAGTGTGATAGATTTTGCCGAAAATCTGCATACCACTATTTGCTTTTGCGCGCACAACTTCTCCCCTATGCCCTAGTCGGCAACTATCATTATTTTAAAATTATTAGTGTCCGGTAAATAATAGAAATTATTGATTAATTGATTAGCATTGAGCAGATTGCGAAGCATTATATTTTGTCATGCTTACATTTACGAAGAATGAATAAGAAATCCGAAGGATTTTAATTTCTTATAAAATTGCCTTCACGACTGCCATGGTTGATGAAATGTCCGGCAGAAGCAATATGTCTGACCGAAGCCACAAATCCCGCCGCCTTAGCAAATTCGTTGCGTTAAAAAAATTAGAAATGTGCAAGCGTCAAAACAGCGACTGTTCGAAGCAACCGCAGGTTGCAAGTTTGAGCTGTTTAGCTTGTACATTTCAATTTTTAGCAACAATTTGCGTAGCGGCAAAGCGCATTTCTTTTGCAACTTTTCTTTGGCAAGACAAAGAAAAGTTGAGAAAAAAAACATATTGGGTTGAAGAGACTTCTTTATGTTGAATCTATACAGTAGTAAATCAATTTACCGGACACTAATAATTAATAATGATTATTGGAGAGCTATCATTCGCAAAAAAAAAGCGATTCCCCGAAAAAACGAGGAATCGCCATATAAGAAAATAAAACGATTATTGAATAATATTCATTTCGTTTAACAGATAGCCGGCGCCGGCAAATTTGTCGATAACAAATAATATGTAACGGGCATCGACATTGATACAGCGTTGCAATTTGGTATCGTAAGCGATATTACTGCTCAAGGCTTCAATGTTACCGTCGAAAGCGCAACCGATTAATTCGCCGTTGGCATTCAAGACAGGGCTACCGGAATTACCGCCGGTAATGTCGTTATTGGTGAGGAAGCAAACTGGCAATGTACCGTCTTTGGCTGCATATCTGCCAAAATTTTTATCGATTATCAGCTGTTTTAATTTAGGATCAACATCAAATTCGGGGTCACCGGGTTTCTCTTTTTCCAAGATTCCTTGTGCGGTTGTAAAATGGCGATATTGAACACCGTCCACCGGGAAATAATCAACTACCGTACCGTAAGTACAACGCATAGTGGAATTTGCATCCGGGTACATCGCTTTGCCTTGTTCCATTTCTTTCATAGCTGCCAAATATTTGCGACGCGGGGTTTCAAATTTTCCTTGAAAAGCAGAATACTCTCCCTGTGTTTTCATAATTACTTGAAGTACAGCTGAAAAATAATGAACCAAGGGATCATTATCATACACTTTTATTGAAGGCTTATTCAGAAATTTCACGAAGTTGGCTTCGGTTCCGTAAATAGATTTTTCAACGGCAGCTTTGGCAAAAGCATCGAAATCGCCTTTGAATTTTTTGTCAATATAAGAATAGACATCCGGTTGATAATCAGCGGGAAGTGTTTTCCACAAACGTAATTCGGCAGCGATAATCTTGGCTTCCATCACCGGATCGGTACCTTTCATTTTTTCCTGATAAGAAGCAATCAGCTTGGCTATTTTGTCGCTGCTAAAGCTTTTTTCGTCAGCATTTGGTTTAACGCCCTTCAATAAATAAGGAATTATCGCCGTTTTAGAGAGTGAGAGGCAGATGTTGGCGTACCAAAATCCGCGCAAGGCAGGTCCATCAATACTCTGACAGATGGTGTTGATCTTTTCGAATGGATTGCCATAAAGATTTTGACGCGCAGTATCCGCATTGATCCAATCTAACAATTCTTTTTCCTGAACCGCTTTTTTCTCTGCTATTTTCAATCTTACCAAACTTGCAGATTCTCCTTTTTTGTTTTTCCACGCATTAGCCATGCTTGCATAATCAGAAGCATAATTAATACGAACGATATCTCTTGCGTTCATTTCTTCACGCATAACGGGCAAAATATAGTCAAAAGCTTCTATCAACGGTGCATTGTCATTGGCCAACATATTATTGATTTCGTAAGAAGTCATAAAGCGGTCGGTGGTTCCTGGAAATCCCCAAATCATGGCATAATCACCATATTCAATACCTTTTATATTAATAGGTAAAACGTGTTTCGGTTTCAACGGAATGTTGTCGGGGGAATACTCAGCAGGATTTCCCTCTTTATCGGTATAAATTCTAAAAATTGAGAAGTCACCGGTATGACGGGGCCAGACCCAATTATCGGTTTCATCACCGAATTTGCCAATGCTGCTGGGGGGTGCGCCAACCAAACGAACATCTTTAAATACTTCATAGACAAACATATAATACTCATTGCCTTCATAGAACGGTTTAATTGTAACCGTATAACGACCCTCCTTGCTATGCTCCTCTGTCAGTTTTTTAATTGCTTTACTGATAGCGGATTCGCGATCACTTTTCTTGGTTGTGGGGGTCACGCCTTCCAAAACTTGGGCGGTCACGTCGTCCATATAGACCAAAAAAGTCACGGTCAAACCTTCGTTGGGCAGTTCCTCGCTATACGATTTTGCCCAGAAGCCATTTTTTAAATAGTCGTGTTCTTCGGTAGAGTGGTCGGCAATACTGGAATAACCACAGTGGTGATTGGTCAGCATCAGTCCGTTTTCCGAAATAATCTCTCCGGTGCAGAAATTGCCCAATTGAACAATAGCATCTTTCAAAGAAGAGTGATTGATGTCGTACATCTGTTCGGGGGTCAGTTTCAAACCCAGTCGTTGCATGTCGGCATAATTGTAATCTTTAATAAACATAGGTAACCACATCCCTTCATCGGGCGGCGTTGTCGCTACTGCCTGCGTTAGCAAAAGCGCAAATAGCGATAAGAAAAAAGTTTTTTTCATTGAATTAAATTAAATTAAGATTAGTATAAATTATTTATTACAGGTTTTGCAGATAATGGTTTTTACATCTTTATTGTCGAAAACGACAATCGGTAATTTATCGAACAATCCGCAAAGGCGGGCGGAATCTTTTTCAGCAGCCAGCTTAACGGCTTCCGAGAAATTGGCACTTAAATAGAGTTCTTCTCTGACGGCAGCAATCGAGATATACGAGAACAGAAAGTCAAGGGAAATATCCGGGGAACTAAGGAACGGCTCCATTAAATCAACTGCATAAACATAGTCTCCATGTTTTACAAAAACGGAAGCCAACTTATAGGCATTACGCCACGAAGAGAGTTTAGGATTCCTTATTTCCTTGATTTTTAAGTATGTAGCCGTCAAAAGAGTAGCCGTTTCCATGGTTGCAGGAATTGTATTGAGGTAATCAATAATTTGGAATTGAAATTCGAGATTCAGATTATTGACTTCTTCTTTTGGCAAAATGGCAATGGTATAAAGCTTATCGATCGCGGCTTGGCGGGTGGTAATGTCGGCGATGGAAGCAAAAGCAGCGCGACCGGCAACTTGGCACATTACTTGGTTGTAAAGGGCGAAGTTATTCGTCAAGTTCAATTTGCAAACTTCCAACATGTCGGCGGCATTCTTATCGGTAATTTTACCATCCACAATATTTTGAATATAGAACTTATTCATCAGCAAAGGCTGGTATTCTTTTTTGTTTGGGATTTCCATTTGCAACACAGCTTTTCTGCTAAATTCCTTTGATTCAATTTGTTTAGCTATGTATTGTTGAATGGCAACGGCTAATGGCAGATTTTTGGAAGCGATAGATTTATTGAGTTTAAAAACTGAAAACTCCTGCTTATAATCTCCATCAATTCGGTAAGTAACATCCATTTGAATTTCGGCGAAACGGTGTTTTTTCAAATAATCGGCTTCCAATATTTTGGCGATTTTGTCTTTATCGCGTCTTAAGGTAGCGATGGCATCTTCCATAGTCATAATGGTCAAATCATAATATTCTTCGCTATACACCAAATCTTTTTTAAACAATTGCCAAGTATCGGCATATTTAATTTCAACCGTAAAATTAGCTGACGGGTATTTTGCTTTCAGCGAAGCAGCAATACTTTTTGCCCTTTTTTCCTGCAATTTTTTGGCAGCAGCGTCGTTAGTCAATTCCAAAGAATTATAAGCAGTAATCACAATTTTATTGATACGATAAGCTGGTTCGTCCAGACTCTCAATGTAAGGAGTAATATCATTTACCGTCAATTCATATTTTTTATCTTCGAAGGGAATTTTGATTTTAAGGACAGCATCTTCTGCAACGGGAACCCATTCTCCGGTTGGTTTAATGGTAGTCACATCATTTAAAAAGAACATTTTTTCTGTATAATCGGAATTTTTATACTCCACATTTTTTTTGAGTATATCTCGGCATACATATTTCCCATCTTTGATGATAATAATATTAACATCAATTTCCGCGTTATCGGGAATTTCTTCCGGTATAGCGGCAATCGGAGCGATTAACTTGGTTGATTTTTTATCTGTAATTTGGTTATTATCAAGCATATATTGGTAAGTAATCGTTTTGGTCATAAACCCGTGATTGGGGCGATCATTATCTACATCGTTAGATTTTCCGCAAGGATACTGGGAATGTTGCACGAAATCGAGTACGATGGCATCTCCCTCTTTTCCGATAATTCTGCGTAATTCTTTTGAGTTGTTGTGCGTAAAATAAACGACCCCGTCTTTAATGGAAATACACTCTGAAAGAGTTTCGACAGCCAAATCGGTCATACATCTTCTACATAATTGAGCGTCAAATGGTTGAAGCCCAAGTCTTGTTTTGGTGTAAGGCAGATCGCGGGTAATAGCATTGGGTTTTCCGTAATTAAAAGTGCGGTCGTTTGCCAGAATAAATGAGCAATAAACACTTTTCATATATTGATCGAAGGCATAGCCGAAACCAAGGTATGAATATTTCCTATCTAAGAGAACTTCAGCAGTTTTCACATTTTTGAGCACCGGCTTGAGCAATTCCAAACATACATCATAGTAGGAATATTCCGCTTCTCCCAAGGTTGCTTTGGCTTTAGAGACCAGCTCCGTTCCTCTATCAGTAAATCTGAACTTGCGAAGACGTTGCTCTGTAGTACGGTACGGGGGAAGATTTTCTACTGATTTTTCTTCCGTAAGAGCCTGATAATCAGCCTGCATTACTGCCGCAGAATCCAAACTAATATCCACTTTCATGGCAGGTGCAAACGAGTATTGTGCCCGCGCCACATTAACCATATCCTGCATGCAGGCATACAAAATCTTATGGTCGAAATTGGACGGATTAAAATTTTTCGCATAATTCTTTACATTTTTCATCGATTCCGGATTAAAATCCGCATAGGGGTTTTCAACTTGAGCAATACATAAATTACTCATAATCAAAAAGAAAACTGCAAATACAAAACCTAATTTTTTATTCATATTCATACTATTTTAATCTTAAGGAAAAATCAGGCAATATTAATAAAAAAAAATGAATTAAGTTTGATTTTTTTGACGTATTTTTGCAAAATAAATTTACGACTATGGACAAAGTTTTGAGCGGCATCAGACCTACCGGCTTTTTACACTTGGGAAATTATTTTGGTGCGCTACTGAATTTTATTAAAATGCAGGAAGAAAATGAGTGCTACTTTTTTATTGCAGATTATCACTCACTGACCACGCATCCCAAACCGGCTGATCTAAAAACTAACGTAAAAAACGTACTCATCGACTATTTGGCAGCGGGCTTGGATCCCGAAAAAGCGACCATCTACATTCAAAGCGACTTGCCCGAAGTGTGCGAATTGTCACTTCTTCTTTCTATGAATGTATATGTGGGTGAACTTCAACGGGTTAGCTCTTTTAAGGAAAAAGTGCGCCGACAACCCAACAACGTCAATGCCGGATTGCTTACCTACCCTATTTTGATGGCAGCCGACATTTTGGTTCATCGCGCCGACAAAGTGCCGGTTGGGAAAGACCAAGAACAGCATTTGGAAATGACCCGCGACTTTGCACAGCGTTTTAACAATTTGTACGAAGTTGAATATTTCAAATTGCCCGTTGCCTATAATTTCGGCAATGAACTGATTAAAATTCCGGGATTGGACGGTTCCACTAAAATGTCAAAATCGGATAATGAAAATTCATGCATCTATCTTTCTGACACGCCCGAAATCATTCGGAAAAAAGTGATGAAAGCGGTTACCGATTCCGGTCCGACAGAACCCAATCAACCCAAACCGCAAGCGATTGAGAATATTTTTAATTTAATGAAGGTGGTTTCAGCAGAAGAAACATTACACTTTTTTGAAGAAGAATATAATCAATGCCGGATTCGTTATGGGGACATGAAAAAACAACTTGCTGCAGATATAACAGCTTATATTTCACCTATTTATAATAGGATTTTAGAGCTTCGTGACAACGATGAATATTTGAAGAGAGTGATTCGTCAGGGGGCAGAGAAGGCGCACGAGAATGCAGCCAAGACCTTGCATGATGTACGAGAAATCATTGGAATTAAGAAATTTTAAATCTTTATAAATGAGAACAATCTTTATTACTGGTGCTTCCGGCGGTTTTGGCGAAGCCATTGCCCGCAATTTAAGCCAACAGAATTGCAAACTTATCTTGACAGCCCGAAACGAAGAAAAGCTTCTGAAAGTATGCGAAGATATTACAAAAAATACTCATTCTCAAGTACTTCCATTAATTTTTGACGTGCAGGATTCTGCCGCATGCGAAAAAGCCATCCATGCTATTCCCGAGGCTTTCAAACAAATTGACGTGTTGATTAACAATGCCGGATTGGCAGTCGAATTAGACCCTATTCACAAAGGAAGTTTCGAAGATTGGGAACGCATGATTAATACCAATGTCAAAGGATTGCTGTATGTTACCCGTCTTATATCGCCTCAAATGGTCGAACGCAAAAGCGGACACATTATCAATATCGGTTCCATTTCAAGTCGCGAGGTTTATTGCGGCGGAGGCGTTTACTGCGCAACCAAACACGCGGTTTTGGCACTTTCGCAAGCGATGAGAAGCGATTTCCTTCCTTACAATATTAAGGTCACCCAAGTATCACCGGGAGCAGCGGATACCAACTTCTCTACGGTTCGCTTCCACGGCGATAAAGCCCGCGCTGACAAAGTGTATGAAGGCTACGACCCGTTAGTAGCTGAAGATGTGGCTCAAATTGTGGAATTTATCTTGTCGCGTCCGCCGCACGTGTGCATCAACGAAATCATCTTTACGCCTACGGCACAATTCAACGGTGCCATTCATCGCCAATAAATTGTTTCTTAACTGATTACAGACTATTCCAATTTAATTTTACAAGGTAACGTGCTCGGGAATATTTCCAGAAATTTTTTCGCATCTACCTTCAATTCATGATTGCTAAAGTTGGCACTGATTTCTTGATCATTGGAAAATATCGAAACAATAAGGGGCGTTTTTCCCTCACATTTTTGCGCTGTATCTAAGATTAAATGCGCCATATTTTCCGAAATATCACCAATTTTGAATGTAAGGCGCACTCCTTTACAGAGTTTATCGTAAGCCTCTGACAATAGAATAATGTCGGTTGGTTTTAGCATGAAACTTCTTTTGGATGGATCTTTGCTATAACCACGTTCGGTAATAACGGCTCTCACAAACAGAAATTCTCCTTTTTTCAGCAAACCACTATTTTTTAAATAATTCTCTCCAAAAAGCATCCATTGAAAGGATGAATCGTAATCTTCAAGGCTAACGACTCCGTATTTTTCTTCTGTTGTTCTGGTTTGACGTTCTTGCGACTCTGCAACCATTGCCACAAAGGATAAAACGCGATTGGCGTTTCTCGGCCAACACTCCTGATTCCCAACAACGGAAAGATTGGTATTGGCATAATTGTCAATGATAAATTTGAATTTATCTAACGGGTGTCCCGAAATATAAAAGCCGGCGATCTCTTTTTCGTGTTTAAGTTGTTCAATAGTTCCCCACTTTTCGCAAATCGGAATTGCCGGATAAGCGGAAGCGGAGACATCGGCGGGAGCTTCGTCGAAGATGGAGTATTGCATTTTATCTGCTTCATTTTGCATCTGTGAAGCATAAGCGACCAATTTTTCCACAAAACTCTTTCCATCTTTGTCGACATGGAAGAATTGGGCACGGTGCATATCCGGAAAACTGTCAAACACTCCCACAGCAGCCATCTTTTCGATGGTTCCTTTATTACACGAACGGAGATTCACGCGCTCCATGAAGTTAAAAATGTCGGTATATTTTCCATTTTTTTCTCTTTCTTCAACAATATCGTCGATGGAGGAGCCGCCCACTCCCTTCAAAGCTCCTAATCCGAAACGGATAGCTCCCTCTTTATTAACTCTAAAATCGCGGTCTGATTCATTGATATCGGGCTGTAAGATAGGTATATCCATTCGGGATACTTCAGCAATCAACTTGGTAATTTCGGTCATCTTATCCAAGTTGTTGGTTAAGTTAGCTGCCAAAAATTCGGCGGCGTAATGGGCTTTCAGATAAGCGGTTTGGTATGAAACAAAGGCATAACAAGTGGCGTGGGATTTATTGAAGGCATATTCAGCAAATTTCTTCCACTCTGCCCATATCTTTTTCAAATCTTCGGCTGCGTAATCTTTTTGAGTTCCACCATATAAAAATTTGGTTTCCAATTCTTCCATCATCTTTAACTGCTTCTTTCCCATTGCTTTCCGCAATGTATCGGCTTCTCCGCGCGTAAAATCTCCCAACAGACGCGAAAGCAGCATAACTTGCTCCTGATAGACCGTAATTCCGTAAGTATCGTCCAATATTTTGCCCATTTCGGGAATGGGATAGTTGTTTTTTTCCAAACCATTTTTTCTTCGAATATAAGTAGGAATATTGTCCATCGGTCCGGGACGATACAATGACACCATGGCAATAATATCCTCAAGACGAGCTGGTTTCAGTTCTTGCAGATATTTTCGCATACCATCACTTTCAAATTGGAACACGGCGATGGTATCCCCGCGACTATAAAGATCAAATGTTTTGGCATCGTCCAAGGGAATTTCATCAATTTCGATATCGTGGTTAAATCGTTTTTTAATATTTTCTAAAGTGCTGGTAATAATATTCAAAGTTTTCAACCCTAAGAAGTCAATTTTCAGCAAACCGGCATCTTCCACTAATGAACCTTCGTATTGGGTAACCATCGTATCACTATTTTTGGCACTACACAGCGGGATGCAGTCGATAAGATTATCGCGTCCGATGATAACGCCACACGGATGAACGCCGCTACTTCTGACTTTTCCCTCCAATTGCATGGCAAATTGAATGATTCGTTTCACCAATTCCGTCCCGTTTTCCATTTCATTTTTAAATTCGGGAACATCTTTGATGGTGCTGGCTATGGTCGTTTTGGGTTTGGTCGGAATCATCTTGGCAATTCTATCGGTTTCATTCAACGGCAGATCCAAAACGCGCGCACAATCGCGAATGGCAGATTTAGCTGCCATAGTATTGAAAGTAACAATCTGTGCCACTTTCTCTCTTCCGTACTTTTCGCTCACATAATGAATTACTTTTTCACGACCACTATCTTCCATATCAATATCCATATCGGGCAATGAGATACGGTCGGGATTCAGAAATCTCTCGAAAAGTAAATCGTATTTGATAGGGTCTATACTAGTAATATTCAAGCAATAAGCAATGGCAGAGCCGGCGGCGGAACCACGTCCGGGACCAAAACGGATGCCTTGTTCACGTCCAGCATTGATAAAATCGCGAACAATCAAAAAGTAGCCCGGATAGCCCATTCCTTTTACCGTATTTAATTCAAATTCAAGACGTTCCTTAATTTCATCGGACAGATTTTCTCCCCATCGCCACTTGGCTCCCTCGTATGTAAGATGCTGCAAATAATCAA
>JALNYF010000022.1 GCA_023229985.1 Bacteroidales bacterium | reverse complement strand
CAGCTACCGCCACTTATGATCCGGAATTAGGTTTACCGACCTACACTTGGTTCAGAAACGGTGTTGTAATTGAAAATGCAAATACCAATACTTTGACAGAATCTCCTGTTACAGTTGATGGTGATGTTACCAACTACACTTATAGCGTACTTGTTACCTTAACTGCATCCGGTTGTCAATCCGTAGTTACCGATGCTTCTACTATTACAGTTGAAGTTCTTCCGAATGCTACCGTTGAAATCGAAGGTGATCCTATCATCTGCGGTGCCGGTGTTGGTCTTGATATTTTGCACTTGGTTGCTAATGTAAATGATACGAATGCTATGGTAGACGGATATACATACGAGTGGAGATTGTTCAACACAACTCTCGCCGAAACAACGAATGTATTAGATACCGTATTGCCGGTTAGCGACAATCCGTACATTTTCACTGCTATCGTTCATAACGAAAACGGTTGTACCAGCGAAAGTGCTCCATTCTACGTATATGTTAATGATGCAGCAGAAGTTGTTGTAACTTCTACTGAAAACGACATCTGCGTTGGTGGTGAAGTTACTGTAACTGCTAATATTGGTGACTACAACATGCCGAACTTGACCTATCAATGGTTCTCAGTTGTTGGTACCGATACAACAGAAATAGCAGGTGCTACTCAATCGACTTATACTACTATTTTAACTACGACTACTACATTCTATGTAGAAATCGAACAACCGACCTCTTCCTGCTTAGCTTATGGTAATACTACTGTAAATGTACACGCAGATCCTACTGTAACGTTAGCAATTAGCGACGAAGATACCGTAATTTGTGAAGGTGGTGAATTTACATTGACAGCTACCGCCACTTATGATCCGGAATTAGGTTTACCGACCTATACTTGGTTCAGAAACGGTGTTGTAATTGCTAATGCAAATACCAATACTTTGACAGAATCTCCTGCCACGGTTGATGGTGATGTAACTAACTACACTTATAGCGTACTCGTTACCTTAACCGCATCCGGTTGTCAATCCGTAGTTACCGATGCTTCTACTATTACAGTTGAAGTTCTTCCGAATGCTACCGTTGAAATCGAAGGTGATCCTATCATCTGCGAACCGGGTCAAGGTAGAATTCACTTAATTGCTAATGTAAACGATACCAATGCTTTGGTTGACGGTTATACATACGAATGGAGATTATTCAATGCTACATTGAACGGATTTACCACTACTACATTAGATACAGTTCTTGATCCGAGCGACAACCCGTACATCTTTACAATTCTTGTACACAATGCTAACGGCTGTTCAACTGTAAGCGAACCGTTCTATGTATATGTAAATGAAGCTCCTGAAGTAACAGTTACCGCTGCTGAAGTTGATTATTGCGTAGGTGGTCAAACCGAATTGGTTGCACACTTGGGCGATTATAACTCACCGAACTTAACTTATCAATGGTTACACAATGGTGACACGATCCTCGGTGCTACAGAATTCAACTATATCACACCTGCTAACTTGACTGTAGGAACACATAATTATAGTGTTATCGTTACACAAACCATTTCCGGTTGTGTTGCAGAAGGTCAAATTGCTATCAACGTTCACGCTGATCCTGTTATTGACAATATTACAGTTAGCAATGCTGTTATCTGTGACGGTGGTCAAGTAATTGTTACCGCTAACACAGCTTTGAATGGCATCTTAGGTGACTACACTTACACTTGGTACAGAAATGGTGTATTAGTTGATGGTGTTACTGAAAACACATTCACTGATTATCCTGTAGTTGTTGATAACGACGTAACTACTTATACTTATAGCGCAATCGTTACACAAAATGCTTCAGGTTGTACTTCATTAGAAGTAGCTGCTCCGGCTGTTACGGTTAATCCTCATCCGACTGTAGTAGTAGTTGCTGACGGTTCCCTGACAGTATGCGAAGGCGGTATAGTTCGTTTGAATGCAAACGTTGATCCTGCTGATGATTACACCTATCAATGGTACTTAGACAATCAACCTGCTGGATATGACACCAACCTCTATGTTGTTGCCGGTCTTGCAGCGAGAGAAACTTCTTATCAATACTATGTAGTTGTTGAAAGTCAACCGGGATGTATCTCAACGTCTGCTGTTGTTAATGTAAATGTTGTTCCTGATCCTGTTGTTACGATTACGGGTACTGCAACAGATGTATGCGAAGGTGGTGTTGCTACTTTGACCGCTGCATTTGAGGGTGGTGTTCCACAAGCTAACGGATTAGGTACTCATACTTATACTTGGTACAATAACGGTGTTGAAGTTGGCACGGGCGAAACTTATCAAATTCCTGATACGTTGCCAATCGGTCAATATTCATACTCTGTATTGTTATCATTCGCTGATTATACTTACGGTTGCGATGTCAATAGCGCAATTCAAGGCGGTAACGGAATCTATGCATTCAATGTGGTTGCAGATCCTGAACCTCTCATCGTCGTAACAGTAGGTTATGATTCAACAATTTGTCAAGGTGGAAGCACTCAATTGAGCGTACATCATATCAATGGCGGTACCGGAAACGAAATCGCTTACCAATGGTATCGTGACGGTGTGATCTTAGCCGGTGAAACCAACCCGACTTTGAATACCGACGCTTCATTAGCCGCTGCCGATTATACTTATCAAGTACACGTTACGATGAACGGCATCGCTTGCGACGGCTGGTCTAACACCATCATCGTTCCTGTAGTTGATGTTCCGTCTGTTGAAATTAGCGGTAATTCCAACGTATGCGTGAATGGTCAAATTAGCCTGACCGCTACTGTTGATACCACTTACGGTGCTAACGTTACTTATCAATGGAACAGAGTAATCGACGGTAATGCACACGTTATCAATGGTGCTACCAGCTCTACTTATACCACCGACTCCTTATTAACGGAAGGTACTTACCAATACAACGTAACGATTTCAAATCCGATTTCAGGTTGCACATTTACCTCAGGGGTAGTGGTTGCTAACGTGATCGCAGATCCTACCGTTGCTATCTTAGGTGCTGAAGACGTTTGTCAAGGTGGTTCCGTAGAATTGACCGCTGTTATTACTGAAACTGTTACCGGTGTTGATTATCAATATACTTGGTACAGAAATGACGTTGTCGTAGGTTCTAACTCCAATGTTTATGTAACCGACACTACCTTAGTTCCGGGTAACTACTACTATAGAGTTGAAATTACTCCTCTCGACTTGACAGGATGTGACGCCATCTCCGCTGTAGTTGCAGCAAACGTAATTACTCGTCCTACTGTTACCATCTCCGGTTACGATGTAGTATGCGAAGGCGGTAGCGTAGTATTGAACGCCAACGTTCAACCTACCGGTACATACAACTACATTTGGTACAGAGACAATGTAGAACTCAATACTCAAAATATCTCTACTATCACAACGGATGCTACCTTAACTGCAGGCACTTATCATTACAGTGTTGTAGTTTGGAATAACGACTACGATGTTACTTGCACGGCTACAGCACAATTTGAATACACAGTTGTTGCAGATCCTACCATTGACAGCATCTTAACCTCACTTCCTGACAATCAAATGTGTGTAGGCGGTAATGTTACCTTGACTGCTTCAATGTCTAACGGTCTAAATGTTCAAGGTACGAATGTTCAATATCATTGGACAAGAAACGGTAGTGTATTGACCAACGCTGTTGGTGATGAAATTACTGAAAACTTGACAGTTGCCGGACGTTACACTTACACTGTATTTGCTACTCAATCTCTTAACGGTTATAACACCGGTTGTCAATCAGCTCCTGAAACAATCGTTATCGAAGTTCTTGAACAACCATTCGTTGCCATTACTTATGAGGGATTGTTAGATGTTTGTGAAGGTGGATTCGTTGAATTAAGTGCCGTTATCGAAGGTGGTGTAAATGATACAACCATCAGATGGAGAAGAAATGGTGCCTTAATGCGTAACTATGACGATCAAATCTCTATCATCACTGATACGAATACATTAGTTGGTACTTACACTTATGCAGTTACCGTTTCTTACCCGGCAGAAACCGGATGTAGAAGTACCTCTGACAACGTTATTGTAAATGTTGTTTACAATCCTCGTTGGTTAGAAACTGTAGTTGAATATCCTGATGTATGTGTTGATGACATCATTACATTACATGCCAGTGTTGAAGGTGGTGTTACTGATCCGAATGGTCAAACAGGTGCCTATATCCAATGGGTATATACTTCTGTTGATTCTACCGATGTTACCCTCGTAACCGGTGGCTTAGGCGGTAACTCTTATGACATTGCAACTACTCCGGGTACCTATTATTACTATCCGACCTATGTTGCTCCTTCCAATACCAACTGCGTACCAAGCAATGTTCCGAACAGCTCGTTAGTGACAGTTCACGCTCACCCGACAGCTGCCATGAGCTTGAGTAACGGTTCAGATGTATTGTGCTGGAACAATAATGATGACCAAGCTGCAATCAATATCACATTTACCGGTACTGCTCCGTTCCACTTCTTCATCCAAGAATTGAACACGAATGTTATTACTGAACATACAACCTTCTTGAATCAATATACTATCTACGTTAATCCGAACGCTACCACTACTTACCAATTATTCCAATTGTCTGACAGATATTGTGAAGGTGATGCAGTTAATACTCCTGCCGTTACTATTGTAGTTTCTCATTTCGAATTGGTTGAAGATAGCTTGGCTGTTTGTCCTACTGACAATAATCCGATGGTAACCTTCACATTCAATAACTTGACTATCGACGATACTCGTGATTCAATCTGGTTTGAAATCATCGATTACAATAACATTGGATTTGATTATCAATTCGGTTTATTGAATTTACAAGATAATACGGCTCAAATCTACATGCCAACCAGTGTTCCGGGTACTTACCAATTCAGTATCGCAATCGATGGCTGTGAATATGATGTTACTGTTGTAGTTCTTTGGGGTGACTTGGCTGGTTCTATCGTCGACCAAAAATGGGATGATGTATTAATCTGTAACAATAATCCTGCTACAAACGGTGGTCACACATTCGTATCTTATCAATGGTACAGAAACGGTATGCCGATACCGGGTGCTACTCATCAATACTATCAAGAAGTTGGTGGTTTGAACGGAGTTTACTCTCTGTGGGTAATGGACAACAACGGAAACGTTTATATGACTTGCGAAGTAATCTATGCTTCCAATGTCGGAATGAGAGTTTATCCTGTTCCTGCTCATACAAGTGATGAAATTACTATCGAATTACCGCTCTCTACTGAAGAAATTGATGGTGCTATTCTCGACATCTTTGACGCTAAGGGTGCCCTTGTAAGACATATCAATATTGATAGTCAAGTTACCAAATTGGCTGGCTTCCAAACCCAAGGTGTTTACTTCGGTCGTATCACTACCGCAACCAATGATATCAAGACGGTTAAATTCATTATTGTAAAATAATATGACTCCTATTTGATAGCGACTTGCAAAAGTCGCTATCATCAATAGGAAAAACCAATACGTTTAATAAAGAAAATTAAAATAAAATATATTATGAAAAAACAATTATTTTTAATCGCTCTTATTCTGGCAGTCTTTACCGGTTATTCTCAAGAGATTGAAGATGAAATGCTTACCTCACAAGATTCTACTGTGACGGACTCAATCTGCCATCATAGAATTAATATCCATTTGGGTGGAGCTATGACTAACAATATCTATAAAAGATCGCCGGATATTCATCAATATTATTCGTTAGGTTCTATCTTGGATATCGGTTACACTTATTTCTTTAACGAACATTGGGGATTGGGAATTGGCGTTGGTCTGCAACGTAATTATGCAAAAGCGAAGTTGAACATCAATGGTGTCGTTGCTGATGCAGCTGACCTTGCCGATTATAACCAAAATTCTATTCATGAAACGAATTATGATTTGATTTATAACACTCAAAACCTCGTTGAAAAACAAGCCATTTGGGCTATTGAAGTTCCTTTGACTGCTCAATTTGAACATCGATTCAACGAAAAAATGGGGCTCTATGCCGGATTGGGCGTTAAAGGCTATTTCCCTATCTACAATAAATCTAAATTAGTCGATGGTACATTAATCATCACAGGTTATGACCCACACAACAATATTACATATCCTGTAGCTGTTGTTAACCACGGTTTTGGCGAATATCAAATTGAAGGAAACGGTTCTACCAAACTGAGATGCTCTTTCGATTTGCAAGCCGACTTCGGCGGGATCTTTGCTATCAATAATAAAGTAGATTTTTATGTAGGTCTCTATTGTACTTACGGATTCCTTGACATCTTACCCAAAGCAGAAAACCAACACTCATTCGTTCAACTTAGCGATAACGTTGATAAACTTCAATATAACGGTCTCTTAGGCTCCGATTATTTGGTTCAATATGACAGAAAAGCAGTTGAAAATTCAACTGAAAATATCGGAAACTTAAAATGGAATAATTTGCAAGTCGGCGTGAAAGTTGGAATCCACATCAAACCTTGCATGCAAGTTGATAAAACCTTGAAAAAACGCTATTATGAAAAGATGATTGAGGCAGCCGATAAGTTCATTGAAAATGCTGACAAAGAGGGTGAAGACGGCAAAACAGAATATGTTTATATCGTTCCTATTTGTCCCGACAATATGTACGGTGATGATGAAGGCGATGATGAAGGCAACGAGAGAAAGATGACACGTAAAGAAAAAGCTAATATTAAAGACTTGGCAAAAGCTTTGTCAAAAGTGAAAATCTTATTTGACTTAGATAAAGACATTCCTAAGATCACAGAAAGCAATAACAATATTGACAAAGCAGTTGATATTTTAAAAAGCGACCCGACTTTGAAAGTGATTGTTGAGGGTTATACCTGTGATTTGGGTTCAGAAGAACACAACAGAGACTTGGCAAGACGCAGAGCCGAAAGTATCAAACGTCTTTTCATTGAAAAAGGTGTTCCGATTGAACAAATCGAAACCGCTTCTTATACCTATAATGATGACGAAAATAGGAAAAATATTCCGGAATCTAATCGTGAAGAACATAGAGCGGCTATTTTCAGAATCGTAAAAATGTAACTTTTTCTTACCATCATATAAAGGCTGTCTGCTTGCAGGCAGCCTTTTTTATATTAGTCGCATTCCATTTTCTTTTATATATTTGCAATTCTATATTTTATACCTTTATCATTTACAAATTACTAATTTATAATTACTTAATCCTTCTTATTCATTTATAAATGGAAAAAATTATTCTCGTTGCACAAAATCATGCAGTTGGCATTTATGGGAAAAACAATCGTAATATTGACTTGCTACGCAATATCTATCCGAAACTGAAAATTACTGCCCGCGGAAATGAACTTAAAATTGTAGGCTCCGATTCGGAAGTTCTCTCCTTTGAATCTCGTTTTCAACTCGTTTCTGCTCATTATGAACATTTTGAATCATTAACCGAGACAGATATTCTCAATATTACCGCGCAAGACGATGATTCTTTCTATCGTTTGGATAATGATAAAATGAATGGTGATGTGATTCTTCACGGGCGGGAAGGAAGAATTATTAAAGCCATTACCCCTAATCAGAAACGATTGGTGACGAGCGCAGCCAATAACGACATGGTTTTTGCGATCGGTCCTGCGGGAACAGGAAAAACTTACACCGCTGTCGCGTTGGCAGTCAGAGCGTTGAAAAACAAGCAAATACGCAGAATTATTCTTACGCGACCCGCTGTGGAAGCCGGTGAAAACCTTGGGTTCTTGCCCGGTGACCTTCGTGATAAGTTAGACCCGTACCTCCAACCTCTCTATGACGCGCTCCGCGATATGATGCCTATGCAAAAACTTTTGTCCTATTTGGAAGACAAAACCATTGAAATTGCACCCCTTGCCTTTATGCGCGGACGTACTCTGGATAACGCTTATGTTATCCTTGACGAAGCTCAAAATGCTACCGAAAGCCAGATTAAAATGTTCCTAACCCGTATGGGCAAAAATGCTAAGTTCTTCATTACCGGTGACATAACACAAATTGACCTTCCTCGTCATCAACATTCAGGTCTTGTGCAAGCCTCTAAAATACTTGAAAATGTGAAAGGGATCGACTTTATTTACTTGGACAATTCTGATGTTGTTCGACATCACTTGGTGACGAAGATTATCCAGTGCTATGAAAAATGGGAGAATAATGAGAATAATTCTGAAAATAAGTTGATACTTAAAAATAATATTCAATAAAATACGTTATTTTTGCAGTCTGTTTTTACTAAATAATAAAACCATTGAAATACAATAAGATATCATTCATTTTACACTCTGTTACTGTATTGCTGTTTATTCTCGTGATCAGTGTTTCTTGTTCTACACGAAAAAATACGGGGGCGAATCGCGCATATCATAACCTCACTTCTCGCTTTAATGTTAATTTTAATGGAAAAGAAGCTCTAAAAGGGGGTGAAGAAGAGTATAAAAATATTTGTAATGATAATTATATCAGTACTTTGCCTATTTTTGTATATCCGCCAAAAGAAGACTTGTCTCCCATTTATCCTTCGATGGACAGAGTGATTGAAAAGGCTTCCAAGTCTATTTATAAACATTCCATGTTTTTTAAAGGTAAAGAGTACGTAAAACCTATTGACGATGCCTATTTGATGATGGGGAAGGCTTACTTCTATAAACAAGATTATGTTCAGGCGCAACGTATTTTTAATTATATCGTTACTACGCACAAAAACGGTAATTGTATTGAGGAAGCCATGATTTGGAACGCACGCTGTGCGATGCAACAGAACTATTTTACGCGCGCGCAGGAAATTATTTCCGAAGCACAATACTATGTTCAGCCTAAGAAATCTAAAAAACTGAATGTGCAATATGCAATGACAGCAGCCGACTATCAACTTCGGGCACCGGACGGGGACGTGGAAACCGCCATCAACTTCATTACTGATGTGTTGAATAACAAACCTGACAAAGCTACACGCGCCCGTATGAACTTTATTTTAGGACAATTATACGAAGAAATGGAACGTTCTAAAGACGCTCACGAGGCTTTTATGAAGGTGATTAAAAAAAGTCCTTCTTACGAAATGGAATTTAATGCCAGAATGCATCTTTCAACCAATTATGACGGGACGCCGAGTCGTAAAGATGAAATTTTGAAGGAACTGAATAAAATGCTCAAAGAAGAAAAAAATGCAGATTTCAGAGACCAGATATATTACTCCATTTCAGAAATCGCGCGCGTGGACCAAGATACGGCTACCAGAATCAATAACTTGGCACTTTCCGTTTCTTCCTATAAAGATAACGATTTCCAACGTACCCATTCATCTCTCAAATTAGCAGAAATCTATTTCCAACAAGAACAATATCCTAAAGCGAAAGCTTATTACGATACCGCAACCCTTTCACTCCCTAAAAACTATCCCAACTATGCATCGATTATGAAAAAGACAAAGATTCTGACAGAACTTGTTGATAACTTGCAAGTTGTATTTGTGCAGGATAGTTTGCAGCGAATTGCAAAAATGGGTGAAAAAGAACGTGACCGCTGGGTAAAAGAGAAAGTGGCAGAATTTAAACGTGAAAAACAACGCAAAGAGAAAGAAGAAGCCGATAAAATGGCGGCGTTGCAAAACGCGTTAGGTTATGCCAACGTTAATCCCAATATCAATAATAATAATTCCGGTAAATGGTATTTCTATAATTCCACGTTGATGTCTGCCGGCAAAACCGAGTTCCTACGCCGTTGGGGAAGCCGTAAACTCGAAGATAATTGGCGAATCAGTAACAAACAACAACTATCGTTTGAAGATATGGTAGGTATGAATAATCCGAGCGAAGAAGCTGATACGACGGAATATGACGAAAATGGGAATCCTATCCTAAAACGTGAAACAGACCCCGAACAAGAACGTTTCTACACCCAAGACCTGCCCCTGACAGCAGGAGCCATTGATACGTCTAATCAATTAATTGCCAACTCATTATTTCAAGCTGCCATTATTTACTTAGATTTACTGAACGACCGAGAAAGGGGAATAGAAACCTTGGAGAAATTCTATGCACGCTTCCAAAACCACGAACTGACCCCTTCGACGCTCTATTTGTTGTACTTGAACTACCAAGCCTTGAAGAATAATAAGTACGAAACACCGAAGAATATCATTCTTACGAAATATGCCGAAACGGACTACGCCCGCTTGATTAGGGAACCTGATTATTATGAAAAATTGGCAGAAAAGACCAAGGAGATGGAACGCAAGTATGAGGCAGTCTATCAACAATTTATGGCGAAACAATGGCAACAGACCATTGCTTCGGCGGATGCTGCCTTGGCGGTTTGCCCCGATTCTGTGCTCAACTCAAAGTTTGCCTATTTGCGCGCGATTGCTGTCGGTCAAGTGCAAGGCGAAACGGCGCTGAAAACCGCTCTCCAAAATATTATTGTCGATTACAGAGGGATGGAAGTGGAAGAGTTGGCACGTATTCTTTTACTCAATTTTGCTGAACCTGAACTTTCCTCGACAAAAGAGTCAAAAGATTCCCTAATAGAACCGGTCAATCAAGAACAAAACTACTTTACGTTTGCTCCGAATGATTGGCATTATGTTACCCTTATCGTTAATGTGCATAAATTATCGGTGATGGAGTTGAAAAACCAGATTTCTGATTTTAATAAAGCGGTTTATTCATTACAAAATTTTAATCTAAACAGTTTTTATATTACTCAAGATGAACAAATTGTGACCGTTTCACGCTTCAAAAACAAAGAAACGGCTTTAGACTATTACTACAGCTTCACGAAAAATGATAAATTCAAGTCGGAAATTTTGGCAAAAAATATTATTATTTTCCCAATCAGTGCCGGCAATTATAGCACTTTTTACAAAGAAAAAGCTTCCCGTCCTTTATATGAGAAATTTTTCAAGGAAAAATATTTAAACGAAAAATAATATCAATAATTAAATATCAACATTATGGTTAAATTATACGAATCAGGAGAAGTTACCGGCGTTAATATTATTGCAGCCGGCACCACATTAGTGGGCGACATCGTAGCGAATGGCGATTGTAGAATAGATGGAAACATAAAAGGGAATGTCAAATGCAGGTCAAAAGTAATTATCGGGCAAACCGGTGAGTTGGAAGGTGATGTTACGTGCGAAAGTATTGAAATGGAAGGAAAAGTAAAAGCCAATGTATCGGCGACCGATATTATTTCCCTCAAAGCCACTGCCGTATTGATTGGCAACATTGTAGCCAGTAAGTTATCCATTGAACCCGGCGCAAATTTTGTTGGAAATTGCAAAATTCAAAACGGCAAAATTTCCATGCAACCTGCCCAACCTGCCCCCGAAAACAAATAATGGAGAAAAAAAAACAGTGGAGTAGCGGGGCAAGTTATTCCGGTATGGCGTTCCAAATGGGTATCATCATTGCCGGTGGTACTTTTGGTGGCGTGAAATTGGATAAGTGGCTGCAGTTATCTCCTTTGTTTACAATTATTTGTGCCATGGCATCTATCGCCCTTGCCATGTATTTGATGATTCATAATTTATCACAAAAAAAGAAATAATCATGGCAAAAATTAAAGTCCCCAAGTATGTTTACCGCTTAATCATCGTTTCTATCATTGTCACGGTTTTGTCATTGATTATGCAAAACGTTTTCCCGGCTTATGCCTCCCCCGCATTGCCTTTTATTGTTCTTTTTTTCTTCTTTTTAACACTTTTCACGCTTTATATTGTCTTACGAGATTCTTCCCGCCGCGAAGCTAAAAAGTTTGTCTCTGGCTACCTCCTTTCCCGTATTGTCAAATTTATGTCCTGCTTGCTGTTTATCCTGATTTATATTCTCCTTAAACCGAACGACAAGTGGCAATTCGCTGTGGCATTTATTATTATCTATTTTATCTACGCGACTTGCGAAGTGATAATAATAAAAAAAGAAAATGACAAAGCCTCCCAAAAATAAAATCCATCTTATACTATCGTCTCTCTCAACGAAACCCGGCGTTTATCGTTTTTTAGATGAAAACGATAAGGTTATTTATGTTGGAAAAGCCAAGAATTTAAAACGCCGTGTATCTTCTTATTTTAATAAATCCCCGGATTCTGCCAAATTACGCGTTTTAGTGTCTAAAATTCGCGATATTCATACCGTTATAGTAGATACAGAGTGGGAAGCCCTTTTGTTGGAAAATTCGCTTATAAAACAGTATAAACCTCGCTATAATATCCTTCTGAAAGATGATAAATCTTATCCATGGATAGCGGTTTCTAAAGAGATCTTTCCCAAAGTGTATGCTACCCACAATCCCAATCGCTCCCAGAATGAAGTTTTCGGTCCTTATGCGTCAGGAAAATATATGAATACGTTGCTGCGAATGTTGTTTGAACTCTTTCCACTGCGCCATTGTCCGCACTTTCGCAAAGGACAACGACCCTGCCTGCAATATCAACTGAAACGATGTGCCGCTCCCTGCGCCGAACTGATTTCCCAAGAAAAATATCAGATGAATATTCATCAAATTATTGAAATATTAAAAGGAAACAGTAACCTCATCATTAAACAACTTCACCAAGAAATGCTTGCTTCTGCCGATAGATGGGAATTTGAAAAAGCACAAGTGTTGAAAGAAAAAATTGACATCTTAACTCAATTCAAAGGGAAATCGGTCGTGGTGAATCCGGAAATAACCAATTTAGACGTTTTTTCAATCGTTGAAGATGAACAAAGTGCTTACGTAAATTTTATGAGAATTGTGGAAGGTGCAGTTATTCAGTTATATACAATTGAAATCGCTCATAAATTGGATAAATCTCAGGAGGATTTGCTCTTTTTTGGAATGGTGGAAATTTTGGAACGGTTCGGAAAATTAAACAAGGATATTCTCCTTCCTTTTATGCCGGAAACCACTGCCGGCGATTTTACTTTCATTATACCACAACGCGGTGACAAAAAGAAACTTATCGATTTATCGTTGCGAAACGCCCTGACTTTTATGGCGGAAAAGAACAAACGGCGCGATTTGGTGAATCCGGAGCGGCATAGCCTGCGTGTTTTGTCAAATCTACAGAAAGATTTACAAATGAATGTCTTACCGACTCATATTGAGTGTTTTGATAATTCAAATACACAAGGAGAAGAGCCTGTGGCAGCCATGGTTTGTTTCATCAATGGCAAACCCGCCAAAAAGGAGTATCGGCATTATAACATCAAAACGGTCGAGGGTCCCGATGATTTTGCTTCGATGGAAGAAGTGATTTATCGTCGTTATCAAAGATTATTGGAGGAGCAAAAGCCGTTGCCGAATTTGGTGGTGATTGATGGCGGCAAAGGGCAACTGTCGGCGGCTTATAAAAGTTTGCAAAAATTGGAGCTTACCGACAAGATTTATATGGTCGGCATTGCCAAAAGATTGGAGGATATTTATAGGGTAGGGGATGCCCTTCCGCTTTTTATCGATAAAAAATCAGAATCGCAAAAATTGTTGCAATTGATTCGGGATGAAGTACATCGCTTTGGCATTACGCATCACCGCCAGCGACGGGCAAAGAAGAGCATAGCCTCTAAATTGGATGCTGCTCCGGGAATAGGTAAAGTATTATCGGAAAAGTTGTTACATGAATTTAAGAGCGTTAAACGCATAGAGGCTGCCGGCGAGGCAGAATTGGCAGCCGTGATTGGAAAAAGCAAAGCCGCCGCACTTAAACAGTGGTTGTTGGAGCGAAAATAACAATCTTAATTCCTGACTTTGTCAATGCGACACTTAACCCAAATTTTTGTTCCAACTATAATACTGCCACATTTTGAGACCGGTAGCGAAGTAAAAAAAAGATTAATTTTCAATCATTCTGCAATGAGAGAAGCACGGAGAAATATCATATTACTGCTGTCCGGTAAATAATAGAAATGATAGATTAATCTATTAACATTGAGCAGATTACGAAGTATTATATTTTGTCAGGCTTACATTTACGAAGAATGAATAAGAAATTCGAAGGATTTTAATTTTTATTAAATAGCCATCACGACTGCCATGGTGGGTGGAATGTCCGGCAAAAGCAAACAAGTTTGACTTTTGCACTCACTTGCTGCGTCAGTTCTTTGGCAAGACAAAGAAAAGTTGAGAAAAATAAACATATTGAGTTAAGAGACTTCGTTATGTTGAATAAACGGGAATCAATCAATTTCCCGGACAGCAATAATATCAAATCTTCCTTATTTAACCCAAAATTCCATGAAATTGCAAACATCCCACAACAGTTTTGCCAACAATTATTATACTTATTCCATAGCTGCAACGCGCGGAGAGGAGATTATAAAATGGGTTCCTTATTATTTTGCAAAAAAAACTATAAAATCTTAGCACCTCACAGCTTCGAATATGTGAAAAATGGAATAAATTAATAATTAAACAGTGAATTTTATTAAAATAATATATTTTTTTTAAAAAATGTATTATTTTAATAAAAGATGTATTATTTTTGCAACGTTAAATAAAAACCAAAATGAAGATAATTAATACTATATTAATTATCTTAATAGTTACCATTGTTCCGCATGTCGGCGCACAAACCATCACTCCGCTGCTTTGGCTGCGTGCGGATAGCACTTCCGTTAATGGTAACATGTGGCAAGATATTTCTGGCAATAATTACCACGCCGTTTTTTCTTCTCACACAATTCCTACCGTTGATTCGCTCGTGAATTATAATCTGAGTTTTTATTTTGAAGCGGAAACCATCTTGCGAATACCTCAATTGCAAACAACGGAATCTGAAAATTCTTTTATCGTTGTCTATCAATTAAATAGAAGCGATTCCACTGAGAATCCGTTATGGCAAATGCAGACCGATAGCTCGCATTTTCTGGGTCTTACAACACAGAGAATTCTTAATGACCAAACAACCATTCGTTATGGAGAAGATAATGTACAGGGACCAATTGTCAATAGTCTGTCGCAGCTTTGGCGCAAAAATGGGATGTCAGACACGCTGATTTGCAGGGGTCAGGTGGGAAGTAATGACACTGCCACATTTAACGGTTGTGTGGCTGAGATTGTCGTGTTACCGATAGGCTCGGATTATACTGATAGTAATTTGATTGCATGGTATAGCTATCTTGCTGTTAAATATGGGGTTACATTAAAAGAGACTTCTTATTTGTCATCGGGCAACAAGGTGATTTGGTGTTATGATTCGTTACAGCAGTACTCGCAAGCCATTTGCGGCATTGGACGCGATGACGCTTTTGGACTATATCAGAAGCAAAGCACTATGAACGGCACGGGATTGAGTATCGCTATTGATAGTGTTGCCAATAGCAACACATTGAATATTGCGGTTATAGCGAATGACAATTTCCTGATGGTGGGTTGTGACATAGATTCTTTTCGCACGGCAACAGACTTGTATTTGGACAACGACCTGACTGTAAGTCGCTACGGTGATGGATTGGTTAAGGTGACAGGTAATGATTTCTTGCAAAATTCCACCGTTTTGCAAATGAATGACTTGGAATGGCAAGATAGTTTACAAAACTATGTATTGTTGATAGATAGAAGCGGAACGGGAGAATATGCGTTGGAAAACGTAGAATTTATCTTTCCAAGTGAGGTGGATACCAATCGTAATATGCTCTTTTTTAATGATATATATTGGGATGTCGATAGAAATGGACAAGATGTATTTTGTTTTGCACCACTTTCGATAGAGGATTTGTCGTTACTGATTACGCCACGCGGCAGCATGTTGCCGAACAACAGTGGACGGAATAAACCACCCACCTTGCAAAACGGGAACATAACCCTATATCCTAATCCTAATGACGGACATTTTGTGTTAGAAGCTACCTATCCGATAGAGACCCAGCTACTTGTTCGGATTTATTCTGTAGATGGGAAAGTGGTAAAAACGATGGAGTGTACAAGCGCATCCTATCATCGTGTAGAGGGAACACTCGCGGGAAAAGGACAGTATTTGCTGGAAATCATAAGTAATGAAGAAAGAAATGTCGTAAAGATGGTGGTGCAGTGAAATAATTAGAAATTTTAATCTTAAAACATTATATTTTATGAAAACAAAATTAGTATTTGTTAGTCTGTTTGTTGCAATGTCAGCATTGGTATTTATCGGCTGTGAAAAAGAGGAACTTCCTGACGAAAATGAAGGAACGGGTACATCCCAGAATCTCCCAAAATTGTTAGCTGCAGGATCGGACGATCTGGGTGCGGTGTGTTGGGAAGATGGCACAGCGACATCGTTGGGAGAAGGTTTTTTGGCAAGTGCCAACGCGGTTTTTGCTTCAGGCAATGATACTTATTATGGAGGAACGGTTGACAGGAAACCCGTCATTTGGAAGAAAAGTCAAAAACAGGTGCTTGACGCCGGAAGTGGTAGTGTGAATGATCTTATTGTCACAAACGGGAATGTATATGCAGTAGGACAACTCAATAATGCAGCCACGTTGTGGATAAATGGCACTGCACAAACCCTAACTACAGACTACGAATGTTCTCCATATTTGACGATGACGTCCACAGCCAATGCCATTACAATTGTGAATGGAAAAGTATATATAGTCGGTGGCATTCTGGTGGGAGATGATAGAAAGGCTATTTATATGTGGGTGAATGGTGAAAGTCAAAGGGTTTCGGACAATGAAGGGATGGGATATGACATTGCAGTTGACGGGACTACTGTATATGTAGTAGGAGAAGCCGCACAACCAAGTGACGTCTTTTTAAATTTATATGTTCCTGCCTTATGGACTAATGGAACATTTATAGACCTTACCCCTGCCAACCAACTGCAAAGTCAGGGATGTGCTACCTGTGTTTGTGTGGACAATCATATTCCATACGTGACATTCTATAGAATGAAAGGAGATATCTATGATAATACTCAACAAGGGTATCTTTATCAAAATGGAACTTCCAGAGAAATAGCATGCAAAAAAGCTTATGCTGTTTACAAAAAAGGCAGTGATTTGTATGTGGGTGGTACTAAAGAACAATGGGGTGGTTCTATTATCCCTGTCATATATAAAAATAATGTCGCACAAAATTTAGGTACAGTAACATACCCTGCTACTATTAAATCCATCTTCGTAAGATAAAAAAATCCCATGAAATCATTCTATCCCGTTCATTTCGTATTAATTGGTTTTGCGGCAATCATCGTTGCTACTACCTATTGGATGATGCCCAAGTCGGAGTTTTCCGGCAGTGGCATGAATCAGGCTTATCATTTTTTGTTCAACTGCCGCTTTGGATTCTAATCAAACCATGGAAGGTCAGTTTCAGACAAAATCGTCATTGGATTCCTCTTTTTATCCGCAAGAGTTATCCGAAAAAGAGTATAAAACGGCGGCATTTTATTTTCGTCAAGGAAATGTGCAACTTATTGGGAAAGAGGGAAGTATGATAAACCAAACCGCACTTTCCGTCACCACATTGAGCGAACAAACCCTTCCGCCACTCAATCAAGGAATGGTTAATGTAACGGGCGACGGCAATGGCTATCGGATGTTGCCGGACGGCTTGCGTTTTAGGGAAGACATCGCGATTATACTGCCTTATGATTCGACCTTGTTGCCTATGGGTTATACGCCCGATGATATTGTAACGTATTACTATGATGTAAATTACGAGCAGTGGATAGCAATAGAGCGCGATTCTGTTGATGTGGAAGCTCAATTGGTTTACTCTAAGGTGAACCATTTTACGGACTTTATCAATGCCGTTCTCAAAGTACCGGAAATGCCTGAAACATCTGCATTTGCACCGACAAGTATCAAAGAGCTAAAGGCAGCCAATCCGATGGAGGGACTGTCATTGATACAACCGCCGACTGCCAACAACAATGGAAGTGCAAATTTGCGTTATCCGTTGGAGTTGCCCGCAGGACGGCAGGGGATGCAGCCGGAGTTAGCATTAACCTATAACAGCGGCGGCGGCAATGGCTGGTTAGGTGTGGGCTGGGATGTTTCCGTGCCGGCGATAACGGTAGAAACACGCTGGGGCGTGCCGAGATATGACTACGGAAAAGAGAGCGAAACCTATTTGTATAACGGCGAGCAGTTGGTTACAAAAGATGCTGCGGGACTACTGCGTCCCATGCCGCACCGTACCAACCAATGGCAGAACCGTTACAACGGGGATGTGCAGTTTTATCCGCGTGCAGATGAAGCTTACGACAGCATTGTACGGCACGGCAATAATCCATACGATTATTGGTGGAGTATAACCGATCGAAACGGCACAACCTATTATTACGGAAAATCACATACCGATAATCGGGTGGACTATTCTGCCGTTTTACATGACTTAAACGGAATAGCACATTGGGCATTAACAGAAATAGTCGACGCAAATGGGAATAAGGTGCGTTATTATTATGATATAGTCCATTATTCGGGTGACGACTTAGGCAATGCGGGCGTGAATATCTGTTTGGAACACATCAATTATAGCGGTTATGATGATAGTATCGGTCGATATAATGTCTATTTTAACCGTCAAGACCAAGGGCGAACAGATGTAAACACCAATTGTCGTTATGGGTTTAAGGAAACGGCGGCGGCAACTTTGTGCAATATTCAGGTGTGGTTTGAGCAAAAGTGTATAAGGGTGTTCTATTTTGTGACGGAAAATTGTCGCGAAAGCAATTATAAAACACGCTTAAAACATTTGATTCGATTAGATAGACCACCAAGGGATTTTTTACATTGTAATTTATCAGATGATGAAATCGGCATTTTATTCAAATTGGGTGCAATAGACTATGGTTTTGATTATTATGACTATCCTAAGACGGATAAGATGTTTACAGATCCTGTCAATGTACAATTGACGGACGACGAAATATCTTCCACGTTTTTATCACCCGGTTTTAAGGCTTCGGCATTGGGTGCCACCAAGGGCAAAAGTTGGAGCTTGGGCGGCAGTGCCTCTATCGGTCTGGGCTCTAATGTGGCTCTATCAACCGTAAGTGCCGGTGGCAATTTCGATTATAACCGTTCTCAAACTGAAGCACTGCTCACCTTGATAGACCTGAACGGCGACGGCTTGGCAGATAAAGTTTACAAAAAATCTGGTTCTATTTATTATCGACCTCAAATCCGTGATGATGAGACCCATTTTCATTTTGGTTCTGCCGTTCCACTTTCAGGAATTAGCGATTTTTTGAAAGAAACAAGTTCAAACATAGATTGGGGGTTGCAATTATCAGCCCTGTTTACGATCAGTGGCAGCTGGCCTACAACGAAATCAACGACAACAACCTATTTCTCTGATATTAATAACGACGGGCTTCCCGATTTGGTCACACCATCCGGCGCGCTTTTTAACAGGTTGAATAACAATGGAATACCAACGTTTACACACTTTAACCAAATAGCTACTACGCCTCCTGAATCTTCCGGTAATCCATCATTGGTGGTTACTTCCAATGATCCCTGTGATGGAGGTATTATCTTTGACGGCGAAGTAAATTCCGACTTGGGCTGCTTGATGGAATGTGATACCATTTGGACGGATGATCATCCGCGCGACAGCCTCGCAGTCTGGCAAGAACGCGGTTATGAATGTTTTTTAACCAATTATGGCAAAAAACTGTACGGCTACCGCTGTTCACCTATTTGTGATGAATCATCGCCCGACCCGAATATGGAGGCAGTAAAAGTGTGGATAGCCCAAAAGACGGGAATTATTGATATTCGTTCCGCCATCAGCATGTACCCCGACAGTTCCGAATATAGATTGCAATCACATTATGTAGATGGCATTATCTACTCCATACAGCATAATTCGCGCAATGACTTTGTCTTAGACACGCTCCGTTCTCAAAACGATTCCATTGTTTGGCAAGGCTCCATTAATCCTGATGATTATGCTATGCACTACGATACCATCGGCAGTCTTCATGTGAATAAAGATGACATTCTCTTCTTTAGATTGAAATCCAAACATAACCACTCTTTCGACAAGGTGCTATGGAAACAAGAGATTACCTATCACGGCAATAATCAAACCGATGAATATGGTAAAAATAATACTCTATATCAAAGCGACAGCGACTTTGTTTTATGTGGACAAAATTATTTCAAGGCAACCGGCAACGGCAATGTACTAATTGACGGCATATTGTTAGCCGATCAGTTGAACAATGATGCTAAGTTAGTTATTAAACGCAATAATTCAGTGTTTTACAATTTCGATATCAATGCGCACACGTCATATACTATGCCTATTGACACCTTTCTTGCGGTTAGTGACGGCGAGGAAATAAAATGCGAGATTTACGTGCCCAACAGTGGAAATACGACATGGGGTAACATTCGTTTTAGCCCCCGTATTCGTTTTTGCGGCACTTTCGGAGACGTAACGGACACACTGACCTATTTTATTGCGCCCAAATACCAAATTAATAATTATGCAGGAACGCCATTAGACACGTTTTATCATAAAGCCTTCGGCGCACTGTATCGTGGTTGGGGGCAGTTTGCCTATAACAATAATGATGGCGATTCTACCTTGAATGCTAAAATCAAAGCTGATAGATTGCTACTACCCTCTTGGTTGTTAGCCACAACGTCCTCACAGATAGATACTTCAGATGTATATCTTCAAATTAATAGTGACAGCGTAGGCAGCGAATCGAATATGTCAGATATGTTTTCCAATTTTTTTAATCCGACTTCCGATCACACAAGTTGGGCTGAAATGACCGCCAACACGGAATTTGGTGCGTGGGTTGGCTATGGAAATATCACTTATATCAATTCAACGTTGATGGCAAACACAAGGTGTTTGGGCTATTCGCCTGTAGATACCGATGAAACCACATCAGACCTACCTATCGAAGATCATGACTATCCCGTTCCCAACAGCATTGCCGGCGCTCCCGTGAATACAATTCGAAAACAAAACAAGTCAAAGCTAAACAATGGTTCGTATAGTGTAGGCTTCGTTGTTAGTATGGGCATCTCGGAATCTGATGGTAGTAACAACGTCCTTTCAGATTATATGGATATGAACGGAGACGGCTATCCCGACTTTTTGGCAAGTGGAAATATCCAATACACAATGCCTTGGGGCGGCATAGGAGAACATATTTATAGCAATGGTGATGGGTACTTTACCAAATCTGCAACAGAGTCCGACGGGAACACATTCGGTGCCAGTTACTCGCTACCGGAACGAACATTGTCCGTAAAACAAAGTAGTGCTAAAATATCTTTTAATGGTAGTGGAAGTGTCGGGGTATCGCACGGGAGCGGCTCAGATATGACTTGCCAAACCTATCTTGACATCAACGGAGATGGACTTCCCGACAAAATTACAAGTTCTTCAAGTGATTATGTTTTTTTGAATCAAGGCTATACATTTTCTAATCAGACCCTTTGTACTTTGGGGCACATTAGTGAAGGTAAAAGTGAAAATGGCGGAGCGAACATTGGTGGCAATTTCGACATTGCCCAAGCAAGTATCGGTGGCGGCTTGAGTGTAAACATTTCCGAAAATGAAACCGAACAAACATTCATAGATATGAACGGCGACGGACTTGTCGACAGAGTTTTCAAGAACTCTGCCGGTCTGTCGGTTGCTTACAACCATGGCAACGGGCAGTGGACGAATTTCGAAATACTGCCAATTTCGTCGGGAATCAGCTATGGACTCTCCTTTAGCGAATCTATCAATGCTTCCGTTACTGCCGGTTTTACTTTCTGCGGAATTGGCAAAGTTACCGGTGGCGCACAGGTTTCCCCATTCAACCGCAGTTTTAGCCTTGACAGCGTGCAACTTGTTGATATTAACGGAGATGGTTATGTGGATGGCGTTACTTCTCAATCCGAAGATCAAATGACCATTCGATACAATCAAGCCGGCAAAACCAATCTTCTGAAACAAGTTTTCAACTTTACAGGTAGCCTGCTCAATATGGATTATGAGTTATCCGTCAGCAGTTACGAACAGCCGCAACGCAGTTGGAATCTCGCGAAAGTTGTTGTAAACGATACACTTACCCCGATTGCCGGTGGACATTCATTAACCACTTTTGAATACCGCAACCCACATTACGACCGCTTTGAACGAATGGCTTTCGGTTATGACACCGTTATCACCTATCAGTTTGATACAGAAAATAATAACTCACTTTATCGCTATACGGTTCAGGGATTTAATAACTATAACTTTCATAAACGAGGCAAGAAAAAAAGTGAAAGTATTTATGCCGGCAATGGTAAGCTGTTCGTAGAAACCCTATATGAACAACAACTGATGGATTGGGCTAACGGCACACCCGTTGGAGATTCTGCCTGTCCGGGTAATCTCTATCTTTCGTATGAAGCGGAAATAACACGCTACTATGAAGGACATCCCAATCCGTTGATAATCACCGAAATAGAAAGAAAATACGATACTAAGCGCAATGTCGTGGAATACATTACCAAGGGCGATACCACCCGAACCGACGAGTATCTGAAAGCACAAATATCTTACAAAAAGAATGCCGGTCGCAACTTGATTTCTTTGCCCGATACCATTGTTGTGCTCAATGCACAAAATGATACGTTGCGCATACGAAACGCCGTTTACGATACCTGCGGACGATTGATACAACTTAAACAATATGCCAACGATTCCGTCTCCCAATATAACTTTAGCCACGACCAATACGGGAACACGGATTCAATCATATACCCGCGCAACTATTACGGACAGAGAATGTTCTATTGCTACCAATATGACACCTGTATTTACACTTTTCCGGTAAAAACCACCGATGCTTTCGGCTACAATTCGTCTGCCGAGTATGATTATCTTTGCGGTAAACCGATACTTTCGATAGATATGAATGGGGCAAAAATGGAGTATCAATACGATTCGTGGGGCAGATTGACACAATTGACAGGTCCGTATGAACATGGCAATCTGGATGCTTACACCATTCGGATGAACTACAAACCCCATAGAACCGGTGCCCCTGCCACACCTCTTCATTCGATTGCCGCTACCTTGCATTACGATATTCAACACCCTGATAATCCGATTATTACCACTGTAATATGCGACGGCTTGGGACGAGTGTTGCAAACCAAGAAAGATGCAGAAATCAGTGGTGTGGAACAGCGTTTGGTAAGTGGCAAGATTGAATACGACTGCTTTGGCAGAACAGTAGCGCAATACCACCCATTTTCCGAATCTGCTACGATAGATACCTATAGCGATAGTTGTGATATTGCCACCGGTACGAGCACAAAGTATGATATTCTTGACCGACCATTGAAAGTAAAGTTACCGACAGGCGATAGCACTGTCACGGGATACGATTTCGGCATTCACAATGGGAAACAGTACTTTCAAACCACCACCATTGATGCCAACGGAATAGCGATGACACAGCTTACCGGAACGCGCAAGCAGCAAGTGAAAATCATAGCTCCGATGGGGGCAATCACCGTTTTTGAATATAATGCGTTGGGCGAATTGCTCGCAAGTACGGACCCTGACGGGCACACCACCTCTTACACTTACGACAAGCTCGGACGCTTGCTTTCGCGCACGCATCCCGATGCCGGCACCGACACCTATACCTTTGACGCAGCGGGAAATATGCTCTCTCATGCCACCCAACGCCTGACCGATGCCCAAGACAGCATCTTTTATTATTACACTTTTAACCGTCCCGATTCTGTTATCTATCCCGAAAACCCTGCCAACAATATTTATTATACTTACGGCAGTGCCACCGCTGCACAAGGATTACGCGGTAGAATCACGCTTTTGGAAGATGCCTCCGGATTTCAAAAATTTTTTTACGGAAAATTAGGCGAAATTACAGGAAATATTCGTACCTTTGTGCTCCCAAATGAAAGCCAACCCTATACCTTTAAAATGACTTTTGAATATGACACTTGGAACCGTTTGCAAACTATCGTTTACCCTGATGTGGAAAAGGTTTCTTATTATTACAATGTTGGCGGGATGCTAAAAAGTATGAAAGGAGAAAAAGGAACGCAGTATTTTCACTATATCGACAGCATTCACTACAATACCTTTGAGCTGAAAAGCGAACAGTGGTACGGCAATGGCATGCACACAAAATACAATTACGATACATTGCTAAGACTTTCCGGGCTTATGAGTTATGATCCTGCCAATACGATGTTTCAAAACATTGACTATCAATATGATGCTGTGGGCAATATTTTGGGGATTACCAACACAGCCCCGATGCCGACAACGGACATGGGTGGCACTTACACCATGAATTACACGTATGACAGTCTGTACCGATTGCAGAGTTCAACAGGTGCCTTTGACGGGTTGAAGGATTACAACTATTGGATGAATATGGCATACACCGCCAATGGAAGCATTGTACGGAAGCGGCAATTTTCGGCGGCTGTTTCCGGTACCATTACCGACACGTTGATGAATTACGATAATTTGTATAGTTATGTAGATGTGGTAAATACACTGCAAGGCAACCGCGTGCAAAATATTACAGATACCATTGGCGATCAAAGTGTAAGCTTTAAATGGGATGCCAGCGGCAACCTGCAAACGCGCGCGACAGGACTTTCTGCCGGCGAAGTGACCATCCGTGCCCATTGTTGGGATGAGGAGAACCGGTTACAGGGCAGCAGCGAAAAAAAGCATGCCGCCTGTTACTTATACGATGTCGGGGGCGAGCGTTTCTACAAATTTAGCGGTAACCCGCAAAAAATGTTTGTCAATGGAACGTGGAAAATTTATCACATGCTCACCGAGCCCGTATTATATGCATCACCCTATATGGTAGCCACGCCCAAAGGCTACACAAAACACTATTATGCAGAAACGGAGCGTATTGCGAGTAAGATAGGAACGGGGAAATTTAATAATTTGAGTCTTAATGATGTGGCTGATAGTATTATGGAATCCAAGCGTGAAAAGGCAGTGGCACATGTGAAATCTATCATGCAATGTATGGGCATAGAAGATTTTATCATGAAAGAATCCCCATTGTCTTTTTTGAGGCAGCTTCCTGACACCACTCCCGAAACTGAGCTCTATTTCTACCACTCCGACCACCTCGGCAGTGCTTCTTGGATAACCGGCACCACCGCACAGTACGTACAGCATTTGTGTTACCTGCCCTTTGGAGAAAGTTTTGTTGACCAACGCGTTACTAACTACGAAGGTTCGCGCTACACCTTCTCCGGCAAAGAACGCGACAGCGAAACGGGTTACAGTTACTTCGGCGCGCGGTACTATTCTTCGGATTACAGCATCTGGCTGAGCGTGGATCCGCTGAGTGATAAGTACCCGAGTATGTCGCCATATAACTATTGTGCTAATAATCCGGTCATTTTGGTGGATCCGGATGGAAGGGATTTTTATTATGCAGAAGATGGAACATATTTAGGAAAAGATGACAAAAAGACTCAAAATGTTTATTCTGTATCAAAAGATTCGTATACAAAAAATAATGAAGGTTATACGATAACAATGTCAGGAGCAACTCAGTTAGTTGATGGTAAAGGAAATGCGGTTTCTCATGATGAATTTCTACAAGTAGCTGCTTTTGCATTTAATGAAACTTATCAAGATAATGATATTGATAAATATAGAGTTGCAAATGCTATTGTTAATAGACAAGAAGCTAATGGCAAATCACTGCAACAAACCTTAGATAATGTCTGTTATATCGGTGATTCACATAAAGATAGAATGAATAATAAAAGATTTGTTGCTGGTACTGCAACCAAAGCCTATGCAAACTTTTTCAATTCTAGTTCTTCCGATCGTGATGAAAATTCAGCAATGAAAACTTCGATTGCTGCAGCAATAAATGCATTAACACCTGGAGGAGTAGATTACACAACAAGCTTAGATGGAAAATCAACAGCGACTCAATGGAGAGGAGCAGAAAAAGGATCTAATTTAAACAGGTTTTATATAAATTACCCTCCTAAGACATCAAATAGAATCAATAAATTCAAGTATGATAAAATTAATTAGTTCTCTATTACTTATTTTGTTATCAGCTAATTGCTCTGCAACTGTTTTAGAAATTGACACGAATAGAAATCGTATAAATTTTGAAAAGATGGATACTGTTCAAACAAAAAATTTAGTACAAATTAGATCACTTTTTAGTTTTGATTATGGAACTCTTTATATGATTAATTCTTTTAAAAGAGATACATTTACAAGGGAAAATTGTTTGTTTAATTTAAAATCTTATTTAGGATTTAGTATCAAATATAAAAATCATATTTATAAAGATATTAAAGGTTTAAACGAAGAAGATGAGTATTGTGAAAATATTTTTTCTGTTTTTAAAGGTGATACAGTAGATAATATTGAAGGATATAATCCTTTAATATTTAATAAAGACTCGATTCGTATTTTTGTACTTGAAGGTTATCCTTTTGAATGTAACGGATCTTATTGTAATGCAGGGTCTATTCTAATATTAAAGTTTATAAATAATGATCTTCAAAAAATATATTTATTTGGAATTGATAAAACTGTACATTCGTTATCAAATATGAATGGGGAAATTTTATCAAAAGATTGTTTTTTACTTCAGCTACATTTTCAAAACAAATTATTAAATTTATTGTTTAATGAAAACGTCAAAGTGATGAATAATGAAAAGAATATCAACGAATTAGGGCTATATTGCATTAATTTAAATTCTGATTGAAAATAATCAAAGTATAATGTTCCCCCAAATTTAGGCCAACGGTTAAAGTGATTATCTTTGCACAAAATTAAAAAAGATGAACAATTCAAAGAAAACTATAATACTGCCACATTTTAAGACTGGTAGCTAAGCTAAAAACGTGTATTAACCCAAATTAAAAGCGAGCAAAAAATTACCTCTAATCACCTCATTTTCAAAAATAATTCCTATCTTTGCCTTCAAATTCGTTTCGCTATGAAAAGCACAAAAAACGATAAAATTAAAGAAATAAACATCACTCCGGCGCACGGGCGTTCGCGCGGGAAAACCACCGCACAGTACGTACAGCATTTGTGTTACTTGCCCTTTGGCGAAGAGTGGCTCAACCAGCAAAACAGCGCCATTGACTACAAATCGCGCTACACCTTCTCCGGCAAAGAACGCGACAGCGAAACGGGGTACAGTTACTTTGGCGCGCGGTACTATTCTTCGGATTACAGCATCTGGCTGAGCGTGGATCCGCTGAGTGATAAGTACCTGAACTTGACTCCTTATGCTTATTGTAGCAATAATCCTATTATTTTGGTGGATCCGGATGGGCAAGTTTTTACTAATTTTGAAGATGCCGATGGCAATATAGTAAAACATATAGATGATGGCTCAAATGCTGTATTTAAACAAACCGGAAGTGGAACAGGAAAGCATTACGCCTTTAAAGGATATGATGAATCACAGGGTGGCGCAAATGAAGTTAATCTTGAAACAGCTATCCAAGAGCAACAGCAGTTGAACAACGATAATCCTTCACTTCAACAAAATGGAAATACGACCTATTGTAATTATGCAACTCAAAATGTAATGAAAACGGTAGCATCCACTCCTGAAGGTATCAATGCCTTGGTTTCAGGCAGAGCAAATGCGATGATTGACCAAATGCTTTCAGGTAATAATCCTAATTATATATCTGTATCTAAAGAAGGGGCAACAGAATACGCATCAAATGGAGGGTTGGCAATTGTTGGTTACAGAAATCCCAATACTCAATCTTCGGGACATGTGGCTACATTTAGTGTAGGGGATAATATAAAATTAGGCTTGATTGCCAATATTGGGGTAGCTGCATATACCGGATTTAAATCATTAAATTCTACCATTGCAAAATCCAAGCCGAAGAGTTATTTTATATACGTTCCGGGCTATGTCCTTAAACCGGTTACGGTAACACCCTAATAAAGAAAGGAGGTTTTAATATGAGAATAATAAATATGTTTATATTGTTCCTATGGATGGTTACGTGTCATGCTCAAGATATTGAAGGCTATTGGCAATTAAACAGTCCATTGTTTGCAAATTTTCAAGCCGGTTATGATTTTTATGAGAATAATAGGTTTGAATATCGACCTGGAATATATAATGGCTTATGCAGAATTTTTGCCATAAGTGGAAAATATGAAATAAAAGGAGACTCGATTTATTTTACTGTTTTATATATGAGTGAATGTGAAGGAGGCACTATAAAACGCAGATCGACCACAACTAATAAGAGCTCGGAAATGGAGCTTTATTGGATATCATCTGAAGAATCAGATTACCGCCCCACTCCTTCAACCAGTAATTACTGGGAGTTGACTAACTATAAAACTCAAAGAAAAACTCTTGAAAATCCTGAAACATGGTCGGCAAGTTTTAGATATTATAAGGATAAATCGGGACAAGAAATCATCGAAATAGACAAGGATAAATTTTACTATATTCCCGGTCCGGAAGAATTTGGAGAACAAGAAGAATAAGTATTTTGGATCTGAATTCTACGGCTTAAAAGTCAATTCAGAACTTTTTATAATCCTGCGTACTAAGGTTAAAATATATTATCATCCAAAATTAGGTCAATAAAATAATATTTTAATAATCATGCCAATTAATAACTCAAACCCTTGTATTTGTTCCCAATAACCAGTGTTTCCAATGCAAAAACAACCATCCGTCGAAAAGAGAAGCAACCCCATTTCCCGGAACACCCCCGAAAAGCTCCGTTACTTCTACCACCCCGACCACATAGGTTCCACTTCGTGGGTAACGGACAGTGCGAGGAACGGGATACAGTATTGTGAGTACCTTCCCTATAAAAAGCTCCGCTTTTTTTCCTCCTTGGCGTTCGGTAAAACAAATGAATTTGTTTTACACTCACTGCCTGCGTCGGTTGGAGAGCCCTTCCTTGAAAAGCGGAGCACCACGTGGAACAGCCGCTACACCTTCAGCGGCAAGGAACGGGATGGCGAAACGGGGTACTCTTACTTCGGAGCGCGGTACTATTCTTCGGATTACAGCATCTGGCTGAGCGTGGATCCGCTGAGTGATAAGTACCTGAGTATGTCGCCGTACATGTATTGCGGGGGGAATCCGGTGCGGCTGGTGGATGTGGATGGGAGAGAAATTTGGATAAAGGATGGAAATACCAAGTATCAATACAAGAATGGTTCCCTATACGACAAAAACGGGATAGAAGTGCCCCCCAATGAAAACAGCTATGCAGCAAAAGTACTAAATAACCTAAATAAGTTAGCGAACTCAAAAAATAAAAGGATTCTAAGTCATTTGAGTGATTTAGAAAAAAGTAAACATATTCATACGATTTCATGTAGAGCTGAATTTACAATTAATTTTGCGACACCTACAAATAAAGATGATATAAAAATTCCTGCTAAAGGTTCTGGCTCCAACATTTATTATAACCCTACTATTACATTTGATTATCCGGATGGCTCAGATAATTATGCTCCAGCAACTTTAGCACATGAATTATTAGGGCATGCATGGGACTATGATCAGGCCAAATATACTGATGAACGGATAGAAAATGGACTAAAATTAACAGAAATCAATGCAATAAATATCGGAAATATCATTTTACGCGAGAATAATAAAAACCCCCGAAGCCAATACGGAGTATCCCAGAACGACAATGTTAAATGGATGACAATTCCTGAAGAGTATCTTGATAAATATTTTACCCCATGACAAATCATCTAAAATTAATAGTATTTACAATAATTCTATCTACCACCTCTTTTAGCAATTTCGCTCAGCGACAATCGCTAAATTTTGTCGCCAATTTGCAAGAGGACATGGGATTGGATTCTATGGTTTATTATTGTAAATTTTTTGATTTCGGAGATGATTGCTTAGCAATTTTCCTTCCAATATTTCTTGAGTCTCCCATCTATTCTGGTTATGCACTCACAAAACAAAATGAATTTGTAGATTTTTACATTCGCTACATCCTAAATTCAGACTTTTCGCATATTACTCAAGACGATTATGTTGAAGCATGCAATGCTTTTGGGAACTGTGTATTACAAAAAGACACATTGATAATAAGTTCAGATATAAGCTCTGACTATATTGCAAATACTCTATTTCAATATTATTTTATAAGAAGTTATTATGACTGTACCTTAGTATCAGACACAAATCTCCACAATAGGAAATTGATAAGGAAATTGTTTTCACATGATAGGATCTTTAAACAAACCAGCTATGAGAATTGGGTTCAGAATGTATGTGAATTATTTAAGTATGGTTATATCACTTTCGCTTCTTGGTGTGCAACAAATATGATGGATATACGCTTAATAGATCCTTATGCGCTGAAAGAAGTTGTCAATGATACTGAATATTAGATATATATACCCAAATCAAATGCAAACAACAGCCGTCTCAACATATTTTTTAAAACACTCTTGTTTTTTTAAAAAATATGTAATAATTTTGCGGTGTTAAATAAAAACCCATGCACGGGAAACACTTCTTTCAAATCACTACCATGGATGCCAGCGGCAACCTGCAAACGCGCGCGACAGGACTTTCTGCCGGCGAAGTGACCATCCGTGCCCATTGTTGGGATGAGGAGAACCGGTTACAGGGCAGCAGCGAAAAAAAGCATGCCGCCTGT
>JALNYF010000074.1 GCA_023229985.1 Bacteroidales bacterium | reverse complement strand
TACAGGTGCCTCTAAGATATTGCCACAGGCGTCTTCTACAACAGGCAACGTCGGTGCCGTTACTTCATCTGCACATTCTACCGTGCTTGCCGTCGCTACAGGTCCGCCTGCTTCTGTTGGTGCCGTCGTATGGTCTATTGTGTAGGTATAAACCCATTCATATTCTAATCCTGAACAATCTTCGTAGGTGTAGGTGTATGTGATGGTACCCTCGCATGCAGGTGTTGCACTGACTTCCGGTACAGGTGCCTCTAAGATATTGCCACAGGCGTCTTCTACAACAGGCAACGTCGGTGCCGTTACTTCATCTGCACATTCTACCGTGCTTGCCGTCGCTACCGGTCCGCCTGCTTCTGTTGGTGCCGTCGTATGGTCTATCGTGTAGGTATATGCCCATACATATTCTAATCCTGAACAATCTTCGTAGGTATAGGTGTAAATGATGGTACCTTCACAATCTACATAAGTACCACTGACTACAGGTTCCGGTGCCGTTAAGATATTACCGCAAACGTCTTCTACAACAGGCAACGTCGGTGCTGTTGCTGCATCTGCACATTCTACCGTGCTTGCCGTCGCTACAGGTCCGCCTGCTTCTGTCGGTGCCGTTGTGCGGTCTATCGTGTAGGTATATGCCCATACATATTCTAATCCTGAACAATCTTTATATGTATAGGTATAAATCTTGGTCCCTTCACAATCCGTATAAGTACCACTGACTACCGGTACCGGTGCCGTTAAAGTATTGCCACAAACGTCTTTTACTACAGGTAACGTGGTCGGTACTGTTGCTGCATCTGCACATTCTACCGTACTTGCGGTCGCTACCGGTCCGCCTATTTGCATCGGTGCCGTCGTACGGTCTATCGTGTAGGTATAAACCCATTCATATTCTAATCCTGAACAATCTATATATGTATAAATATAAGTCATGGTCCCTTCACAATCTGCATATCTTACTATACCTACCGGTTCCGGTGCCATTAAGATATTGCCGCAAACGTCTTGTACAACAGGTAACGTGGTAGGTGCCGTTGCTAAACTTCCACATTCTACAATGCTTGCGGTCGCTACCGGTCCGCCTACTTCTGTCGGTGCCGTCGTGCGCTTTATCGTATAGGTATATGCCCATACATATTCTAATCCTGAACAATCTTTATATGTATAGGTATAAATCTTGGTCCCTTCACAATCCGTATAAGTACCACTGACTACTGGTTCCGGTGCCGTTAGGGTATTGCCACAAACGTCTTGTACAACAGGCAACGTGGTAGGTGCTGTTGCTGAACTTGCACATTCTACAATGCTTGCGGTCGCTACCGGTCCGCCTATTTGCGTCGGTGCCGTCGTGCGGTCTATCGTGTAGGTATATAACCATGTTGCTGTATGTCCTGCGCAATCCGTATAGGTATATTCATATACCATTTCTCCTTCACAAGAAACAGTAGTAGGTGTTGTGTGCGAAGTGTAATTACTAATGGTTGTTCCACAAGCATCTTTTACCGTTGGCATCACACTTGGTGTAATCTGATGTGGAGGTATTGCATCCGCAGCACAATTCACAGTTGATGAAGTAGTACCGCCTTCAAAAGTAATATTATTCGGAACATTCACATTGATCGTTTGCGTTGCTGTACTTTCATTGCCACAAGCATCTGTTACGGTATAGGTTCTGGTAACTACTATCGGACAAGTGCCGGTGGAAACATCATTGCTTGTTACTGTCAAATTCGCATCTTCTGTACAATTATCTTCAATCGTCAAGCCTAACGATTCCAACTCAGCAATGGTCGCAACGGCTGCAGGGGCAGCGTCTGCTGCACATCCTTCAACATTAATCTCAGGTAATGTGCCAGTGATAGAGGGTAATACCTCATCATTTACACTTATACTTATTTCTGCCGGTATAGCAGCCACACAATTATTGGCATCTGTTACACTTAAACTAATATTATATACAACTCCACAATCGGTAGGAATTGTGTATGTAAGGGTTGCAGTGTAAGGATTTTCGCTATAATTAATCGGGGAAGCGTAGGATAGGTCGGAAGAAATAGGAGTAATGCTATATGGTGCTTTACCTGTTAAATTGACAACGACAACCGCAGTTCCAATGTTAGGACAGATATCACCAACAGGAGCCTCAGAAACAGCAATTGTAGGTAATTCTGCCACCTCTATGGCAACAGGTTCGCTGATTCCATCACAATCCAAGTTGCTGCCGCAATCAATATTTACTCTAAAATAATAAGTTCCTGCTACCGCTGCATCTGATGCTGTCACAGTAAGAGCTTCAGGGGTATTGCCACTATAAGTGATACCGGTAATCGGAAGATCACCAACATTAATATATTCTCCGTTCAAAGAAGTGCTGTATTGCCATTGATAATTATAATTACTGGCTGCACCGCCGGTTATGGTTGCCGTCATTGTGGCACTTCCCACATTACAAATAATACCACCCTCTACATCAACAGTTACAGTCGGGTTCTCAACCACCGTCACCGTCACCTCATCACTATTCACAGTATTACAATCGCTACCCGTCGAACTTACTACACATCTATAATAATGGTCACCTACCGCCAAACCTTCGGCTGTATAGGATGTTGAAGTTGCGTCGGCTATATCATTCCAAGTATCTGCGCCACTGCGTTTTTGCCATTGATAACTCAATACAAAGCCACCGCCAACATTGGCAGTTATGTTCATTGTATGTGTACCCCCTTCGCAAATAACATCGCCAGAGGGTTGGGTACTAATTTGCGGGTCAGGAATAACGGTAATCGTAAACGTCTCTGCTACCCCCGAACATATCGAATTTTCATTGTTATATTGCGGAGTCACCGTGATGGTAATATCATGCGGTTCTGTTGTAGCATTTCCAACTACGGCACTGAAATGGCCCGTGTTACTGCTCGGGGTTAGGGTTACATCATCATTTGTACCTGTTGCTTCCCAAGAATATTCAAAACCTTGTCCGCTATAATCGCTTGCAAAAGCTTCCGTTACGGTTGCACCCGTGCAAACAACAAAACTGTTCGGTTGGGACATCGTAGCAGTCGGATTCACCGTTACTACTAACGGGAAAGTCTCTGTACCGGCGCAGTTAGCTCCATAATAGGGAGTAATCTGATAAGTAACATCAGTAGGAACCAAATTATTATTTGTTAAAATCTTGCCTGTTAAAGCAATATCAGCTACCGGAGCAGTTTGATTAGAAAATCCGGTACCGGTAACACCTGCAACATCATCAACTGTCCAGGTATATTGCATATTCGAAGCCGGTATTTCAGATAACTCAACCGTTCCAAAAATTGAATTGTTGCAAATAATCTGCGGAGTGGCAGTAATACCCGTTATTTTCGGATTTACCATAACGTTGATTGTAAATACGCTACCCTGACAACCCGCATAATCCGGAGTAACAGCATACACAACGGATTGCTCTGAGTATGTTGTATTCGTCAAATCAGTGATATTAAATGATACAGCTGCCACATCATGGGAAATTTCACCCTCAACATTATCATTGGGGGTTACAGTCCATGTATAAGTTGTATTATCCGGAATGGTATTGTTTCCGGTAAAGCCGTTAGAAGTAATCGTCAGCGGACTGCCACTGCAAATGGCAGGCGGATTTTGTGGAGTTGCAATTACCGGAATAGGTTTAACCGTAACATTAATCGGGAAAGTAGAGATACATTCTCCTGCGGTTGCGGTTACCGTATATGTAATCGATTGCAACGTATTGGTTGTCTGATACAAAGCCTGACCAATTGATCCGGATTCTGATGAACTGGCCGATTGACCCGTAATATTATCATTACTTCCAACTATCCAGCTATAAGTAGTTCCAACAGGAACAATGGCATTGTCAATGTCTGCAGGGGTAACGCTAAATGACGTGCCACTACAAATAGAAGGAGCAACAGTCGGAATGCTCGGGGTGGGATTCACAGTAATGGTAACCGTAAAGTCTACGCCTGTACAAGTTCCGGCTTTCGATGTTACCGTGTAAGTAACGGTCTTCGTTTCGTTCGTGGTATTGATTAATGTACCGGTTGAGAAAGACGAAGTCCAAGTATCATTGCCACTTTCGCCGGTAATAAAATTGGCTTCATCGGGTTCAGCAACCGTCCATTTATATTGTGTGTTAACAGGAATTACATCACCGGCTGCTGCCGCAAAGTCGTAACCCTGACCACTACAAATTGCATCTTCTTTTCCTCCAATTTGCGGTTCTGGATTAACGGTAAATACAAGATCCTTCGCAGTTCCGGGGCATCCATTGTACGAAGGTGTAACAGTAATAGTTTTGATGATGGCTTCTGCCGTATTATTTATGGCAGTAAAAGAAGCAATACTATTGGAATTATCGGCTGTCTCTGAGCCAATTTCTGCTGCACTATTCGTCCATTCGTAGGTAATTGTTCCTTCTCCGGAAGCATTGGTTCCAAAGACTACCTCCGTAGTGTTTCCTTCATTACATAAAGTCTGAGGAGCCATCGTGTTGGCAGTAATGGTCGGATTTACATTCACTACAAACGGGAATGCTGTTCCGCGACAAGTATTATCTACATTATAAGTATAAATAGGTGTAACGCTGTAATTTACATCAATATCACCCGTAGTTGTATTATCCAAAGGTCCGACCTCTACAGAATTTTGCGCTTCAGTAGAAGCCACATCGCCGGTAATGCCCGCTGCATCGGTAACCGTCCATTCATAAGACATATTTTCGGCCGGCGCATTTGTCAAAGTTGCCGTAGCAGAAGCGTTGTCGCAGATGCTCGGTTCATTGGCAGTAATAGTATTTAAATTAGGATTAACGGTAACGACAAAATCTCTATTCACAGAACAAGCAACGCCATTCGTATAGATGGCTGTAATGTGGTAGGTTACCGTGTTGATATTTGTTTCAGTATTGGCTAAAGTTTGTAAAGCAACACTGGTTGGCGTTCCTTCAGAAGGTGCGTCGCCGGTTACTTTATTATTTTCATCTGTAACCGTCCAAGTGCAAGTCATATTGCTTGCGGGAACATTGCCTAATACCGTCGTATAAGCTGTACCGCTACAAACGGTTTGCGAATTTGCTGTGATATTATCTTCCAAATTCGGATTAACAGTCACGGTAACAGTAAACGGATCGCCCTCAACACCGTTGGCTTTCGGGGTAACACTATAAACAACGGTTTGTTGTTCTGACGAGTTATGAGTCAGCGTTCCCGTAGTAAAATTATCAACATATTCACTGCTTTCAGTAGTTCCATCAACGCCATTTGTATTCTCAGATACTACCCATATATATTGGGTACCATCAGGAATAATATTATTTTGGGAGTTGTTGCTTAAGGCTTGTACATTTTCACTTGCGTCGCGCGACATTGAAATAGAGGTATTTTCGCAAATTGTAACCGTTTGGGCTTCTACAAATGGTTTCGGAGCAATGGTTACAGTAACGGTAAACGTATTGCCCTCGCATCCTTCTGCGGAAGTCGGAGTAACCGTATAAACGATCTCCTGTGCAATATTGGAAGTATTCGTTAATGTTTGACTGATGGTCGTTCCGTTGGTAATGGCCGGATTTTCTACCGTAATATTTTCGTTATCGGTTGTAATTACCCAAGAATAGGTCGTGCCGTCAGGAACGATGTCACTACCGTTTACAGGTGTAACACTGAATGATGCTCCACTATTACATGAAGTAGAGGTATTGGCAATGCTTGGAGTCGGATTAACCTTCACCTCAACATCGAAAGGAGTGCTACTACAATCTCCGGCTTTTGCGGTTACGGTATAGGTTACACTCTGTTGAGAATTGGTCGAGTTAATCAAAATACCGGTTGCGAAATTAGCGGAGGCAGTTTCATTGGCAGTTTCATTCAAATTAGCGTTATCGTCTTGAACTGTCCAAGTATAAGTGGTTCCGTCGGGGATAATGTTAGTACCTTCAAATGAAGTAAGTGATAATTCTTCGCCGCTGCAAATAGCTTCCGGCGCTTGGTTTGCAATGCTCGGCATCGGATTAACGGTAATGGCAAATAGTTGGGTTTCGCCGTAGCAATCATTTTCTCCATTTTCAAAATAAGGAATTACTCCAACTTCAATATCTTTGGCAACGGCAGTTGTGTTGGTCACAACAGCAGAAATATTTCCGGTATATTGAGCTTCGGAAGTAACACCTGCCATCGTACATCCCTCAGGAATATAAGCTGTCCATTGGTAGGAAACCCCGTTAGCACCGGTAAAATTACGTTCAGCAGTTTGTCCGGAACAAAAAGCAACATCTGACTGAGTATCCATGGTCGCGGTAGGTTTAACGGTCACGGTAAATGTGGTTGCCTCGCCGCTACAATTGGTAACAATGTTGGTCGGGATGACTGAAATGATAACAGTGGCATCGGCATCACCGTTGTTCAGAACCGTAACATTTGCAATATCGCCGGTTCCACTATAAGAAGACAAGATTCCGTTATCTTCAGGTGCGGACCAAGCGTATGTTATATTTTCCTGCGGAGTGAATGTTTTATTTAAAGTACCTTGATTACATAATATTACGTTGTCGCTTTCTCCCAAAGTCAATACAGGTAACAAATTTACGGTACCGGATTGAGAAACTACGTATTCCGGATCATTTAAAGTCGCATAACACCCATTTTCAGCTAAAAATTCTGTAATGGTATAAGTGTCTGTTTCAGTCGGAGTAAAGGTATAAGTATAAGGGCTCGCTGAAAAAACAGGGAAGTTGTATTGATCAGGCAACCAAGTAGCTTTCATACTTGCGGGTGCTCCTGTATAATTAACTGACAAAGTCAAAGTTTCTCCTATACAAATAGGCGACAGAGGCGACAAAGTAACGATTGGAGCCTGTATTTCGGTTACGGTTACATTGTGTGTAGCCTCACAACCACCTCCTGTCGTATAAGAAAAGGTGTGTGTTCCTTGACTATCAAGCACTTTATTTGTAACATAAGCATCCGTATAAGTATACGGGAATTCATTACCACAAATATCTACTGTAGCTGAAGTAACAATTTCATCGGGTTCCGTCACGGTTATCGAAGCATTGGCAATACATCCCACCTCGTCGGTAACGGTAAGCGCATAACTGTCGGCAGGAACTCCGGTCAAAGTAGCTGTTGTTGCTTCATTACTCCATAAATAGTAAAGCGGTTCAGTATCTGGAGTTCCGCTTGTCTTAATAATTGTAGGAGTTATATCTGTTGCATCACCATTGCAAAGAATCTCTGAGGCATTCAGAGTTACCTCATAGACATTATCCACAGTTAAGTTAGTGATGACAATATTTCCCGTGCTCTTGGTGCATTCGAGTAAATCTTTCACTTCAATATAATAAGTACCGGCGGCAAGTCCACTCACTTTAAAGTTGTCATTCGCAGTTTCAGAGGTGAAAGTCCGGTAAACTTCATTACTATTGTTTACATCATATACAATAATATTATAAGGAGCTTTTCCGCCTTGGAAATTAACCTTCACATAACCGGCTTCTGTATTACTACAGATTGAAGTTACATTTTCGGTTCCATTGACACTGATCGTCAATTCAGGACTTCTATATATTTTCTGGTCTGCAATGCTATCAATTCGTTCAAAGCAAGCATCGAATATTCCGTATTGTACTTCTTTGGTAGCATAAGTATAGCCCTCGTCAGTTGTGTTGGTAAAGTCGATTTCCTCAAAAGTTACATCTCCAACACCATGGGGAAGTGCGTCATAGCAGATGGTGTCAACCTTTTCATTTGCAATATGTTGGGTAGAAGTAAGAGTATCACTGGTAATCACGGTTGAAGTACGAACTCCATTACGTCCGCCGATCACACAACTCCTATAAGAATAAGTAGTAATATTTTCACAAATATTATCCGGACATGACATTTCTATAACATCAATAATAATGGAATAATTTCCTGAATTTTTCCACTTAATCTGCATCAATACATAAGCGTTATAAATTGGATTCGATGCATAGACATACCTTAAAAACTTTCCAGTCAAATAGTTATATTTCAACGCCG
>JALNYF010000073.1 GCA_023229985.1 Bacteroidales bacterium | reverse complement strand
TCGTCATTGGGCTATACCACTTTTGATGCCGACACTCTTTTCCCAATGGATTATTCTACTTGCGACGGCGAAACAAGCGTTGCTTCCATCGCAGCCACGATGGCAGCGGAACGAGGCATCATTGTTTGTGTCAGTGCGGGGAACGAGGGCAGCAATGCGTGGCACTATATCGGTCGTCCCGCCGATGCCAAGGAGGTTTTGGCAGTCGGAGCCATCAACCAAGACAGTGTGTATGCGCCGTTTTCATCGGTTGGCACCAGCTACGACGGGCGCGTTAAGCCGGACATTGCCTCCGTTGGATGGAACACCATCGTCATGTCTCCTGGCGATTCCATCATCGCGGGCAACGGAACCTCTTTTGCCTCACCCGTCATGGCAGGTTTGTCGGCTTGTTTGTGGCAGGCACTCCCACAAAAAAATGCAGTCGAAGTGATGCAAATCATTCGCGAAAGTGGGCACCAATGGAATCTTCCTGACACACTCATGGGCTACGGAATTCCCAACTTATATCAGGCATTTTTAGATTATTATGATCCCGACACAATCCGTATTTCTGATTTTGCCGCGCCTGTCAATCACTATCAGCTCTACCCGAATCCCTGCCAAACCGAGTTTTACATTTCCAATCCGGCGATGAACTCCATCGATATTGAGATTTGTGATATGCGGGGAAGAGTTCTGAGCCAACAGCGGACGACGGTTCCAAACGCCCTCATTGCCGTACCGGTTTCACACTTGCCGCGCGGACTATACTTGATTCGAATAACGGACGAAAATGGATGGTCTGAAACCTATAAACAAGTGTTGATTGCCCATTAAACAAAAATAAACGGAGAAAATACGTTTTTGAGAAATACAATTTGAAATAAAATCTTGGCTAAGTATTTTGTAATTTATTCATTATTAATAGGATAAATAAAATATAAAAAAATAATAGAAATGGATTGTGGAATCAAAAAATAAATGTATTTTTGCAGGCTCAAAAAGACAGCATAATTGCGGTGTTGTTTTGGTGAGAAAAAAGCCGTTGTAGCTCAGTGGTAGAGTACTTCCTTGGTAAGGAAGGGGTCATGAGTTCAACTCTCATCAACGGCTCAAAGGCAAAAGAAAAAAATATATTTTGTAACGCAATTATTATTAACGCATTAAAATTATAACAAGATGGCAAAAGAACATTACGAACGTTCAAAACCACACGTAAATGTGGGAACAATCGGTCACATTGACCACGGCAAAACCACTTTAACAGCAGCTATTACTACCATATTGGCAAGTAAAGGTTTGTCTGAATTAAGAAGTTTTGATTCAATTGATAACGCACCCGAAGAAAAAGAACGTGGTATTACCATTAATACATCCCACGTTGAGTATCAAACTGCAGCACGTCACTATGCACACGTTGACTGTCCAGGTCACGCCGACTATATCAAGAACATGGTAACAGGTGCAGCTCAAATGGACGGTGCAATTTTGGTTGTTGCCGCTACCGATGGTGCTATGCCTCAAACTCGTGAACATATCCTTTTGGCAAAACAAGTTGGTGTGCCAAAAATCGTTGTTTTTATGAACAAAGTGGATATGGTTGATGACCCTGAATTGTTGGACTTGGTGGAAATGGACATCCGTGATTTATTGACATTCTACAAATTCGACGGTGACAATACTCCCGTTATCAGAGGCTCTGCATTAGGCGGTTTGAATGGAGATGACAAATGGGTTCCTTCAATCATGGAATTGATGGATGCTGTTGACACTTGGATTCCGCTTCCACAACGTGATAAAGATAAAGATTTCTTGATGCCGGTTGAAGACGTATTCTCAATTACCGGACGTGGTACTGTTGCTACCGGTAGAATTGAAACCGGCGTTATCAATACCGGTGACCCAGTTGAAATTATTGGTATGGGTGCAGAAAAATTGAAATCAGTTGTTACGGGTGTTGAAATGTTCCGCAAAATTTTGGATACCGGTGAAGCTGGTGACAACGTTGGTTTGTTACTCCGTGGTGTTGATAAAGACGAAATTTGCCGTGGTATGGTGATCGCAAAACCAAACTCCATTAAACCTCACAAAGTATTTGATGCTGAAGTTTATATCTTGAAAAAAGAAGAAGGCGGACGTCACACTCCTTTCAAAAACAACTATCGTCCTCAATTCTATTTCCGTACAACCGACGTAACCGGCGAAATCCGCTTACCGGATGGCGTTGAAATGGTTATGCCCGGCGATAATCTTACGATCCACGTTAACTTGTTATCCGAAATCGCTATCAACTTAAATCTCCGCTTCGCTATCCGTGAAGGTGGTAGAACCGTTGGTGCCGGTCAGGTAACTAAAATCTTAGACTAATCATCTTGGATATATCTTAAAGCGGACAAGATTATCTTGCCCGCTTTTTTAGGGGAATAGTTTAAGGGCAGAATAGTGGTCTCCAAAACCATTGATGGGAGTTCGAATCTCTCTTCCCCTGCAATAATGAATAGCTGTCATGAGTGACAGCTATTTTTGTATCAATAAAAAATAAAATCAATTCCCAAACGTTTTTTATCCGTTTGTAAACCATGTCATAATGAAACAGGAAAAATTTTATACCCCAAGAGAAGAAAAAGCCAATTACTTGTCCCACGCCTTCGGTTTTGTGATGGCCGTTGTGGCGATTATCTTATTGGAAATGAAAGCTGTAGCAGCCGATAACGTTCGCGCCATCGTTGCCTTTGCCGTCTTCGGATTCGGGATGTTGCTCTGTATGGGTTCTTCCACCTTGTACCATTATGCTCATCACCCAAAGTTAAAGGGCATTTTACGCCACTTCGACCATGGAAACATCTATGTCCTCATCGCCGCAAGTTTCTCGCCCGTCTGCCTGATTCTCCTGCAGAACAGCGTGTGGGGAATCAGCCTGTTTTCTTTCATCTGGTTATTCGCAGCTGTTGGCATTGCCCTCAACTTCCGTAAACTCAAAGCCAACAACAACCTCAAAACCGCCTCGTTCGTTGTCATGGGATTGTGTATCTTTATTCCCATGAAAACCCTGATAGAAATCACCACTGCCCTGAATTGTGTTTCAGTGCTGGTTTGGATCGCCCTGGGCGGCGTTTTTTATATTGCCGGTGCCGTTATCTACGCCAAGGCAAAACACGAATTTGTACACGCCGTTTTCCATATTTTTGTACTCTTCGGACTCCTTTGCCACATCATCTCTGCGTTTAGTATACCGCTGTAAGTAGTAATGTTTCGGAATGAATTAATTGTTCCTATTCTTAGTTATAATGCTCCCCAAAATTTTGTCCAACGGCTAAACTAATTATCTTTCCACAAAATTTAAAAAAATGAAGAATTGAAAGAGAACAAGCCGTCGTAAATTTTTCGGCGCTCCATTCCGCTCCATTCCGCGCTGAAAAATCAAAAAATGCAACAAAAGAACTATATTTATGAAATAAAAATGTTATTTTTGCAATGTCAAACCAGCAAGGAGTAATCACCTTCATTTTGAATAAAAATGGTCTAAAAAATGGGACGTATAATAAGATTTGCATCTACGAATGTTGTATTTTTGTTGCGTAAATAAGACGTTAGCACTAATTGTAAAACGACACCGGAACAAACGAACAAAGACGATCAATGAAGTATAAAAACATACGAGAAGAAGAACTAAAAAACAAGGTCGGTGAGGACTGGTTCAAAACATTCGACACGACCGAAATAATAGGCAATATTGACTTTTCAGTTTTCCCTAAACAAGCCGACATTTTCGGACGAACTCCGCTACTATGGGCAGAAGCAAAGACGGGTAATTATGACTTGCCTACAATGTTTGTGCAACTCATTTTAACAATCGGAAAAGCACGAACATTTGACAAAACATTACCACCTGCATTTTTGGGTGCTTTTGACTTTAAAAAAATTGCTTTTATACCTTACATAAGCGTTCAAGACATTTTTTACCTAAATGACTTCAATTGGAATGTTACACCAAGTAACCACGAAACAAAAGAGTTTAAGCTAATTGCAGAACGTATTGAGAAAACGCTAAAACAAAAGACTTACGTTTACGACTACATACAAGACGAAAAAGAACTCAAATTTTTTATTTCCAACAATGTTGCAAAAGCTACAGAAGTGAGCAAAATCAAAATTGACAAAAATAATTTCATTCCTATTTACCTGCGTTGGCTTGACATTGTGAAACCTATTATTGACGTAAATTGGGATGAACTTAAAAAAGCAAACATTTTAGACAGCGACTTTTATTTGGCTGATTTGTTTGTGGACGACAGAGATACGCAACCAATTGCCGATGATACTACCATTCGGGAAAACTTGTTTGTGATTTTCCAAAATCAAGGCTACAAAATTGCAAAAGAGAACATCAAGCAAATGTTTGATGCAACCATCAATATTAAAGTAAAAGAGACTTATCAGCATTTTTGGAAACGATACAAACGTCCTCCAATCAAGGAATTTCAAGAATACATAATAGAGCGCCGAGATTTATTGGTGCCGCAAGATATCAGAGAACGAAAAGGTGCGTTTTTCACGCCACGACAATGGGTTGAACTTTCGCAAAAATATTTAACCGATTATTTGGGCGAAAATTGGCAAGACGAATATTATATTTGGGATTGTGCCGCCGGAACCGGAAACCTTTTGGCTGGTTTAACCAACAAATACAATATTTGGACAAGTACTTTAGACCAAGCCGACATTAATGTAATGCACGAACGTATTGACCACGGTGCTAACTTATTAAAGAATCACGTTTTTCAATTCGACTTTTTAAATGATGATTTTACCAAATTGCCTCAAAGTTTGCAAGATATTATAAACCACCCAGAAAAGAGAAAAAAACTAATTATTTATATTAATCCACCCTATGCAGAGGCTGGAACTGGATTAGGGAAAGGGCATAAAAATGACATTACACTACAATTCAATATTAATGTAACATTTAAACCTGTAATTGGTAATGCAGTAAATGAAATTTTCGCATTGTTCATGGCGATTATTTATGAGAAAATACCTGATTGTATTATAGGGCAATTTTCTAAATTAAAGTTTATAAATGGTTCAAATTTCAAAAAGTTTAAGAACTTCTTTTTAGCTGAATATGTGAGCGGTTTTGTGGTGCCTGCCGAAACTTTTGATAATGTAAAAGGTAAATTTCCAATTGGGTTTACCGTTTGGAATACTTCAATAAAATCAAAAATAGAGACAATTGAAACAGAAATATATGATAAAAACGGGAACTATTCTGGTATCAAAAAATTCTATGGTAATTTACCCAAAGGGATAAATCAATGGATAAATAAATATCAAGATGATAACAATGATCAAATTGGATTTTTAGATTGTTCAACTCCTGATTTTCAGAACAAGAATTATGTTTTTATTGAAAATTTAGAAAATGATAAAAATGACCATAGGTTTCATTTATCTATTACAAAAAATAATTTATTAAATGGTTCTATTTATTTTGCAGTACGTCATTGCATAGACGCCAATTGGCTGAATGACCGTGACCAGTTTTTATTTCCAAACGATGGCTGGCAAACCGATATCGAATTTCAAAATGATTGTTTGGCTTTTACTTTATTTGATTCGCAAAATAGAATCACATGTAGTGTTGGCATAAACCATTGGATACCTTTTACCGAGCAAGAAGTAAATGCAAGCGATAAATTTGAAAGTAATTTCATGTCAAAATTTATTCAAGGCAAACTCAAGCAAGACGGAAATGCGGATTTATTCGGCATACAAGAGCAAAGAACAACTCCATTAGAATTTTCAATCGAAGCACAGGAAGTCTTTAATGCCGGCAGAGAACTTTGGAAATATTATCATTCACACAAAGACATTAACATCAACGCAAGTTTGTATGACATACGAGAATACTTTCAAGGTAGAAACGACAAAGGAAGAATGAACAGCAAAAGCGAAGACGAAACTTATATGAGTTTAATTGACAAGTTAAGAGAAAAACTCAAACAACTTGCTGAGAAAATAGAACCAAAGGTTTATGAATATGGGTTTTTAAAAGAATGACGAGAAAAGAACAGCTGCCGCCAACAGCCGTTTGCCGCAATGGGGGCTGACGTGGTTAACTCAAGTTTAGTGCTCTGAAATGCCCCGCTGCGCCGAGCGCCAACTGATAATGGAAGCAAAACAAACGACACAGAAAATTGAAAATGAAATAAATTTTTACAGAACAGATTATGAGTAACGAGAAAAAAAACATTCACGATTTTGATATCAATATTATTTATGAATATTTTTCAAATACTGAAAGACAAGGCCCGGGAAATACTGAAGAAACACTTAAAGCACTGAATTTTATAACTGGTCTTACCGAAAAGTCTAAAATTGCCGATATTGGTTGCGGAACCGGCGGACAAACAATGACATTAGGGCATAATACACCGTGCCAAATTATTGGAATTGATGTGTGGCAAGATTTTATTCATAAATTTAATCAAAATTCTATAAATCAGAATCTTCAGGATAGAGTAAAAGGCATTGTTGGAAATATGGAAAATCTTCCGTTTCAAGAAGAAGAATTAGATTTGATTTGGTCGGAAGGTTCGATTTATAACATTGGATTTGAGCGTGGATTAAATGAATGGCGAAAATTTCTGAAAATAGGCGGATATATTGCTATTACAGAAAACACTTGGTTTAGTGAAGAACGCCCTGATGAAATTCAAGAATTTTGGCAAAAAATTTATCCAGAAATTGATACAATCTCAAATAAAGTTGCACAAATGCAAAAAGCAGGTTATTTACCGATTGCTACCTATATGTTACCCGAAACTATATGGACAGACTATTACAGAAAGCAGTCTTTGAATATTGATACCTTTTTAAAAAAACATAAGGGCAATAAAACAGCAGAAGAATTTGCATCTTCCCAGCGATATGAAGCAGAATTATATAACAAATACAAAGCCTACTATGGCTATATGTTTTATATCGGGAAGAGAATAAAATAATGCCAGCCACTAACACGCAGTATATAAAATTGCCGGTTCAGTAAGTTATTCAAGGGTTGTAGCCCGCTTCAACTTCTGTGTAACTTGATAGAAAATCTCCCGCAATCGGCAACGAACGATACCGCCACCGTTGTGTGCATCCCTAAAAGACTACACAACCGGCAGAAAACGAACAGATCAATGAAAGATAAAATGCCAACGCTTCAGCAAAATCAAAAGAGCTGCAACCCTGCGCTCAAAACCGACCTAATGCAGCACATTTGTTTTTGCCCAACCTCACACGCAATAACTAGACTTTGATAATGCTTGAAATATTAAAGCATCGAACAGTGCAACCCCACGAAAATGACTAGTTTCGTGGGGTTGTATAATGCTCCCCCCAATTTAGACCAACACAATTGTTAGTACTCACAAAGCCCGCCGCCTTAGCAAATTCGTTGCATTGATAACTTGAATTCAGCAATTCTATTCTTGCGCCGCAGCATACCAATAGCACGAAGTCAGAGCAGCTTAATCGTTCAACGATGTTACCCAATTCAAATAAGACAATAGTTGGAAGTGGGGATGGTGGGACACTGTTTCTGTCTCGCTACGGGTGATTACGAGCATTTTTTTTACAAATATTACTCACTTATCGAAAATTCACCCAGCCTGTCAATGAATTAGATGTTTCGTGGGGTCGTCGTAGAATGATATGCGATGAATGCTCATTTCCTTTTCCAACACCCTTTTTTAAAATTTTACTAAAACATCACTGCCCGTATTATTTTAAATCGTACCTTTGCCGCCGATATAGAAAGGGGTGCCGAAAGGCTGAGAATAGACCCAATGAACCTGATTCGGATAATGCCGACGTAGGGAGTTGTCATCATTCTTATTTTACCCTCTTTCAGTTTTAAGTTATTCATTTAAAATCTGTTAGAGTATGAAAAAACAAAACAAAACAAAACAAAGCAAAAAGAAATTTCAAAGCAGCTTTCTACTTCGAAGCAGCTGGACACTACTTCTGTTATTCATCATGAGCCGCGGCTTTTGTCAGGAAATAACAGAAGATTCTACCCAACACATTATGCTGAATTGCGTGGGAATATCATGGACTTTGCCCGATGGCGAGGACGGTTTTTCCGCTTCCTCCATTACCCGAAGCAATATTTGCGATAAAGCCGGAAACGGAAGCGTGAACAACATGTTCGATTTGGTGCCTTCCATGATTACAACTTCCGACGCCGGCACCGGCATCGGTTACAGCTATATG
>JALNYF010000072.1 GCA_023229985.1 Bacteroidales bacterium | reverse complement strand
TCGGGGTAATGAGTAATCCCAACGATATGGTAACTTTTGAAGTGGTGGCTACCCTCAACCCTGCCAACGCAGCCACATGGAACTACTACCAAATCTTTTTTGACCAAACGCTGTTGAGCGGCACCAACCGCTATATCGCTTTCCGCCATCTCTCCAGCTCAGATTACAACTACTACCTAATGGACGATGTAACCATTGACCTCATTCCGTCTTGTTGGCACGCCATTCATCCCGAAGTCGCCGGCATCACCGGAAATACTGCTACCCTTTCGTGGGATGATAACAACGAAAGCAGCCACCAATGGCATCTCAAAATATCCGATTATGCTTTGCAAAATCTATCCGCATACGGCAACGTTTTAGACACCATCATACATACTAATACATTTATTGTCAATTACTTATCCGGTGGAAGAAATTTTTATTATTATTTGCAGGCTGATTGCGGCAACAACGATTTGAGCCGTTGGGTCAGTGGTACTTTTGAAACCGAACCCTGTAACTGTTTTGTCAAAATCAACATGAACGACCTGGGGAATAACGGATGGAACGGCGGACAAATTGATCTCTATGCCGGTGATGATTACATCGGTTCTGCTACTTTGGAAGAAGGAGCAAGCGACAGCGCAATGATTTATACTTGCGAAAACGGCACCATTGACTTTATGTGGGTCAATGGCAACTTTGACAATGAGATAACATTTACGATAGAAAACAACCAAGGTGCGGTGATCTACTCTTCTGCCGGAACGCCCACCGCCGGCAATTTCTTTCAGTATACCAACGGGTGCGAAAGCACGTGCGATGAGATTCCGACCAACCTGACAGCCGCTAACTACAACGGCGGTGCCACCCTCGAATGGGAGGGCACACCCGGCGCCACCAGCTACTCCGTTTACAAAAACGGAAACCGCATCGCCGCTTGGATTCCCAATACCGCCTTCATCGATGCTACAACGGTTTCGGGCGAAGTATGCTACACCGTCACAGCCGTCTGCGTTACCGGCGAAAGCAGCGAATCCAACAGCTCCTGCATCACCGGCATTACCGAATATTCATCGCTGAATTGGCAAATTTTCCCCAATCCCGCGCAAACACAATTTGAAATTCTCGCCGAACAGACCATTACAGAAGTGATGATTTCCAATACGTTAGGACAGATTATCCAACAATTGTCCATCAACGATACGCACACCACCATCCACACCGACCATTGGCAAAACGGACTCTATTTCATCAAAGCCAAAGTCGGCGAACAATGGCTCGTTTCCAGAATTATGATTATCCGCTAAACAGACAAAACTTCCCGCACTCAACGATGAAAGAAGACGAAGAAAGAATCCGAAAATACTGTACCTATCAGGAACGCAGCAGCCGCGAAGTACGACAAAAGATGTCGGAAATCGGGATTCGCGGGGCGGAGGCAGAAAAGCTGCTGGAGAGTTTGATAGATGAGCAATATGTTAATGATGAGCGATTTACGGAATGTTTTATCCGTGGAAAGATGAACACTAAACGCTGGGGACGGATGAAGCTGCAAAGCGAATTGTTTAAAAAAGGGATAACGGCTTCTTTAATACAACAAGGTTTGTCGGAGATTGACGAAGAGCAGTACGCCCAAAACATGGAGCATCTCATCGAAAAGTGGCACCGCAGCCATTCTGCCGGCGATCGTCAACAGCTATTTCGGTTTTTGCTTTCCAAAGGTTACGAATCGGAGATGATTGACAAAATCACAAAACCTCCACACACCCTTTCTTAATAAACTTCTTCCCCGTATTGCTAACATATTGAATGATATATTGATACGTTTCCATCGGACAACGGCTGCCACGATAACTTCCATTGCAACGCTTGGAGCGAAGAATATTAAAAAATTAGATTTTTTGTATGTTTTTCCTTTGCAATTTCGCGCTTGTCAAAAGAAATCTTCGTTAATACGGAAATATATCCTTTTTATCCCTAAGCGTTGCCATTGGCTGAAATGTTACGCCCTTCGGTAGGCTACTCGTTATTTTATAACCGGAAAATAATTATTTTCCTAACATCAATCATTTTCAATATTTATCCAAGAAAAAAATAATGTTCTATAATAATATTGTATAAAAAGTCGTATTTTTGCTGCTTCAAAAAATACCTTAAATTTATTTTTTAAAAACTAAAAACGACTTAAATTTCACAAATCGACAAAAAACATGACAACAAACGAACAAATAAAAGATTTAGCTAAGAGACTCAGCGAGTTAAGGAGGTGTCTTTGACATTGCCGGCAAGCAGGAAGCGGTAAAAAACAGGGAAGAAACTACCCACCAAGACAGTTTTTGGGACGACCCTAAAGCGGCGGAAAAAGTACTCAAAGAGATTAGTTTTATCAAATCTTGGATCAACGATTTTGAAAAGGCAGCCGAAAAATTTGACGAATTGTCGATTACTTTTGACTTTTTTAATGAAGAAGGAGCCACGGAGCAAGAAGTGGAACAGGGTTACGCAAATGCGTTGAAAGCGATTGAGAAATTGGAGTTCCGCAATATGATGCGAAATGAAGAAGACGCCTGCAATGTTGTTCTCACCATCAACTCGGGCGCAGGGGGCACCGAAAGTTGCGATTGGGCGGATATGCTGCTCAGAATGTATATTCGGTGGGGAGAACGCAATAAATATCAAATTAAATTATTAGACCGACAGGAGGGAGATGTGGCAGGAATCAAATCCGCTACGCTCGAATTAGACGGACCTTACGGCTACGGCTATTTGAAAAGCGAAAACGGCGTTCACCGGCTCGTGCGCCTGTCCCCTTTCGATTCTGCCAACCGCAGGCATACATCGTTTGCATCTGTTTTCGCTTATCCTATTATCAATGATGATATTAACATTGAAATCAATCCGGCAGACATTTCATGGGACACCTACCGATCCAGTGGTCCCGGTGGACAAAATGTGAATAAAGTGGAAACCGCTGTCCGCCTACACCACGCCCCATCCGGAATTATCGTGGAGTGCCAAGAGACACGATCGCAGTTGCAAAACAGAGAAAAAGCCATGCAAATGCTGAAGTCACAACTATATCAAATTGAATTGGAAAAAAAACGCAAAAAGATATCCGAAATCGAAAGCAGTAAGAAAAAAATTGAGTGGGGCTCGCAAATCCGCAGCTACGTAATGCACCCGTACAAGTTGGTCAAAGACTTACGAACCCAATTTGAAACTTCTAATGTCAATGCTGTCATGGACGGAGAACTTGATGAGTTCATCAAGTCTTATTTGATGTCTTTTTCAGAATAAAAAATGCACATTTTTATAACTTGGTGATTGATAGAATGATTAAAAAAAGTTACATAATTTTGAGAAAAAATGTAAAAAATTTATTCTCTCAAACGCGCGGAAAAGCTGATTATTCTATGTACAAATATTTTTAATAATCAAGTATAAAATTACTTTTTTTTAAACTTTTTTTAGTTCATTTTTGCCAAATGAAAATAAGGGATTTTATTTACAATTAAATTTCTTATTTATAGCGTTTTAATAAATTTCAATAATCACAAAGCAAGAATGAGTACAGAAAGGTTACCGGAACATCAAATTATTTGGCAAAAATGCTTAGATTTCATAAAAGATAATGTTCCTGACAATATCTTCCATGAATGGTTTTTACCCATCAAGTCAATATCATTGGCAGATAATGTACTGACCGTCGTACTGCCGGGTTATGTTTTTTATGAATGGATGGAAACCCACGCTTCAAAAATACTAAAAACCGTCATTAAAAAGGAAATTGGCACGAATGGCAAATTGGCATATAAAATTGTGATGGCAAAACCTACTGAGAAGAAACCCATCACCATTACTTTGCCGTTTCAGCCGATCATTAAAACGCAAAATCCGCTCAAGCCGTCGATGAATCCATACGCAGAAGGTGGGCAACCCATTCCCGACCCACGCATTGTTCCGGGTCTGCGCAAATTAAACATCCCCAGCAACCTGATTGAATCCCTCAACTTCGACAATTTCGTTGAAGGTTCTTGTAATCAATTTGCCCGAGTAGTCGGACAAACTATCGCCAAGTCAGCACCGGGAACGACCCCCTATAATCCATTCTTCATCTATTCCGCAACGGGATTAGGAAAAACTCACCTCGCTCATGCCATCGGCTTGGAAATAAAAGCCAACTTCCCCGACAGAGTGGTCCTTTATATAAATTCCGACTTGTTCTATCAACAATATATTGAATCTGTTAAAAACAATACACGTAACGACTTTATCAACTTTTACCAAAATGTGGACGTACTGATTATTGACGACATCCATTTTTTATCCAAAAAAGAGAAAACACAAGAGATATTTTTCCAAATTTTCAACTATTTACAACAACGAAAAAAACAAATTATCATCACCGCTGATAAATCACCGGCAGAAATTACTGGTTTTGAACCTCGTGTTATTTCCCGTTTTAAATGGAGTTTGGTAACCGAACTGCAACCCCCTGACCTTGAAACCCGAATTGCCATTCTCAACAAAAAATTGGAAAATGATGGCGTGGTCTTCTCCAAAGATGTAATCGAATACCTCGCGCTCCGCGTAACCTCTAACGTCAGAGAATTGGAAGGTGCCCGCCTCGCCCTCTTAGCGCAAGCCTCCATCAATAAAAAAGATATCACCATTGATATTGCCAAAGAGATGATTGACAAATACGTCAAAAGCACTTCCAAGGAGATATCCATTGAATATATCCAAAAAATCGTATCCGACTACTTCGGCATTGCAGTGGAAACCATCAATACCAGCACCCGTAAACGCGAAATTGCACAACCACGCCAAATCTGCATGTTTTTCGCGAAGAAATACACGAAACTTCCACTGAGTACCATCGGACTGAATTGCGGAAACAAAGACCACGCTACCGTCCTCCACGCATGCCGCGTCATCGGAGACCTCTACGATACAGATAAAAAAATGAAATTAGACATCGACGAAATTGAAAAAAGAATTAAAATGTAGCCCTATTAACTAGTAAAAAATATCCGTTTTTCCGAAAATAATTCACTCAAAATGTACTCCCCAGAGAAAAAAATAAAAAGTTTTAGAATTATTGAAAACTATTAAAAAAAAAGTGTATTTTTGCAGCCTAATTTTTGGCAACATAAAGTAAATATAAAGAGAGATGAAAAACCAATTGATTCAGTACGTTGAAGACAATTTCGTAGAAAAAAAAGAGAATCCGAAATTCAAAGCAGGTGACACAATTACCGTATCTTATAGAATTATTGAAGGCGTAAAAGAGCGTATTCAACAATTTCAAGGCGTAGTTATACAAATAACCGGTTCAGGTGTAACAAAAACTTTTACAGTTAGAAAAATATCCGGCGGCATTGGCGTTGAAAGAATTTTTCCGTTCAATACTCCCCTCATTTCTAACATCATCGTTAATAAACGTGGCGTGGTTCGTCGTTCAAGAATCTTCTACTTGCGCGGATTAACCGGTAAAAAAGCCCGCATCAAAGAAAAAAGAGGTTTATAATCAGTATAGTTCCCCTATAAAAAACGCTTGCAAAAGCGTTTTTTTATTGTAAATAATTATGGCTTTATTACATTCTTTCGAAAAACAAGGAAACTTCTTATTCAAACACCGCGGAATCGTGCCTGTGTTCGTTTTTGCTATCTGCTCCCCTATCCTTTTCCTCACTAACCCCATTGAACACTACACCTTTCTCGATAATTGCTGGAAAATTATCATTATCCTTTTCGCCATTTTAATCTCCATCAGCGGACTCGCCGTCCGCGCCTATACCATCGGAACTACCCCGCACGGAACCTCCGGCAGAAATACCGATAAACAATTAGCAAAAGAATTGAATACCAAAGGTATTTACTCCATCGTTCGACACCCTCTTTACTTGGGAAATTATCTGATATGGCTCGGTCTGCTCGTTTTTTTAATGGATATTCCGTTCCTTATCATCGTTTCATTGGTCTATTGGCTTTATTACGAAAGAATTATGTTCGCAGAAGAACGCTTCCTCGAACGAGAATTTGGTGATACTTACTTGAATTGGTCACAGAAAGTCCCCGCTTTCGTCCCCAAATTTTCTCAATTTCAAAAAGGTGCCATCCCTTTCCACATGAAATCCGTGCTTCGAAGAGAATATGCCGGCATCTTCGCCATTACCCTCTGCTTCACTATCGTAGATTATTTCCGCGCTTTCTGTATCTGCACACCGCATACTTTCGGAGACTATGTCAGAATTTCGGGTATCGTCTGTATCGTTATGTTCATCATTATGATAACATTACGTACCCTCAAACACCATTCCCATATTTTGGAATCGGAACCCAACCGCGACTAATTCCAATCCCAACACAACAATAACAAGTCTTTCCACGGTAAGGAAAATCTATTACTCAATTCCTGATTGGTAATCATTCCCTTGTAACAATAAACTGTATGCAACAACGCCGGATTCATCTGAACCGCATAGCGCAAATTACTGTTCATAATCATTGCCAACAAAAGAGATTGCAAATAATCGTCCAACGCACGACACTTGATGATATGATCCACTTTCCAATTCAATATCGTAGAAATTAAATGTTTCCCATTGGCATCGATCGCTTTATCAATTGAAATCGCCGTAATTTTCTTCTGTTGAAAAATTTGTAACTCCTCTAAGGTCAGCTGCTCGATATCGGAATAAGAGATAATTATTTGATTATCTAAGAATTGCGAAAAATCATCGCGCGTAAAGGGAGATAATTTGACCAATATATTGGAGCGACGTATCACAGCATCGGCTTCGTCTTCTATCCACGCACCCACATCCGCATAATTCAAATCAATAAACGAGTCGCCACCCAGCTTGCGCTCAACACGAACCGGCACGTGATTGTCCACCAAAGCGGCAACCAGTTGAGGAGTTACTACAATTTGTTCGCTGTCGGTGGAAATCATTCCCCGCAAAAAACCGACCAAATAATTTCGCTGTGCCGTGGAAACATCCACCGCCTCTTTCTGAACGCCCAACTCGAAATTATCAGACAAATAATTGCTCATAAATATTTTCCTGCCTGTATAATTCTGGAATAATTCTCGCCAATCTCAATTTTTACCTTGACAAAATCATCTTCTATCAACGGTGCTACATTCTCAGGCCATTCCAAAAAACAATAATTTCCACTATATAAATAATCCTCAACCCCGATTTGATAAGCATCATCCAATTTTTCAATTCTATAAAAATCGAAATGATAAATAGCCTCGCCATTTATTCTAACATATTCATTTACAATAGAAAAAGTCGGACTTGAGGTAACATCGGTGGCCCCCAGCAACTCGCAAATTTTCTTAATAAAAGTTGTTTTGCCGGCACCCATTTCCCCATAAAAACAGAACACTCGGTCGGCAGAAAATTCAGAAATTAATTGACGCGCAGCTACCTGTAGTTCATCTTCTTCGTGTATCGTTATTTTCATGAATAAATGTATAAAATTCTATAGAAATTGAGCAATCATAAAATGCGGCTGCAAAGTTAAAATTAAAAACGGAAAAACAGTGCAAAAATAAATAATTTCATGTATCTTTGCCGACTTTTCAAAAAAATATGAACAACAAACAAGAGATCGTTGAAAATTGGTTACCCCGCTACACCGGAGTTCCGCTTAAAGAGTTCGGGCAATACATTTTACTGACCAACTTTAAAGATTATGTAGAACATTTTGCAGAATTAATGGGCACGGAGATTCGCGGTTTGGACAGACCGATGCAAAGTGCAACCAAAGACAACATTTCCATCATTAATTTTTCGATGGGTAGCCCGATGGCAGCTACGATTATGGATTTACTCACGTCCATTATGCCCAAGGCGGTTTTGTTTTTGGGAAAAACAGGGAGTTTGAAATCATACATTGGATTAGGGGAACTACTTCTGCCCATAGCAGCCGTTCGCGGCGATGGTACGTCCAACGACTATTTCCCTTCAGAAGTTCCGGCTTTGCCCGCCTTCAATTTGCAAAAAGCCATCTCCTCCACCATTCGGGACTACGGACGCGAATATTGGACAGGAACCGTTTATACCACCAACCGGCGCGTATGGGAACACGATAATGAATTTAAAGATTATCTGACCAGAATTCGCGCTACCGCTGTCGATATGGAAACCGCAACACTCTTTTCCGTCGGTTTTTACAATAGAATTCCTACGGGCGCATTGTTGCTCATCTCCGACCAGCCCATGCTCCCCGATGGTATTAAAACCGAAAAAAGCGACAAAATGGTCACCGCCAATTATGCACTGCAACATTTAAAAATTGGCATTGATTCATTACAACAACTTATTAATAAAGGACTTACAGTAAAACACCTC
>JALNYF010000071.1 GCA_023229985.1 Bacteroidales bacterium | reverse complement strand
TGATAGTCAATGTATTTTCCTTCTATTTTGAGTCTATTGATAAGTAGTGTAAATACTTCTATTTTTTGAAGATGTTTATTACTGTCATAAATGTTGGATACTGAGTTGGATTGCACAATATAGTGGTAAAAGATTTTATCAATATACCCCAATCTCTCTGCATACATTACAACCATCCATAGAAAATAGCTGTCTTCGGAAAATTTATATAAGGGGAATTGAATGTCATTTTGAGTTAAAAAGTTTTTTTTATAGATGGATGTCGAAAAATAGGCTGCAAAATGGGTTAGTATTTTTTTACGTATGGTGGGTGAAAGTTCACCATTAAAGAGAGGAATTTGTCGTAAGACCTCAGTTTTTCCGTTGGCATACTCTTTGATGGCATTCCCAAAACACCAATCATATTGATGGACGTGAGCTTCATTGTATAAATCTTCATACATATTAGGTTCGCACCAGTCATCGCTATCCACAAAAGCTACATATTCTCCGCCGGCATATTCTAACCCTTTGTTTCTGGCGGCAGCCGCTCCGGAATTTTGGGGCATTTCAACAATTTGAATGAGACCGCCTTTGGGATGTTCGCTTTGAATACGACGAACAATTTCCATACTTCTATCTTTCCCTTTATCGTCAACGGCAATAACTTCTATCTCAGATAAAGTTTGATCGAGCAATGAGTTGAAACATTTTTCGACATATTTTTCAGCTTGATAAACGGGAACGATAATGGAGACTTTCTTACAATTCATTGATGCATTATTTGAAGTGCAAAAATACTCTTTTTTAATCATAAAAAAAATACATAAAATTGATTATTTTCTAGATATTGAAGTTAATCATGTTATTCCACCGGCTAGAACTACTCAAGAATATATTATCCTATGGAAAAAGTAAAAGGTAAGCGAAAAGATTAGATGTCTTAAAACGGGTAAGCTTTTATATTTTTAAACGCTTATTATCAGAATTGATGAAATGGGGAACTACAATAGTTTGATGGAACTATTACGCAATACAACTAAAACCAATGTAGGCAATATATTCATCGTATTTCGGTGGAACGTGAGCAAAGGATTGATTCTTGGATAAATATCTAATTTTTGTATGAGCATTTGACCCGGATGTCATGTTTTTCACGATTATCTTTTCGCTAACCAAAAAGAGAAGAAGCGATCATAAACAATATACGAGTTATCTTCATCTTTCAGCAACAAGGATTTATCAATCAGTGCGTTAATAGCCAATTTGACGCTGCTGAGTGCGCTAAGTTGATGCCGTTTCATAAAACTGTTTTCAAATGGAGAAGAAACAACATTTTCTTTCGCAACAGCTCGCAGGAGTCGGAGTTGTCCTTTAGTAATCATTTCGCAATAAGTCATATAGGTTGCCGTTTCTTCCTGCAAAATCTTTTCAATGATGCTGTCAACATCGGCAATTTCACTCTCTTTTTTATTCAGTTCATATAAATGATTCAGTACGACTTGTATGTACCAAGTGTGTCCCAATAAATGGTCGTAAATGTAGTTAAATGTTTCATTGGAAAGTTTTAAACCGTTTTGAATAAATATCTTTTTTGCAAAAGTATAGTAGGTGTCGCGAGGTATTGCTTTTAATCCCATCTTTTGAGTACTTTGATAAAAAGGACGGTTAGCGGATGAGAAAATGGCATCCATCAGATGTTTTTTACTACCCGAAAAGATAAAACGAACATTGGGTAAAAACTGTATATAGGAACGAAGTAACCCCTCAATTCCATTTTCCGGATAATTGGTAATCTGCTGAAATTCATCGATGGCAATATAACAAATGTAAGAAGACTTTTTTAAATATTCGAAAATCTCTTTTAAGCCATCTTCTGCTTTACCGGAGCTTATTTCCACCGATAATTTAGGCATTCCTGTTAAAGAATCGTATGTAAAAACAGGGTGAATATGGGTAAAGAATGAGGTAATAGTGCGCATTATCTTCTGTGAAAAAGAATCTAAATTTCCCAAAATGGTTTTACTGAGTAGTAAAGTAAAATCGTATAGATTTTCGGTCGAAAATATATCCAAATAGAAACAGCGTATTTCCGGATTTTGATTTTTTACTCTAGAAAAAACGTGTTGAATTAAGCCTGTTTTCCCAATTCTTCGCGGACTGATAAGCGATATATTTCTACCGTTTTGTAATGCGGCAATAATAGTCTGTGTTTCTAATTCTCTGTCACAAAAGTATTTAGGAGAGTGATACCCCCAAACTAAAAAGGGATTATTGGGCTTATTTTTCATTGTTTCTTTCTATTAAAACATAAAATATGAAGCATAAAATATGAAGTGCAAAGATAGCATAATTATCGATATCATGAATCAAACAATATGACAAATATAAATTCTGACGAAAAAGAGGCTAGTTAAAAACAAGTTAGTATAAGGTTCGACGTACATTATGCACCTCAAAGAAATTGAAACTATTCCAATTTCATTGGAACGTGGGCAAAGGATGAATGAGAGGTTACTGTTATTGCCATTTCCCCCGATACGCTTGAATAAATTCTATTTGTTCATTGGTGATTTCAAAAGAGAATGTGCCGAATCATCGAAGCATCTCCTTAGTTGATTTCTCTTCTCATTAATGCATTATATATTATTCAATCATTTTCAACATTTCCGACACCCTATCTTTGAATGTGTGTCCCTGCAAAATGATTTGTTGAGCAGCTTTGGCGCGTCTTTCCCGTTCTGTTCTGTTGGCGGGATCTAAAGCCCATTTGATACATTCAATCAGTTCTTGCTCATTGTGATACAAACCCACTTCACCATTGGGGAAGAGTGATTCAATATAAGGATTTGCGTCGCAAATTTGATAAACTCCGGCACCACAGGCTTCAAATAATCGTTGATTAGCACCATGAAATGTCTGCTCATGATGAATGTTTAATGCAATTTTTGTTCTACTAAACAATGAATTAACTTCTGATGGTGGTATATTCCTGTTCTTATATATTGACCTTTTTCCCCTCAATAACCATTGAATAGGATTTTTTACGAAGGGTTTATACCATCCGTAAATAACAATCTTCGCATCTATAAAATGGTTCACAACTTGTTGAAGAAGTCTTATACGTTTTTGACTCGTATAGATCGTTGCCACAAAAAGAATGTCGATCTCTTTCTCTTCTATATCTATTGGATAATAGATAGATGTGTCGCACGCCAATGGTAAAAAGTAAGCAGTTTTTCCGATATTTCGATAGAATTCTACATCGTTTTCCTCAAAGCAAAAAACGGCATCGGCGTGATCTATATGCAGTTTACACCGTTCCCGATCAGGACGTTGAACGCTGTCATACATCCAAAAAATGACCTTTGATTTTTTTCTAAAATAGTCCAATCGTTCATCCAACAAAATAGTTCCATTGTAAGAGAAAACGATATCGGGCATATAGCTGTCATAAACCTGCTTAATGTAAAGATCGTATTTAGCACGGCTAACGGCTCTCAATTCTTCTTTACGTGAGGAAAATTTGTGTCTCCATTTAAGCAATCCTTTAAATGGATGAATCGGTTCATCGTATGTTTCAATTCTTACTTCATACCCGAGCGATTCAAAAGCAAACCCTACGCTTTTTTGGTAATCAAAAAACGGGCTGGAGATAATGAGTACTTTTTTCATCGGGAGTTAATAAGATTGATTATTTAATATTTCTTGAATCTTTGAGTTGTCGCCATAAATGCATGGTGAGTCATACGGACGGTCAGGAAAAGCACCATATACAAGTTTAATATCTAATTTGTTTTTGATAATGAAACTTTCTACAGCCTCAGCCAAAGAAATCGGGGTTCCTGTGCAACAATTAATGATCCCGTTAATTTGATTCTGGGTAATGACAGCCACGATCTGTTTTACCAAATCATCAACTACCATAAAATCATATTTATTTTTACCGGTTGTGAAAGGGAATGTTTTTTCTCCACGTTGGCTTGCTTCTACGAGTTTTGTGAAAATAGAATGATTTTTTAAATCATCACCATAAATATAAAAACCGCGAAGCCACTGTAAATTACATTTTTTAGTTGCACAATAAATCAGCATGCTTTGACGCAGCGTGTTTTTGGCTATCCCATACAGCGAAAGAGGATTACAGGCAGTTGTTTCATCAATTTTTCCTTCGTGATATCCAACTTCGTGCATGGTTCCCATAATAGCTATGTGTTTGAGACCATTATCTATTAAGTTTGTAAGAAAAGAATAATGTGCAGATAAATCTTTTATATGATTTGAGGAATTATGAATAAAACCATCTCTCCAAGCGAGATGCAAACAAACGTCCGGTTGACCAAAAAAAGCCCAAGCATTATCTTTGTTACAATTTCCAAGAATGTCGTATTGCACGATTTCCGCCCGCGAATCAATATGATTGGTCGCCACATCGCACGCCACAACATCTATACCTTTGTCTATTAATGATGTAACAACGTGGCTTCCAATGTAACCGTTTGCTCCAGTAATCAGAATTTTCATATTATTAGTTCAAATATTTACTATTTTTGAGTTTGCAAATATAAAATTTTATTCCACTTTTTCCCACTGTTTGGTTTCAAAATTATATTTTTTTATTACTCTTGCAGGTATGCCAACAGCAACGGAATAATCAGGTATATCCTTAGTAACCACTGCATTAGCACCAATTACGCAATGTTTTCCAATAGATGCACCAATAATACAAACGTTTTCTCCTATCCAAGAACCTTCGCCTATGACTACCGTATTGATTTGTCGAATAGCTTGTTGATGAATAGGAACATTAATATTTTCAAATGAATGTAGATGGTCAGCAACATATACCTTATCAGCAGTCAGAACATCGTTTTCAAAAACAACACTTTCCGTAGCACAAATGTGGTTAAAGTTCCCAATTTTACAGCCGTTGCCTATTTTCAATATTGGGTTCTTGGAATTAGTAAGAGGTAAACATAAAAGCCACACCTGCGAACTAATATATACATGATTACCTATGCAAATATTTTTCTTCCCATCAATTTTTAAAGGTGCGACGATTTTGCTTCTTTTCCCAAAATATTTGAATTGAAAAGGATAAATCAGCAACGCCGGAATTTTTGCAATAAATGAGGAAATTGTCATAACTGGGTTGGTTTTTATTCGATGAAAATATAATAAATATTATTCTGATTGTTTTTTGAGATAATTCATCAAATTTTCACTTAGGAGAATAGCATTTTCCTCAACATTGATGTTGGCCGGAAGAGTGGACGGATCTGAGAATAAAAGGACTGCACCGGAATATGATGCATCGAAATAGGCATTAAGATATGCGTAAAGTGTTTCTGAACAGTTGTTGTCGCTGCCCAAGACTTGAGTAACTACATTTTTGATGTCTTTAACGTTTTCAATATAATAACAGCCACGATAAAAAGAATAATAACTCTTTCCAAAGGTAAAAACAGGTTTCCCGAGCAGAATAGCCTCATAACCAATAGTTCCATTAATAGTAAATAACCCAATAGCATTTTTTACCACCAATTTGCCCGGAATATCTTGCCTCAATAATCTGACATTGGGAATATGTTGAAGCCGTTCATAATCTATTACATCTCTATACGCATATTCATGAGGATGATCCTTCACGTATAAATAATAGCCTGCAGGTAATGAAGACGCAATATTCTCTATTAATTTTACCTGATTAACATACCAACCTCCGTTCAAATAAGAAATAGTTGCCTCCGGCTCAAGATGAAAGGAATAATAAAAATATTTCTCTCCTGGAACCATTTCTTCAAATTTTATTCTCTTTTTATACTGAACAGCATTACGCAATCTACGCTTCCAAAGGCGATCTCTTACCAACCAATAATCAACATTATTTCCAATTTTATCATATTTATTTCGCTGTGTGAATTGTAGGATTCTTTCTTTTATTGATTTAATCAACAAGTTAGTAATTGAGTGATTGATATGTTTTTGTCCACCATAGATGATATCAAATGATTTTCTAAATTTCTCAATATAGGTATCACATCTTTCTTTGTCAATTAATTCAGGATGAGATAAATATAATTCATATTGTTGTTTGATAGTGTGATTGCTGTGGGTATCGTATTCCGCATAATAGTAACTGTATCGGACATCACCATTTCCCCATTGATGAGATAAGTAAGGAATGTTTTTACTTCTGCAGATCGTTGAACAGATATGATTCATCAAAGCAGATGTCGTTTCATGTATAACACAAGCAACCTCAAAATTATTTAAGATTTTTTTCCAAAAGAGATAATAACTTTGAGCTAAGTGCAATTCGTCGGGATATGAGAGAATTTCTTTTGCTCTATCGCAATAAATGGCACTATTAAGACAAAAATCCCCATTAGTATTTTTTGAATAAAAATCATCAATCTCTTTTATTAAATCAAAATTCAATTGTTCGGAATTATAAATATTGATGATTTCTTTATCGAACTGAAAAACATTCTGAGTTATATTATTCTGTGCAAGAATTTGAACATCATAATCGGAAGATGCAATATGAACGACATTGTAATCTTTAATTAATGTCTTTGTCATTAATGCAAAGTGATGGGTTAAAAAGCATCTATCGAAAAAAATTATCGTTTTCATGTTTATTGTATGTTTTTATAGTAGATGCACATAAAACTAAGATATAATATCATTTTACAAATTCTATACGAAAAGAACTTTTTATTGTTATTCTTAATGTATTCAGAGTAATAATCATAGAATAGATAATCTTTTATAAAAGAATGAGAATTGTTTACGTCAGCCTCAATAATCTGCAATATTTTTTTTCCTATAACACCGTTATACATTAATAAATAGTCGTTTGATGTCGCTTTTGCACGATACAAAACATCGTTAGGTAGATCTTTTTCGAATGCTTTTCGGAGAGCATATTTATCGACATAAACGTTTTTTTGAGAATATTTGTCCGTCCCGATTATTTGTTTTGTGCAGATTTCCCATGGGATGGTAGACGAAAAACGTACAAGTTCGGTATCGTAAAAAGGAAGTATTGTTGATGCGTGATTGTAAAAACCCATATCTACCATATATTTTATATCATTTGTGTATTGCTTATACCATCGCTGATGAACGATTTGATTATATATAGCTCGATCTTTAGCCACTTTTTCTTCAAATTTTATTTCTACAATTTTTTTTAATTCATTTATCGTATTTGTGTGGAATCCGTATTTAATATATTTTGATTTGCTTAAAGACCAATATAAATAATTTAAAGTTTCAACAGGATCAAAGAAATTGGCAATTGGTTTAGCAAATAAAGGATATTTACGATAAAATTCAACGGCATAATGGACAAGTTTATCTGTACTAATACCTTCGTAATTACCGTTTTGGATTTTGAGCAATAAGTGTTTTTCTAATTTTGATGTTGGAGGAGTGTGTAATCTTGTATCTTGTCCAGCAAAAAACAACTCATTTTCTTGTTGAAAAACCGGCGCGAATATAAACATGCCGTCATAGGGATTATTGAGTGATAATACATAATCTTCGTACTTATCAACTATCATGGGATTAAACGGATCTCGTTCAATAATTGTGAACGGTACTCCAAAATGTTTTGCAACCTTTTCTGCATAAAGAGTCTCGTCTTGTTTCCCTTCTTTAACTTTATACGATACTGCCCTCAACTTATTTGGACAAACATTATACAAAGAAGCCAACATTACATTAGAATCTATGCCACCAGATAGGTATACCACATTTGCATCACCCTTTAGTTTATCGTGAGTCTCGAGAGTCTTTGCATATAAAAGTTTTATATTTTGCTGTTCTGTATAATCATTTTCTTGGTATTCTATCGGCAAATCATCAATAGTACTTACTATTTCATCTTTTATTACATTATTAACATACTTCTCTCCAATTTTGAATTCACTGATATTATTATACAAGGTATAGCCATCCAAGATAAAATAATTGTAAATAAAGCAATCTGCCCACAATTGAGAAATAGATGACTTTGTATGTTTCGCTATCCTGTGAACATTAGTAGAGATAATTAAAAGATCTTTATCTTGGTAATAATATCCTGATTTTAGTCCACTTGTATCTCGCAAGACTGTAACTATACTCGTTTCCTTATTTACAAGACATATAAAATAACCATTTCTAAAACAAGACTGAGCCATTTGATGTGTTAGATTTGTACTCAGCAAATCAAATGCAAATTTTTCAGTAGTCAGAAGGCTACCGCAAGCAAAAAAACAAATATAATCATTCTCTATATGAATTTCTCCGAATCGACAATCACATATAGTAACGCTTAATTTATTTATTTCTATCCACATTATATTGATATTTATTTATAACCCTGCAAAAATACAACTTTTTCTCAATTATATTGATTCAACATGCAAAGTTATAAAATAAAGAGGAAGGAGTGATAAAATGTAAATTTTTTCTCGGACGATTATTAATTTTAGTTTGGGATTGCTTGAGTGCCATACAATTCTATTTGCCCGTTGAGGTAACCTATTTTTCTTCTTTAAACAATCATCCGTTTCTTGGTGTTATCTAAATAATT
>JALNYF010000021.1 GCA_023229985.1 Bacteroidales bacterium | reverse complement strand
CATGGCAATAATATCCTCAAGACGAGCTGGTTTCAGTTCTTGCAGATATTTTCGCATACCATCACTTTCAAATTGGAACACGGCGATGGTATCCCCGCGACCATAAAGATCAAATGTTTTGGCATCGTCCAACGGAACTTCATCAATTTCGATGTCGAGGTTAAATCGTTTTTTAATATTTTCTAATGTACTGGTAATAATATTCAACGTTTTCAACCCTAAGAAGTCAATTTTGAGTAACCCGGCATCTTCCACTAATGAGCCTTCGTATTGGGTAACCATGGTATCGCTATTTTTGGCACTACAGAGTGGAATGCAGTCTATTAGATTATCGCGTCCGATGATAACGCCACATGCATGAACGCCGCTACTTCTGACTTTCCCCTCCAATTGAATGGCAAAATGAATGACTCGTTTCACCAATTCCGTGCCGTTTTCCATTTCATTTTTAAATTCGGGAACATCTCTGATGGTGCTGGCTATGGTCGTTTTAGGTTTTGTTGGAATCATCTTGGCAATTCTATCGGATTCATTCAACGGCAAATCCAAAACGCGCGCGCAATCACGAATGGCAGATTTAGCTGCCATAGTATTGAAAGTAACAATCTGTGCCACTTTCTCTTTGCCGTACTTTTCGCTCACATAATGGATCATTTTTTCGCGACCGCTATCTTCCATATCAATATCCATATCGGGCAATGAAATACGGTCAGGATTCAGAAATCTCTCGAAAAGTAAATCGTATTTGATAGGGTCTATATTAGTGATATTCAAGCAATAAGCAATGGCAGAGCCGGCAGCGGAACCACGTCCTGGACCAAAACGGATGCCTTGTTCACGTCCGGCATTGATAAAATCGCGAACAATCAGAAAATAGCCCGGATAGCCCATTCCTTTTACCGTATTTAATTCAAATTCAAGACGTTCCTTAATTTCATCGGACAGATTTTCTCCCCATCGCCACTTGGCTCCCTCGTATGTAAGATGCTGCAAATAATCAAAATCGTCCTTGAACTCCTTCGGAACTTCAAAATGAGGAAGTGTAGGCGTACTTTTGAGCTTAATCACTTCAATTTTGTCGGCTACATGCTGAGTGTTGAGAATGGCTTCCGGCACATCGGCAAACAATTCCTTCATTTCATCGGTAGTCTTGAAATACTCCTCCCCGGAATATGCCAATCCGTTGTCGGTGTCCGTATCTTGCAAAATTTCTTCATTGGTAATCAGCTTCCTGCCCGTGTTAATGCAAATCAACACTTTATGCGTGCTAAAGTCTTCTTTATTAACAAAATGAGAATCATTCGTAGCAATACATTTCACTCCATATTCTTCCGATAATTGGAGTAATGCGGCATTAACCAACGTCTGCTCCTTATGTCCATTTCTTTGCAATTCGATGTAATAATCACTTCCAAAAATGGATTTAAACTCCTCAACAACCTTTCGTGCACTATCCAAATTGAAATGAATGGGAATATCGCCATTATGCAACGATGGATTAGCGTTCATAATGGCTTGCGGCAATTCGCCACCCAAACATGCAGAACATGCAATAATTCCTTCAGAATATTTCCGCAATATTTCCTTGTCTATACGGGGCGTATAATAAAAGCCTTCAGTCCAACCTAATGATAATAAGCGACTTAAATTCCTATACCCTATCATGTTTTTTGCCAAAAGCACCAAATGATGCCCGCTTCGGTCTTCTTTATTTTTGGCAGAAAGCCGACTGACACGCGCCACATAAACCTCACAACCGATAATGGCTTTGAACGGATCGCCCTGCTTCGCTTCCTTTTTATTAAAATTCTCGACCTCTTTTAAAAAAGAATAAATGCCGTACATATTGCCGTGGTCGGTCACTGCCATAGAACGCTGCCCGTCATTATATGCCTTCCGAATTAAATCGGGAATAGAAGCTAATCCATCTAAAATTGAATACTCGGTGTGAACATGTAAATGCGAAAAATCACTCATTATCAGTTGTTTTAAAATAAAAAATTAACGCTTTGTATGGCTGCAAAGGTACAATTATTTTTAAGCTCTCCCCTGTATACGACATTATTTTTTGGATTATTTATCAACAAATTCCGCAAAAAATAATGGAAAAATCTCATTAATAGAGAATTTCATGTAATTTTGCCAACTGAATTATGAAAAAAATATCGGCTGTTATTATTACTTTTAATGAAGAAAAAAACATTGAAAGATGTTTAAAATCTTTAGTCGAAATTGTAGATGAGATTGTGGTGGTTGATTCTTTTTCTTCCGACAAAACGGAAGACATATGCCGTCAATACAAAGTTTCTTTTATTCAACATCAATGGGAAGGTTACGTAAAAACGAAGAATTTTGCCAACCAATTGGCTCAAAACGATTTGATTTTTTCCATTGATGCCGATGAAGCTGTTTCCCCGGAATTACAAAAATCAATTTTGAATATTAAAAAACAAAATATTGATAACCAGGTTTTTGAGATGAATCGCTTGATGAATTATTGTGGAAAATGGATTCGTCACGGCGGCTGGTACCCTGATGCGAAAATTCGTATTTTTGACAGACGATTTGTGCAATGGACCGGACAAAAAGTGCACGAAACATTGACCATTCCGACCGACTTCGCCGTGGTAAAATTGTCGGGTGATCTATTACATTATTCGTATTATTCTATAAATGAACATTATGCACAAGCCGATAAATTTTCAACGTTGTCGGCAGAATCGGCTTTTGAAGCCGGCAAGCGCGTCTCCAAAACTTCGATTGGCTTGCACGTGGCGTGGCGGTTTATTCGTGATTTCATTTTTAAATTAGGATTCTTAGATGGATATTACGGTTTCATTATCAGCAAAATAAATGCTAAAACAACCTATTGGAAATATCAAAAATTGGTAAAACTATATCAAAAATGATGCCTCCCATTCAAAAATACTTGAGAACTTCAAGTAATGATTTTAAATTCAGTATCATCATTCCAACATGGAATAATATCCGGTATTTACAACTCTGTATCAGGAGTTTGCAACAACATTCCGCATTCAAACATCAAATAATCGTTCTGGTTAATGAAGGAAAAGATGGTACTTTGCAATGGCTCAATACCCAACACGATATAGATTTTGTTCACGCTGAAACAAATATTGGTATTTGCATGGGGCTGAATATTTGCCGAGAATTGGTAAAGAGTGACTACATTTTATACGCCAATGACGATATGTATTTTCTACCCAACTGGGACAGTGCATTGGCTGATTCGATACAAAACATTCATACACAATATTTTATGTTTTCCTCCACGATGATTGAGCCGTCAGGTAACAACCCGTGTTGCGTGATTGCCGATTACGGAAATAGTGTGGATAACTTCCGCGAAAACGACTTAATGTCCGATTTTGGATCTTTAACCCGCGATAATTGGTCGGGAAGTACCTGGCCCCCCAACTTGATTCCCAAAGATTTATGGGATTTAGTGGGCGGAATGAGTGTCGAATATTCCCCGGGAATGTACTCCGACCCCGATTTTTCAAGAAAACTGTGGATGGTGGGAGTGCGACATTTTGAAGGAATCGGACAAAGTTTAGTCTATCATTTCGGTTCAAAATCTACGAGAAAGCTAAAGAAAAATTCAGGACGAACCATTTTTCTCCAAAAATGGCATATCTCCGCCCACACTTTTATGCATACATTTCTTCACATCGGACAAAAAACGCCAATGCCGCTGCCGGAAGTTAAACTATCTGTCACACAACGTTTTATAAATCATTGTAAATTTATTCTCTCAACTTTCAAAGGATCATGAAAATTGGATTTGACGCAAAACGTGCTTTTCATAATCGCCGAGGATTAGGCAATTACAGCCGCGATACCATCCGGCTGCTATCGGAACAATTGCCCGATAATCAGTATTTTATGTTTACTCCAAAAGCCAATGTCTCTCTGTTTCACGATTATCAATCCAACTGCCAAGCCGTTTTCCCCCAATCTTCTTTCTACAAATTGTGTCCGTCCCTTTGGCGAACCACCGGTATTTGTTCAGACATCAAAAAACAAAAAATCGACGTTTTTCACGGATTAAGTCACGAACTTCCCTACGGAATCGAAAAATTAAATCTGCATACCGTAGTGACCATGCACGACCTGATTTTTTTTAAATTTCCTTCACTTTATCCTTTGATTGACAGATTTATATATAAAAAAAAGTACAAACATAGCTGTCAGATTGCGGACACGGTCATTGCCATTAGCGAGCAAACCAAGCGAGATTTGGTGGAGTTGTTTCACCTCAACGAAGACAAAATAGAAGTGGTTTATCAGGGGTGTAACCGCATTTTTCAAGCGGAAATTTCTGCAGACATAAAAGAGCAAGTCCGCCGAAAATACAATTTACCCAATTCATTCATGCTTCAGGTCGGAGCCATTGAAAAGCGTAAAAATCAGGAAGTTATATTAAAAGCCATGCACATTGGCAAGATGGATTGTCCGTTGGTACTGATTGGCTCGGCTACGACCTATTTAGAGGAGTTAAAAGTGTATATACGTGAATATCAATTAGATAATCAGGTATTCATTCTTCAAAACGTACCGACATCGGATTTGCCGGCATTGTATCAAAGTGCCTCCGTCTTTTTATATCCGTCTGTTTTTGAGGGATTTGGCATCCCTCTTTTGGAAGCGTTATGGAGTAAAACTCCGGTCATTGCCGCTACGGGGAGTTGCTTGGAAGAGAGCGGCGGACCCTTTTCCCGTTATGTTTCACCGCACGATGCCGAAAATTGGGCTGCTGAAATAGAAAATGTGTTGTACAATAGTGACTTACAAAAATACATGACCGAAAATAATGGGTCACATCTCCAGCAATTCACAGACGAAGCGATTGCCCGGCATTTGGCAGCCGTTTACAATTATTAATTTTTCTTTTTAATATCGGACATGAGTTCGTCCGGTGTTTTCGTAAATCCCTGAACCTCAAGATAAGCGGCAATCCCTTTTGCTAATTCGGAGTTGGGGAAACGATGGACAAGTTCGCGATATTCGTTTTCGGCATCGGTGAAACGCTTCAGGTTTTCGAAAATATTTCCTTTGTAATAATAACAATAATCGATGTTGGTATAATCCGGATAATCCTCTGCAACTTGATTGAAGATCTCAATGGCACAGAATGAGAGGCGCTCTTGCTTTCTGCTTGGGGGTGTCATGGCTGCCACTTTCATTTGAAAAATGCCGGCATAAAACACAAAGTCGGCGGCTAAAGTGTCTTCGGGATTTTTTTCAACGTGACGAAGTGCCAAGTTTACATATTGATTCATGAGAACGGTATCCGCTTTTCCTATGTTAAGCAAAGAATCCGCATGATGATATAAACTTCTGATTTCTAATGAATTATATAACGTTGTAGGAACTGTATCAACGACCGGTACCGAATCTTTTTTTTCTTCTTTATGATGACAAGCTACCAAAGTAAGGAAACATAATGCCAATAAAAAAGTTTTTTTCATGTTATTGATTTTTAATTTTATAGCCGGGTTTTGTTTTGCCGGTAGCGATGTCCGACAATTTTCGTTTCAAAATCATTTTTTTGAGGGAAGAGAGTTTATCGGTAAACACCATTCCTTCGATATGGTCATATTCGTGTTGGATAATACGCGCCAGAACTCCTTCAAAATGTTCGGTTTTTTGGTTTAATGTTTCGTCAAAGTAGGTAATGTCAATCGCCGGTTGACGCATTACGTCTTCATGAATTTCGGGCAGGCTCAGACAACCTTCGTTGAACGGGAACTCTTCCCCCGTGCGCGTGGTAATGGTTGGGTTAATAAACGTTATTTTCCGAGCATCTTCATTGGGATAAAATTCTTTGTAAGGTGCTGAATCAATGACAAATAAGCGAAGAGATTTTCCGATCTGGGGAGCGGCTAATCCCACGCCATTGGCATGATACATGGTTTCATACATATCTTCAATTAATGTTTTTAAGTTCTCGTCGGTAAGAGAAACATCGGCGGCTTGACGTCTTAAGATGGGGTGTCCATAGACATAAATAGGTAAGATCATTTTATTTCGTTTAATCTATTGTTTTCTATATCAATTTGTTGCAAATATGTTTGCAAAATAATAACAGCACTTATTTTATCAATCAGGGCTTTATTTTGTCTGTCTTTTTTCTTTAAACCGGCATCAATCATCGTTTGAAATGCCATTTTGGAAGTATAACGTTCATCAACGCGCACGATGTTAAGGTCTGGGAAATTTTTGCGCACGCGGTTGACAAATGGTTCGATAAATCGGCAGGAATCGGATTGTGTGTAATCCATTTTGCGTGGTTCGCCGATGACGATGGTATCCACATTTTCCGTTTCGATATAATTTTTCAAAAAGTCGAAAGCCTGCGATACATGAATGGTATCCAATGGATTAGCGCAAATTCTATGCTCATCGGTAACCGCAAAACCGACTCTTTTTTGTCCATAATCAATTGCAATAATTCGTGCCATAACTTTTTGGGATCCATCCATTTTTGAGAATGCAAAAATACATAAAATACGCATACCACAAAATCATATCATATAAATATTGTAAAACGATACAGATGTGAATTTGGGATTGACAGAAAAATCAAATAAAAAAAAAGAGAAAGAACATATATATGAATAATTTTTGTATATTTGCAGACTTTTTTGCGTGAATAAAATGTTCGGCAATTTGGAAGTTAACTTGTTGAATTACAAGTTATTAAATACAAATCAAGAACATTGAAATTTGCGTAAAAATGGAATAAAATATTATCAAATTTATTAAAAATGTCTGGATTAATAGGAAAAAAAATTGGAATGACTAGTATCTACGATGCCTCTGGAAAATCCGTTCCATGCACAGTATTAGAAGCTGGTCCTTGCGTAGTAACGCAAGTAAAGACCGTTGAGAAAGACGGTTACGATGCTATCCAATTAGGATACGACGAAAAGAAAGAGAAAAACACGCCGAAGCCTTTGAAGGGTCACTTCGCGAAAGCCGGTACAACGCCGAAGAAAGTTTTGAAAGAATTTACCCGTTTTGAGGAAGGTTCTAAGAAATCTTTCGGACAGGTAATTGACGTAACTGTATTTGTAGAAGGCGAATACGTTGATGTTTCAGGTGTTTCCAAAGGAAAAGGTTTTCAAGGTGTAGTAAAACGTCACGGGTTTAGGGGTGTCGGCGACAGCACACACGGTCAACACAACCGATTGAGAGCTCCCGGTTCATTGGGTGCATCTTCTTGGCCATCAAGAGTATTCAAAGGAATGCGCATGGCAGGAAGAACTGGTGGCGACCAAGTGAAAATAATCAACCTTCAAATTATGAAGATTGTGAAAGAAAAAAATATTATCGTAGTTAAAGGTTCCGTACCAGGACCTAATGGTTCATATATAATTATAGAAAGATGGAGTTAAAAGTTTATCAAATAGATGGAAGCGAATCAGCTAAAACGGTTACATTAAACGACAATGTTTTTAATGTAGAACCGAATGATCACGCTATTTGGCTTGATATTAAGAATATTTTAGCCAACAGAAGACAAGGAACCCACGACACCTTGGAAAAATCAACCATTTCAGGGAGTACACGCAAATTAAAAAGACAAAAAGGTACCGGCGGCGCACGTGCAGGCAGTATCAAATCTCCGACCATCCGCGGCGGTGCTACCGTATTCGGACCTCATCCCAGAGATTATGGCTTTAAATTGAATAAAAAAGTAAAACGTTTAGCCCGTTTCTCCGCTTTAACTTACAAAGCTAAAGAAAACAAAATCATCGTTTTGGAAGATTTCGCTTTCGACGCTCCTAAAACTAAAGCTTTTGTAGAAATACTGAAACATTTTAACTTGGAAGATACGAAAACCTTATTGTTGGCAAACAATAGCAATACGAATGTTTATTTGTCTTCCCGCAATTTAAAACGCAGCAAAGTGATCAGAGCATGTGACGTGAATACTTACGATGTATTAAACGCTACCAATCTTATCATTTGCGAAAAGAGCATACCGGAAATCGAAAAAATGCTCGGCGAATAATTATAAACAATAAAAAAATTATAAAATGAGCGTATTAATAAGACCCATAATCAGCGAAAAAATGACAATAGCCGCGGATAAATTCAACCGCTACGGCTTCCTTGTTGATAGAGCGGCTACCAAAACGCAAATTAAGAAAGAAGTACAAGACATCTATGGTGTTAAAGTGCTTAGAGTTAATACTTTGGTACAACGTGGCAAATCCTCTTCCCGCTATACAAAAGCCGGAATGATTGAAGGACAAAAAAATACCTTGAAAAAAGCAACGGTATTTTTGAGTAAAGAAGATAAAATTGATTTTTACAGCAATATTTAAAAAATGGCATTAAGAAAATTTAAACCAGTAACGCCGGGGCAGCGCTTTAAAGTAATCAGCGCTTATGATGATATTACCACAAACAGACCCGAAAAGAGTTTGTTATGCCCCAATCCAAGCACAGGCGGAAGAAATAACAGTGGTAAGATGACGATGCGAAACCGCGGTGGCGGTCATAAGAAGATGTATCGTTTTATAGATTTTAAACGGGATAAAGATGGCATCCCCGCTACGGTGAAAACCATCGAGTATGACCCGAATCGGTCAGCCCGTATTGCATTGCTGTTTTATGCAGACGGCGAAAAAAGATACATCGTCGCTCCTCACGGCTTAAAAGTCGGAGATAAAATCGCTTCCGGAGAAGGCGTTTCCCCTGATTTGGGAAATTGCTTGCCATTAGGCGAAATACCTTTCGGTTCCATTATCTTTAATATTGAATTAAAACCCGGACAAGGCGGTCGTTTGGCTCGTAGTGCCGGTTCATACGCACAATTGATGTCCCGCGACGGGAAATATGCAACCGTAAGAATGCCGTCAGGCGAAACCAGAATGATCCTTTGCGCATGCCGCGCTACGATCGGTATGGCTTCTAACGCCGACCACAGCCTCGAAGTTTCCGGTAAAGCCGGTAGAAGTCGCTGGTTAGGTCGCCGTCCACGCGTCCGCGGTGTCGTTATGAACCCTGTTGATCACCCAATGGGCGGTGGCGAAGGTCGTGCTTCCGGCGGTCTCCCACGGTCAAGAAAAGGCTTGCCAGCTAAAGGTTACAAGACCCGCTCGGCTAAGAAAAATTCAAATAAATATATAATCGAAAGAAGAAAAAAATAATTTAAAGAGATATTAATATGAGTCGTTCATTAAAAAAAGGTCCATATATCCATTACAAATTGGAACAACGTGTATTGGCTGCCCAAGAATCCGGTAAAAAATCTACCATTAAAACTTGGTCTCGCGCATCCATGATATCGCCCGATTTCGTAGGTATGACTATCGCCGTTCATAACGGAAATAAATTTATTCCCGTTTATGTTACTGAAAATATGATTGGTCATAAATTAGGTGAATTCTCCCCAACCCGTATCTTTAGAGGCCACGCCGGTCAAAAAGATAAAGGTAAAAAATAAAATATTTTCTTCATATATATTTGTTTTATTAAAGCGACAATGCCTTCGTATTGTCGCTTTTTATCTATTTGCTCAAAACGACTTCATGCTATCTGTTTTTTCCTTATCTTTGCAGCCCTAATTCATCATTCAAAAACCCACCTCATCATATGAAATTAAAAGCAATTGCCTTCGTTATCGCTATAACTTGTTTTACATTAAATAGTTATGCGCAAAAATCAATTTCAAATAATTCCAAACAACCCATCGTATCTGAACAAGAACGCAAACTTTCCGTCTATTTTGCAGACGGCGTAAAAGAGTTCTACGCGGAAAATTTCCAATTGGCTGAGGAAAAATTTCGTTATGTCATCGCAAACAATCCTAATCATGCCACCGCTTACTACATGCTCGGAAAAATTTATAAAGAGAAAAAAGAGTATTCATCTGCCGAAAATTACTTGCAAAAAGCCATCTCCATCGAAAAAAAGAACGTCTGGTTCATCATTGAGCTCGCCCATATACTCGATTTACAAGAAAACTATCAACAATCTATCAAATATTGGGCTAAAGTATGCGAGTTAAAACCCGAAAGCGAATACTACATTTATTATTACTCACAAGCCTGCATAATGACCCAGAACTACAAAGAAGTTTTGAAATCCTACACGAAATTGGAAAAATTAGTCGGGCATAATGACGAAATTACCCGCGCAAAAGTTGAAATTTGGCTCTTCCTGAACGACGTCAAAAATGCAGTGAAAGAGTATGATATGCTGATAACAGAAGATCCATCTAACGAAAATTATTACTTGCAAGCTGCTAATCTGTATATTATCAACAACATGCAGGAGAAAGCACTCCCCTACTTTTCCAAAGTGATGGAAATCAATCCCGACAATGCGGAAATACAACTCACGATGGCCGATTATTATAACAAAATAGGAGAACAAGAAGCTGCTTACAACGCTTATGTTAAAGTATTTGAAAGTCCACAAATTACTATTGACCGGAAATTACCGATACTTCGTACTTTTTTGCTAAAACTTCCCACCTCAATGCCCTCCCCACAACAATATGAACTGTCGCGCATCCTCACGAAAGTACACCCTGACGCCGTAGAAGGCTGGGCTGCTATGGGCTCCCTCTGTTTAAAAGAAAAAAATTACGAACAAGCCGCCTACTTCTTCGAAAAAGCCATCCATATTGAAATAGCCCAATACGCATTGTGGGAAGATTATCTATACACTCTTTCACAAATAAAAGATTATCAACGAATTATAGATAACGAAAAAGATATTAACGAACTTTTTCCCACTAATTCGATGATGGCATACACTTTAGGGGTGGCCTACCTCAATTCCAACAATCCGGAAAAAGCACTCAATTATCTGGAAAAAGCATTGAAAAACTCATTCGATAACGGCGAAAAATCCCGTATTTACAAAATGATGGCAAACGCCTACCACGAATTAGGAAATGAACCCAAAGCCCAAGAATACCGCGAAAAAGGAAAATAAAAAAAGTGACGGACTCGCAACCGAGGAACAATAAAATGTATAAAAGTTGCGTATATTTGCAGCCCGAAATTCTAAAATAGATTATTATGTTTCGTTTTGAAAATGAATCATTTCTATACTCTTTATTCATCATTTTCATCTTTGTAATTATCTATGTCATTTTACAATACAAAGATAGAAAAAGAAATGAGCAATATATTGACAAACAATTACTTACGACGTTAACACCGCAACGTTCCAAGGTAATGAAACATCTAAAATTTTCTATATTGATGCTGGCATTTGCTTGTTTTATCGTGGCAGCAGCCAATCCTCAAACAGTAGCCAAAATTGAAAAAGGAAAGCGCAAAGGGGTGGATATTATGATTTGCTTAGATGTTTCGAATAGCATGTTAGCGCAAGATATTCAGCCTAACCGACTACAAGCGTGTAAAATGGCAATTTCTCACTTAATTGACAAATTGGAAGGCGACCGCATCGGCTTGGTTGCTTTTGCCGGGAAATCTTTTGTTCAACTCCCCATCACCACAGACTATGCCGCAGCAAAAATGTTTGTCAATCAAGTAAATACAGATATTATTCCCGTGCAAGGGACCGATATCTCGGCTGCCTTATCCACCGCACAACTTGCTCTTATTCCGGAAAATGAAGCCGAACAACAGGGAAAAGGAAAAATCGCTTCTTCAAAAGTAATTATCCTTGTTTCAGACGGAGAAACGCACTACCCTGAAAGTCAAAAAACAGCAACAGACCTGGCACAAAAAGGAATAGTTATTCACACCATCGGTATCGGCAGTACGATCGGAGAAAAAATTCCCATCTCTTCCGGCTCCACACAATACAAAAAAGATAAAGATGGAAATACTGTCATTACACGTCTTAATGAACAAGTACTTAAAGAATTAGCGACGTATGGGAAAGGCGTTTATATTCATGCAGACAATACTAATATGGGATTTGAATCTATCCTCAACGAAATAAAAAAAATGGACAAAAGCGAGTTTAAAGACGTTGATTATAAGCAATTTGAAAGTGGTTATCAATATCCGTTAGGGATCGGAATTCTATTGTTAATCATTGAATCGCTGCTATTTGCCGTGAAACCGAAATGGAAAGATTGGTTATGGAAGCAGCGACAAAAATACGGCGCCGGAATGCTGCTGACAGTTTGCCTTTTGCTCGCAATGGGATGTCACACTGGTCCCACGACTTTATACGAAGCCTCACTCATCGACAAAGGCAATGCCGTTTTCAAATTGGGTGAGGATAAAAGAGACCCCGAATTTGCGACCATTGACACTGCCCGCGCCGAAAGCGATACTACGGGATTTCACGCCTACACAGAAGCACTGAAATTTTACGATATTGTTCTGAACACCGAACCTGCGAATGAAAATATTGCCCGTTTTAACCAAATGGATGCCTTTTATCGGCAACATCAATTCGACACCCTCGATTCAATCGCTAATTATCTCAAAAACAACGTACAAGACAAACAATTTTTGGCAAAAGTATTCTTCAATAAAGGAAACGCGCAAATGGAACAACAATACTACAGCCAAGCCATCGAATCATATAAGGATGTTTTGCGCCGGAACCCATCAGATTTTGATGCCAAATACAACTTGGAATACGCTAAAAAAATGATGAAATCGAACAAGAACAAATCCCCTCAACAACAACAACAACAACAGCAGGAAAACAAAGATCAACAGAAACAGGACCAAAAAGAAAACGGGCAAAACAAAGAACAAAATAAAGAAAAACAACAGTCCAAGGAAGGGCAGAAACCAGAGCCGCAAGAATCGGCTGCAGAACGCGAAAAGAAGCAAGCAACTGAACGTCAATTAGATGCCCTGCAACAGAATGAAAGACAAACGCAACAAAAGGTGAATCGTAAACGCATAGAAGTGAATCTAAACGGGTCCAATAAACAAGAAAAAGATTGGTAACATTCTAATATATACTATATTATGAAAAAGAAAGCAATTGTTTTATGGCTGATCAATTTACTCATTTTTGCAAATTTGCAGGCTCAGGTTACATGCACAGCCACTGCACCGGCAAAAGTGGGAATCAACCAGACATTTCAATACAATGTTAAAATCAATCAGAAAGCCACCCCTACTACCGGCAAAACAATGGGAGCATTTTCCATTGTCGGCGGTCCCTCGCAAAGTTATTCAAGCTCCACTTCCATCATCAATGGTCAAGTAAGTAGCAGTACCGAATATACTTACACGTATGTTCTGCAACCCACCAAATTGGGACAACAGACCATTCCCGGTGCTACTTTTACAGTAAACGGGAAATCCACAACTGCCAACAGCGTCAGCATTGTCGTAACGCAAGAGAACCAACAGACCCAACAAAGCGGTCGCCGTAGCAATCCCTTTAGCTTTTTTGATGAACCCGCGCCAACCAGAAGCAACGCCGCCACGGATGTATTTTTAAAAGCATATGCTTCTACGACCACCCCTTATGAAGGACAAGAAGTAATTATTACGCATAAAATTTACTTAGGTTCCGGCATCTATGATTATCAAATCACCAAAAATAATTTGCCGTCACAAGCAGATTTGTGGAGCTATACCTTAGGCGACACCAAATCACCTGCCAAACAATCTGTTGAAACAATTAACGGGAAAAAATATAATGTCTATGAGATTCGCACTACTGCCGTTTTTCCGCAAAAATCGGGCGAAATCATCATCACACCGTTAGAATTTGAAGGAATTGCTACCATTTCATCCGGTTTTTGGGCATCTCAAAAAGAGATTAAAGTAAAATCCAATTCCGTTAAATTACAAGTCAAACCATTGCCAACCAATGGGAAACCCGATAATTTCAGCGGATTAGTGGGGAACTTCACAATCAAAAGTTCGTTAACCAAATCAAGTTTGACAACCAATGATGCTACCGACTTATTGGTCACAATAAGTGGCAGCGGAAACTTGCAACATGTTGAGAATCTAAATTTTGCATTTCCCACTGACTTTGATGTCGCGGACCCCACGCTGGTTGATAAAATTAATACGCTGGGAAAAAGTGTTTCCGGTTCACGCTCTTTCGACTATGTTATCATACCGAGAGCAGCAGGCAAATTCATTATTCCGGGTACTTCATTTTCCTATTTTGATTTAAAGACACACACCTACAAAACACTTACCACAGAACCCTTTACGATAGAAGTTGAAAAAGGAGCTGACGGGAACAATACATCCAATTCCACGCTTCAAAAAGATATTCAGGTATTAGACAAAGATATCCGATATATTAAAGATGATCCTAACGCATTCGCACCCAAAACAGGAGCGCTTTTTGGCACACCGATCTACCTTATTCTGCTGTTTACGCCATTTTTGCTCGTTATCCTATTTTTCATTATTCTGCGAAAATATATCAATAGCAGGAAAGATGTCGCCCAACTCCGAAACCGCAGAGCTAACAAAGTTGCCACAAAACGGTTAAAAAAAGCACATAAATTATTATTAACCAACAAAAAAGAAGAATTTTACATAGAAATATCGCGAGCACTTTGGGGTTATGTCAGCGACAAATATCATATCCCGCAATCAGAATTGTCAATGGACACCGTACGTGCTAAATTGGAAGGCAAAAATGTTGATAACGAAAACATCGAAAGATTAATTAACACGCTGAACGAATGTGAGTTTGCGCGTTTTGCGCCTAACAACAACGAAGAACTAATGAATCATTTATACAATTTATCCATTGATTATATTACCATAATAGAAAAAAAATAATACGACACAATGAAAAAAACATTACGGATTTTCAGTCTATTATCCATACTTGTTGGGACTTGTTTAGGGATTTCTGCCAATAACGACATGCAAAAGATGACAGATGCCAACAAAGCTTATCAGCAGGAGAACTATTCAAAAGCCACTGAATTATACAAACAAATTGCTGACAGCAACAATGTTGGAGCAGTTTTATTTTACAACTTGGGGAACGCATATTATAAAAATGGAGATATTTCGCATTCGCTCTTATGGTATGAACGCGCCTTGCAACTTGACCCGGGCAACGACGACATCAAACACAACATTGCCTTCGTCAATCAAAAAATAACCGATAGAATAGACCCCGTGCCGGAATCGGCAATCTCGGAATGGTGGAATCACTTCTCACAGCAACTGACTGAAAGACAATGGAGTATCATATCCCTCATTGCCGCTTTTCTCCTCGCTGTCACCGTTATTTTGTTTATGATTATCAGAAGCAACACCGTTCACGTCATCAGCCTGATTACCTTGATTCTCTCACTCATCACACTCATTTTTTCCATCATTTTTGCCTCCAAAGAAAAATATCGCTATATCAAACAACCGGAAGCCATTGTGATGGAATTGGTTGTTACCGCGAAAAGTGAACCGACAGAAAACGGAAAGAATTTGTTTGTGATTCACGAAGGTTTAAAAGTAAAAATCACGGGAACTATGGAAAATTGGGCTGAGATTCAGATTCCAAACGGCGAAAAGGGCTGGGTTCCGATTAATGAAATTGAGAAAATTTAATGAATAAAAAAGAAAAATTTGTCGCCAAGACCTTTGCAGGCTTGGAAACATTACTGAAAGAAGAATTAGAAAATTTAGGGGCTGAGAATTGTCAGATTTGCAATCGGGCAGTGGGATTTGAAGGAGAATATGACATGATGTACCGTGCCAACTACTTTTGTCGCTATGCTTTGCGCATATTGTGGCAAGTGCATCAGTTCAATTTTCGCGATAACAAGCAGTTTTACGACGCCATTTTTAATTACCCCGCCGAGCAAATACTTGATTATAACGGCACTCTTGCCGTCAGCACGACCATGCACGATGCTATTTTCAAGACTCCGCTTTTTGCGGCACAATTGGCAAAAGATGCCATCTGTGACAGATTCCGCGACAAATACAATAAACGCCCATCGGTAGATAAAGAAAATCCCGATGTTCAGTTTCATATTCATATCCTTCGCTCGCAAGCCACCTTATTCTTAGATTCTTCGGGTGAATCGTTGCATAAAAGAGGCTATCGCGTATCGGCGCACCCCGCGCAAATCAATGAAGTAATTGCCGCCGGCATGGTAAAACTAAGCGGATGGAATGCCCAGTGCGATATGATTGACCCCATGTGCGGCTCCGGCACCATTCTGATAGAAGCTGCCATGCAAGCACTCAACATCCCCGCCGGCTTCTACCGAGACAACTACGGCTGCTTCAAATGGAAAAATTTTGACCGCTATACTTGGAAAAAAATTACCGATGAAGCTGATATTTTAGATGATGTGCCCATCACTCTCTACGGATTCGACATCTCTGCCCGCTTCCTCGGAATGGCAAAAGCCAACGTCAAAGAAGCCCGTCTGAGCGACTTCATCCGACTTTCACGCTGTAGTATGCAGGATTCTGAACCTAAAAACAGACCGGCGATGCTCATCTTTAACCCGCCCTACGGAGAAAGAATGGAAATCGATAACATTGAGGATTTTTACCACGAAATCGGCGATGCCCTCAAAAAACATTACACCAATTGCACCGCGTTCATCATCAGCTCCAATATCGAAGCGATCAAGAATATTGGACTCCACGCATCAAAGAAATATACCCTTTTCAACGGTGCGTTGGAATGCAAATACCTGAAATTCGATTTATATCAAGGAAGTAAAAGTAAATAATAAATGATTGATTTTAAAGATATTAGTCTTTCATTTCATTCAAAAATGATTTTTGAACATTTTAATGCGACCATACAAACCGGTGAAAAAGTCGGCATTAGGGGCGCATCCGGGAAAGGAAAAACCACACTCCTCAAAACAGTAATGGGATTGTGCCGACCCGACAGCGGCGAAATCCAAGTCAATCAACTTCTTTTAAACGAAAACAACATTGCTGAGATTCGCAAAACGATTACTTGGATTCCGCAAAATATAAACCTGCCGGCACAAAACGGCATGCAATTGGTAGAATGGCTCAATCTCGCCCCCCGTGTTTCATCTGTCAACCAATACTTAAACGACTTGGGATTAGATCATTCATTCTTGAATAAGAGTTTCTTACAAGTCAGCGGCGGACAAAAACAAAGAATAATCTTAGCAATATGTCTGAGTATGCCAAAATCCATTTTGCTCATAGATGAACCTACCTCCTCTCTCGATAATGACGCTATCGAACTGTTAATTAATCTTTTATCTACAATGAAAGGGAAAACCATTCTCGCCGCTTCCCACCATCCAAATTTTTTAAACCACATGGACAGAATTATTGAGTTATGATTCAAGATATCAGCATTTTTAAATTAACGCTGGGATTGCTTATTTTGCTTATTCCCATTGTTTTATTGCTCTATTTTCGGATTCGCATCATCAAAAATATGCTCATTGCGGTAGGTCGAATGATTTTGCAGCTCTCCCTCGTTGCCGTTTATTTAGAATGGATATTTAAACTTAACAATCTGTGGATTAACATCTTGTGGGTATTCATGATGATTTGTGTCGGCGTTTTTACCACCATCCGACGCGTGCGTCTGAATTGGAAATTATTCATTATTCCCCTATTCATCGCTGCACTTACCTCCGTTATTATTATTGATGCCTTCTTCTTGGGAGCCATTTTACAATTAGACTATTGTTTTGATGCTCAATATTTTATCCCGATAACAGGAATGATTTTAGGAAATTCGCTCAACCATAATATCATTGGTTTAACTACCTATTTTAGAGAATTAAATGATAAAAACGATCTTTATACCTTTCTGTTAATCAATACCAACAATCACAAGAGCTCTTTGTATCCATTTATCAAGGAGTCCGTTATGCAAGGATTAAACCCACTCATCGCCTCGATGTCCGTCATAGGACTGATTTCCCTACCGGGAATGATGACCGGTCAGATTCTCGGTGGCAACTCGCCTTCCATGGCAATTAAGTATCAAATCATGATGATGATTGCTATTTTTGCGGGTTGCACTATCAATCTGCTACTCAGCATCGTGCTTGCCAACAGATTCGTTTTTGACAAATTCGGAAGATTGCAAACTAACATTACAAAAAAATCAAAATCAAATGACCTTTCATAAAAAAAGTCTTTTATGGATTATTCCATCCATCATTCTGGTGCTCATCATCGCAGGTTACCTGCTGTTTCCCGTTTTTGCACAACTATATATCAATAACAAAATTGAGAGTTTTGCAGAAGAAAAAGGCGGTTTAATGATAACCAAAGATTGTGATATTTCATTTCTGCATTGTGACGGAAGTGTAGATATCTCTTTCGATTTGCTTCAATTAGTTGAAAAAAATGGTAAAGACACCTTGTTATCAGCGAATCAGCTTGAAATGAGCCTTGATATCATTCAAGGATTTCATATTCAGAAAAAACTGGAAAAAATATCAGCACAAAACATCCATATTCTATTGGTAAAAAATGACCAATACTGCAATTACGAATTTCTGAAATCGAAAAGTAAAAAAAATGAAGCTGCCAATTATAGCAAATTAATTTACAGTTACTTAGAAAAATTGGAAAACTATTTACCGCAACAGATGGACATCGCTAATTTCCTTGTGACCACAGAATTTGATTCGGCAAGAATCAGTTATCATATCAGCCCGATGCAAACCCGAGAGGGCATCATGACGGGAGACTTAGTTATCAATGAAGGAGATACACTCTCCACTCGATGGAAATTAAGGGGAATGATTGACCAAGAGAAACAATTGTACAGCGGGGCACTCACCATTAACGAATCCAATCGGGCAACCGGCAATCTTCCTTTAATAAAAAAATTAGAAAAAATTGACTTTAGTTTTCACCAATTGGCTCTCAATCTGACCATTGACAAACTAACGGACGATCATTCCTTTTTCCATATCAGTGGGAAAATGGATTCCATATACTGTTTTCATCATTACATTTCCGACCAAATGATTCGGGTAGATGAGGCGGCGTTTGCGCTGGATGTTGCCCTATCTCCGGAAAATATTGAAATTGATTCGACCTCAACGCTGCGCCTGAACCATTTTGACCTTCACCCCTATTTTCGATATATCAAAGGGACAAAGCCTCACCTCATTCTGAAAATAAATGAGAAACACAAAGATATTAGAGAGATGTTCGCCGCTTTGCCTGATGAACTTTTTCAGGTTATTCCGACACTCCAAGCCCAAGGCAATATTGACTTTAAAGTGTTGTTCGACTGTGATTTTGCCAATCTTGACAGTTTAAAATTTGATTTTAACATAGCCAGTTCAGACCATTCTTTTTCTTTAGGCAACGACAGCGAAGTCATCACAAGATTCAATGAATCATTTGAATACACCTATTATTCTAATGGTGTGGCGGAACGCACCTTTATCGTTGGACCGGAGAATCCGAATTTCTGTTCTTTTGAAGAAATTCCGCCTTACGTAATGAATGCCATACTGACATCAGAGGATCCTTCGTTTTTTTATCATCGCGGTTTTGTCAAATGCTCCATAGAATCCGCGCTTATAGCAGACCTGAAATCACGTAGAATGTCACGCGGCGGCAGCACCATCACCATGCAATTAGTGAAGAATATTTTTTTGAACCGCAAAAAAGTACTTTCCCGCAAATTTGAAGAGATGATGCTGGTATGGATGATTGAAAATAACCATCTCATAAGTAAAGAAAGAATGTTTGAAATATACATCAACATTGTGGAATGGGCACCTAATATCAACGGAATCGTAGAGGCATCTCGCTTTTACTTTGATAAAAAGCCGAAAGAGCTGACGCTTGAAGAGAGTATGTATTTGGCAACTTTGATACGGGCTCCCAAACACTACGCAAAAACTTTAGATGAAACAGGCACCGTTAATGCCAACAGATGTGCAGAAATGATTTTCCTTGCCAAGCGAATGCTTAAGCAGGAAAGAATTACGGAAGAGCAACTCAACAGCTTAAATCCTGCCGTTCATACTGTCATCATCCCGCCGGTGAAAGAATAATTCTTGAGAATTCATTCATAAACGGCAAGTATCCTTATTTTTTTACCACTTTATGAACGGATATTTCACCGAAAGAGTTCATCAAACGAATGAAATAAACGCCGGAAGTCAATCCATCTAAACGAATGTGTGAGATTGGCTCAGAAAGTTGACCAGACATCACAAATTTACCGGTTACATCCATGAATTGATATTGATAAACATCGTTTGAGGGGAGAACAACCGACAAAATATCATCTGCAGGAATAGGATAAATAGACAAGGTGTTTTCCATCACTTCCTGAATACCTGTATGAATAGAATTTTGATAGATTAAGATATCCTCTCGCAGGTCGTTAGAAACGACACTGATAATAGCGGCACGCTCAATTAAATCGTCATTGGCGGTATTGGAAGTGAACACCACTTCCGTTTCGCCGGTTCCATGAGACGGTGAAACGATAAGCCACGACGGGATATTATTAATCTGCCAATTTCTATTGGCGAAAATAGTCATTGAAGCAGCACTTTGCGCAGGTGCTTCCAACATTAATGCCGATTCGGAAGTATAAAGAAATATACCTATTTGGGAAACAATTACCTCACTGGTGTAGTTACATTCTGTTTCAATAATTAAGGTATCGTAACGGATTTCCGAAGAGTTGTTATATTCGCAGGTGGTCATCGTAACGCTACCATTGCCGCTTCCTGATACATCACTTAATGTCAACCAACTGATATCACTGATAATATTCCATTCCGTATTAGATATAATATCGAGGGTCATTTGGTCATTTGTCTCATTTTCAAATTGATATGAAATGGGAGATGCACTTAATTGGGGAGGTGTTCCTAATTGGGTCACGGTAACATAATCACGAATGCCTGTTTCACCGGTAAAAGTCAGCAAACAGGTGCGAGGAGTGCAAGTCGGGTTTAAAGCGGTAGCGTAAATAGCGAATTCGGTGCTCCCAAATCCCGTTGAAGGATTAGTTTGAAGCCAGTCGCAATCAGCGGTAACGGTCCAATTATGGTTACATGACATAGTCACATATGCGCTATCTGTTAGGGAACTAGGCAAACTTGCACTGATTTGCTGTACGGTAAGATACGGAGTGATTCCGGATTGAGTAATATCAACTTGTTTTACGACACCATTTTGTGCAGTGATGGTCAGTGTACAAGTTCTGTCAGAAAAAGTGTTATTGGCAGAGTTGGCCATGACGGTAATAACGGCGTTGGCGTTGCCGGACGAAGCACTAACATTCAGCCATACCGGATTTCCTGTAATTGTCCAATTCATATCGGAAGCGATAATAAAGGTTTCAGAAGCCTGATCTTGACTTGATAAAGTAAGAGACGTTGGGGTAACGCTAATGTAGTTGTAGGGGCAGTAAGAAAAGGTTATTGAGTCGCCGCCGGCTGTCGAGATGCTGTGAATATACAAATCTGAGGGAGTACCATCGGTTAAGAATGGAGAGGGATTTGAATTTTCGTTAAACTCATTTCTACCGCTATTCGCACTAAAATTCGCTAGCCCGATATTCCCGTTATTGGTCTGAGTGCCATTGGGGCGGAACAGATAAACTTCATCAAAGATGGAAGTCCCATTATAGCTTGCATTTCCTTCGAAATTGGTATTAATACGATAAATCAAAAGCCCTGAACCCGGGAGTGCTGTTTCAAAGCTATTATTTTTGTTTCTATACTCTAACACAAAAAATTCGTCTGGGTTGGAAGAAGCGATTTTGTAACAATTATGGGTAGAAGAGGTGCCCAACGGGTAAAGGGAATAGGATCCGCAAGCGATAATTTCCGGAATTTCATCTATCCATTGTCCATATTTGAACTTCATATATGCGCCCATGTGTTGCGGTGGATTGGCATTTTGTTCCATTAAGTCCCACCCTCCGACGGGAGTTAAGTCTGTTCCATCATAATAGTGATACAAATCGGGAGCACCCAAGCTGTGATTCATTTCGTGGCAAAGCGTTGAGGTATTAAAATAAGAAGTGGCATCTGCGAGTTGAAAATTGAAATCCCACACGCGCATTCCATTGATGGTTGCATTTTCGCCATACAACGACCAACGATGGGGCCAAAGTAAATCGCTCCACCCACCAACATTGCCTTTTACCACAAAACAAACATTATCAACATAGCCATCATTGTCATTGTCAAAATCGATAGAGGTTGGGATGAGACTTTCGACACCTTCTACTGCACGTTTCAGCAGTGAAAACTCGCGAGACGCGCGTTCATCATCATCACTATATCCGTTGGTATTGCTGGCAGAATAGGGTTGAAAATAGCTGCGTGGGTGTGTATCTTGATAGGATAGTATCGAATTTCCGCTTGGAGACGGATAAAAATAGGATTCTATATCTAACTGTCCATAAGAAGCCGATTGAAAATAATTATGCATGGAAACGGCACCTTGGGCATCATCATTAAACATATTATCCACCGTAGTGAAAGAATTGGTAAAAGCACCATCATCAGAAAAACGGACAAAGATGACAATATTGTTTAATTGACCGGTATTGCTCATGCGGGAGTTTGTATTTCGCTGTGGCACAGCTTGTTCCCAAGCCTGACGTTTTGCCATTTTTTTCTCGGCAGAAATATTAATCCCGGGTGTCAAGCCAACCGTTGCGGGATCAACGCGCCCCGGAATAAATGAGGTAGGCACTAACTCCTCGCCCACTCGATCCGCATAGACGAAATAACCGGTTTCAACATTCAGCACAATTGTGAAGTCATTATCATCGTGCAACCAGTGATAATACTCGTCACCGGTAGCGAAGCATCGCAACGTGTCACCATTCGGCTGTACCAAGGTTTGGGGAACATTGCGCAAATATGCCGCATTTGCCATGATAAGCAACCCCAAAACCATACACAGGAATAAAACAATTTTTTTCATATAAGTATAAGATTATTAATTAATTACAATATAATGGATTTTCAATACTTGACACAGCAAAGGTACACTTTTTTTATCAAATATATCTTTATCACTAAAAAAAGCTATTGCAGTATAATTTTTTGTGCATTCATCCCCTTTTCAGTATAAATCTGCAGAAAATAGACGCCTTTACTGAAAGAAGATATATCGAATAATTTATTTTCAGCCTCATTACTATTTTTGAAGAAGAAGGTCTTCAAGCTTTGACCATTGATGCCAATCACTGCACAAACCAATTCTTCTTTCATCTCATTTTTAAAATCTAAACGGAACTGGCCGTTGGAAGGATTTGGATATAGCTCAAAATCAATATTTTCCTCTTGTTTTTGCACATAATTATGGATATTGACAATTTCTTCCAATGGATTTTCACTGAATCGAATCACGTATGCTGATATTCGGTAGTGAGGGTTGTAGCTGTCGTTGCAATCGCTGCAGGTCACGCCGCTCACGCAATCAGGATTATTGGGGTGGCAGTTATCCTGGTAAGAAGTTTGAAAGATGTACTGCAAATTGAAGGGGGTTTTCCACAAATAAGGCGATAAGTCATAGCTGAAAGGGCGTGCAATGAGGCCCGGGCACCAGCCGGCGCGATTGTACTGCCATGTTCCATGTTGTCCCGTACAGCCATCGGGATTTGGATTGCAAATTTGCCATAAGTCTTGAACAAAAGCATCTTCGCCATTAACTTTCAAATCATGAACAGCGTGATAAAACTCGGCAGCGTTACCGGTATTGTTGTTTCCCCACCCGTGACCGGTAGTCACCAAACGGAGAGTTGCTTTTTGAACATCGTGAAAAATGCCAACGGTAGCGGTATCCATTGGTTGCAGGTTAGCGGGATCCCCGAAATTGTATGTTCCTTGCCATAATTCTTCAATGTGAGAATACGGATATTGCGGTTCACCGGCAGCATAGTTGAAAATCAAATCCATTTTCCAGCCTCCGGTACCCCACGTTTCGATATAAACACGAAAATCGAGTTTGCCTTGTAACAACGATTCATAGTCGGTAACGTCAATGCTGTGGTCACAACCCACGCCATAAGGAGTGATGTATCTGAATAATTCTACCCACTTACCGGACGGGTCTTTCACTTGCACCCATGCAATTCTGTCCCAATCGTCGCAGTTCCCGGGCACATTCGGACAAGTAACATCGAAATAGGCTTCGATTTCGTGAAATGCACCAACAGACTGCGGCAGCTCATAACTTCCATAATACCATTGTGAACCAATCGTCCCCACATCAATAACGGCATCTTCCAGCGTTTGAACGGCACGGTCTTCAATTTGGTCAGTTACCTCAACGGTGATGCTTTCGGAAATCATATTACCATTAGAAGCCGTAGCGACAATATCAATCGTATGTGTTCCAAAAGAGTCGGGTGTCCACCAAAACTGATAATCGCCATTCACATTCACGGCGGCACTGTCCAAATTACCAACACGATAACGAACGGAGATTAAGGACAATGAATCGGGCTCCTCAATTGTTACATTTGTATGAATAAGATAGGGCATCAAACGGGGCATCTGTATCGGGAAATTACTTGTCAATTTGCTGGTTATTATCGGGTTAAAATCTTGCAGATTGGTAACGGTAAATGACAAATCGACTGAAATGGGATAATAAGCTGAATCACCGGCTTGCGAAATTCGCACCGCCACAACTCCACCTTCGCCCGTCAGCGTAATCATGTTATCGGAAATAGTAGCCGGACCGCTGAGAATTTCATACTCTAATGGCAAGCCCGAAGAGACAACGGCATCAATCACGATGGGCGGATTGGTTGTGAATTGGCGCGGAATTTCCGTCACCTGAATAGTTTGGTTGTTTTGTCCGGTGGGTGGGCAAAGAGTATCTTGATACACATTCAATTCAGCGACCATGGCGTGATTTCCGTTTTCCATACTTGAGTTCGCGATTAATCGGATATATCTTCCCGAAACGGTACCAAAAAAAACGTAACCGGTTTGTTGCTCACTGCTCTGCGGATTGGGATAAACGATCTGCCCGATTGATTGCGGACTGCCCCAATTGTTGGTGTCATTGCTGATATAGAACACATAATCTTTGATTCGTCCATTCTGACTTGAAGCACGAGTCAATAGGCTGAAGCCGTTAATGGCGAACGTATCTCCCAAGTCAATTGAAATTTCATGCGGATAAGTAGAGGTAACATTTTGCCATTCTGTATGCCAAAAAGTAGTAGAATCCCCATCAAAACAATGAATGGCATGACCGTTATTGGCACCCTCGCCCGTTAATTCCTCACTATCAACATGAACAACCGACCAAGTTGACTTGTCGATGAGCGTTGTATCACACGCAAATACTAAAACATTGATAATCAGTAGATTTGCAAGAAAAAGAAACCATTTTTTCATAAAAAAAATTCTAATTTTTAATGCGGCAAAAATAGTACTTTTTTGCTGAAAAATGTAAGAAAAAATGAGCAATGAGTAATAAAATTATGAACAGAGCCATATATCCCATTTTTTTGTATCTTTGCCGATTGAATTTGCACCTAAATTATACATATATGAAAAAAACGCTATTTTTATTTGTTCTAACACTAATTTATTGTGGTTCAGTGTATTCGCAAGAGCAGAAGCCAACTAAAGATTCTACCGGACAGCGGGAACAAGCAACTGAAGTTACCACTTTTGATAGTGAAAATTTAGATGATGACGAGACAACTACCAGTGGATTTATTCCCGGATTACTCCATTCATCAAACGACGTTTACAACAGCAATACTTCCTATACATTTGGTATTGCGTATTTTAAGTCACGCGGCATCGATTCTAAATACCAGACGATTGCCATGAACGGCTTGGAAATGGAAAATTCCGTTACCGGTCGTGCAAGTTATTCGCAATGGGGCGGTTTAAATAATATGTTCAGATACCCCGAAAACGTGCTGAACTTGAACCCCGCTTCATTCGTTTTTGGAGATTTGGGCGGCGCAACGAATTACAATGTCCGTGCCTCTTCTTACCGTAAGCAAATCAGAGCCAACTACTCATTGTCCAACAGAAGCTACAACAACCGTCTCATGCTTACTTACGCAACCGGTTTAATCGGCAAAGGTTGGTCTATTGCAGCCAGCGCATCCGCCCGTTTCGGGAGCGCACTCTCTTACGTGGAAGGCACCTCCTACACAGGTTACAGCTATTTTTTGGCAGCCGAGAAAAAATTTAACCAAGAGCACGCTTTGAATTTAGCCGTTTTTGGCGCACCTACCATCCGCGGGTTGCAATCCAACTCAACTCAAGAAGTGTATGACCTGACCGATAATCACTATTACAACGCCAATTGGGGCTGGTACAACGGCGAAAAAAGAAATGCCCGCGTGAGAAACGTTCATGAACCCGTCATTTTGCTGACACACTATTTTACCCCGAAAAGTAATAAATATCAGATTACCACAACTTTAGGCTCCACTTTTGGAAGAAGTAGTACCACATCCCTGAATTGGGCTGACGTTCCCGACCCACGCCCCGATTACTACAGAAATCTGCCCAGCTACTACGCAGACGATCCGAACAAAGATTTGTTTGCTTTCTATACCAATGCATGGCAAACCGACGAATCCTTCAATCAAATTAATTGGGATAAAATGTACGAAATCAATCAAACTGCTGCTGCCTTGGGCAATCGCGCACAATATATCGTTGAAAATAGAATCATTGACCACGTACAAATTTCCGGAGCTTCCAACATCGTTGCTAACCTCACCGACAACATTAAACTCTCTGCCGGTATTGACATCAGAGGCTTCCACCAAAGAAATTTCAAAACCATCAACGACCTTTTGGGCGGTTCTTATTGGCTGAACGAAGACAAATTTGCCGACGGCGAATCACCTGAAAATCCTGATTTATTATATGATGACTTAGATAATAAAGGTAAAGAATTGGGCGTTGGCGATAAATTCGGTTACGACTACGCCTTTAATGTTTACAGACAAAAACTCTGGGCAACGGCAAATTTCACTTACAACCATATCGACTTCCACGTAGGCTTAAGCGGTAGCACCAGCGAAATGTGGCGCACGGGCTATATGCGCAACGGTAGATTCCCGACAACATCACAAGGAAATTCCGAAATTAAAGTATTCCCCGACTTCGGCGCAAAAGCAGGGATCACATACAAAATTAACGGTCGTAACTACTTAGTATTGAACGCTATGTATCAAACCGTTGCGCCAAGTGTATTGGAATCCTTTATCAGTCCCAGCATTCGCAACGACTTCACAGAAAATTTGGTCAGCGAGAAAAATCTTGCCGCCGATTTCTCCTACATTATGAACTACTCCGGTGTAAGATTAAGATTATCGGGATATTATGCTAAATTTATGGACGTAACCGACCTCTTCAGCTTCTATCATGATGATTACGGCAGCTACGTGAACTACTCCATGACCGACATCGACAAAGAAAATATCGGTATCGAACTCGGTATGGAAGTAAAAATCGGTGCTATGTTTACCATTGCATTAGCCGGTAACATCGGCGATTATCGCTACACCAACCGCCCCAATGTTACTATCACCGCAGATAACGGCTACGATGTTTTAGGTAACGGCAGCGCAGAATACAGCGAAACCGTTTATTGGAAAAACTATCACGTTGCCGGCACCCCACAAATTGCCGGAACATTGGGTTTGAAATTCAACCACAAATACTGGTACGTCAATATCAACGCCAACTATTTCGACAAAATTTATTGCGACCTGAATCCCGAAAGAAGAACCAGCGAAGCACGCGGTACATTAGCCGAAACATCTGAACTTTATCAAGCCGTAGTCGCACAACAAAGACTAAAAGGACAATTTACATTAGATGCTTCCGTGAGCAAATCGTGGAAAGTGGGCAGAAATACGATCGGTTTTAACGTTAGTGCCACCAACATATTGAATAACAAGAATTTAGTTACTACTGCTTGGGAACAACGCCGCTTCGATTACAGGGAATACAATGTCAATAAATTCCCACCAAAATATTACTACGCATTAGGGACAACTTTCTATGTGGGCATCAATTATACTTTTAACTAATCACGTAAATTATATTGAAAATGAATAATATCACCAAATTTATTAAGAGCAGTTTGCTTGCCGTTCTTCTTATCACGGCTGCATCATGTGAAAAAGAATTAGACGTCGCTCCGATGCTGACTTTCGATGGAACTGCCAATATGACCATCGCGGAATTATTGACTTACCATGATATCGGTTCGGTAGATTCTTTCGATTCTATTCCTGCTGGAACCATTATTACCGGAACCATCGTTTCTAGCGATGAACACGGAAATTGTTACAAATACATCACCGTTCAAGATGCCACCGCCGGTATTCAGATTAAATTTGAAAATACATCTTCTTATCCGAAATACAAAATCGGACAAAAAGTGTATGTCAAATGCGACGGATTAGTCATTGGCGATTACCGCAAGAACCCACAATTGGGTTGGTGGGCAAATGGCGCAATGGCAGGCATTTCCACCGCCAAAGAGAGCTTATACATCTTCCGTGACGGCGAAGCCGGCCCAGAACCCGCCCCCATCGTTATCACCTCTAAAAATGAAATTGATCCCGCTATCCACTGCAACCGACTTGTAAGATTAGACAATTGTCATTTTGAAGATGCCGGCATCGCCACCTACGCATCCGAAAATTCTTCGGAAAGTCGCAACATCGTCATGGGTGACGGCACTATAATAATATTAAGAACAAGCAATTACGCAGATTTTGCCCTAACAACACTGCCCGAAGGTGTAGGAAGCATCTATGGAATATTAACCGCTTATACTTCATCCTATCAACTTACCATCCGCTCATTGGGAGATGTCAGATTCTTAGGTCCCGTATATAGCGTCGATTTCTCACAAGACCTACTTCAAAACGGTTGGACTAACCAAGTAATCAACGGTGCTGCTTGGAGTTACGGAAGTTTCCAAGGAACTAATTTTATGAAAGTAGAGGCAACCGACAGCGACAACGACAGCTGGTTAATTTCTCCCGCCATCAACCTCACGTCATACAGCAATGTGACCCTTTCTTTCGACCATCAAGCCAACGTTGCCAACACCTCTAATCTTAAATTATACTATTCAACAACTTATACAGGCGGTGAAATTAATTCCGCAGAATGGACAGAAATTGCCATTCCCAATTATCCGATTTCAAGCGCTTCTACCGACATCTTGTTAGATAACAGCATCATTGCCAATCCAAACTTAAGATTTGCTTACCGCTATGCTGCCGAGGAAGGAAATTGGTACATACAACGCATTGATTTTAGAGCCATTGTTGCACAATAAATATATTAAAGAGATGAAAAATATAAAGACAAATAAATTAATAGCCCTGCTTTTCACGGGTCTGATTATCATTTTCGGGTCATGCAATAAAGAGTATGACGCACCCGAATTTGAAGTACCAACCTACACCGGTGCACCTGCCAATAAGACGATTGCGGATATTATCGCCGTTTATAACAATGCCGGCAAAATGGACTCCATCTGTCACTCCGGCGAAAGTTTCATCGTCAAAGCCACTGTTGTCAGCTCCGATGAAGGTGGCAATATCTACAAAACCATCTATTTACAAGACGAAACCGGTGCCATACAAATGGGTATCGACAAATCCGGTCTTTACAACATCTATCCGGTCGGTCAAACCGTGTATATCAATTGTCAAGGTCTGTTGGTCGGCAATTACCACGGCGTTTACCAAATCGGCTGGATATACCAAGGAGCCATCGGACGCGTGAACGGTGCCTATGTCGACCAATATTTGTTTAAAGACGGTCTCCCCAAGGACCTTTCCAACACGATTATCGATATCAATTCACCCAGCGACTTAAACGCTAACAATGTGTGCAAATTGGTTCGTATCAAAAATTGCCAATTTGCCGACGATGCCATTGGACAAACATGGGCAACAGACGACTATACTACCAGTCGTAATATTGCCTCCATCAATCACACCGCTGTCAACGATTTTGTTGTCAGAACATCGCAATATGCAAAATTTAGAAAACTTCTTGTCCCCGGTGGCGAAGGCGACTTAATCGGAATTCTTTCCATTTATAACTCAACGTATCAACTTTTACTCAGAACAATAGATGATGTTCAATCATTTGGGGCATACCAAAATGTATATCCGATGACTTTCAACAGCGGTTCACTCAGCAGCGGCGGTTGGTCGTTTGTTGACAAAGATGGTGACGTTTCGACCAAATGGGAATACAAAACTTGGAACGGAAGTAATTTTATGCTTCACGAAGCGGCTACTGATAATTGCGAAGATTGGCTTGTTTCTCCGCTCATTCCTATCGCAACCGTAACGGGAAGTACTATGTACATTGAACAAAAATTAGATGTTAGCAATACTTTAACCGATTATTACAAAGTCTATTACACCACAGATTACAACGGCGATGTGAATAGTTGCACTTGGGTTGAACTTCCTATTACCGTTTATCCTTCGAATTTTGGTTTATCCAACGCCATTGCTGTTCCAAATCTGTCATCAGATTTTAGAATTGCATTCAAATACAACAAAACCAACACCACCGACGGCACGGAGTGGTCGATTAAAAGCATTCAATTCAACAAACTCATTCAACAATAAGCTAGTATGGATATAACATTCAATACGATAGAAGAAGCCATTGAAGATTTTAAAGCCGGCAATTTTCTAATCGTTGTAGATGATGAAGACCGAGAAAACGAGGGAGATTTTATTATTGCAGCAGAAAAAGTAACTCCTGAAAAGGTAAATTTTATGATGAGTCACGGGCGCGGGGTACTTTGCGCACCGTTGAGCAGTGATAGATGCCGCGATTTGGACTTGGAAATGCAGGTTTCCAACAATACCTCCCTGCACGAGACACCGTTTACCATTACGGTTGATTTATTGGGACATGGTTGCACAACCGGCGTTTCCATGCACGACAGAGCTTCGACGATTGCTGCGTTAGCCGACCCCACTTCCCTATCCTCCGACTTCGGACGCCCGGGACACATTAATCCGCTCCGCGCGCGCGATGGCGGCGTTTTGGTCCGTGCCGGTCATACCGAAGCCAGCATTGACCTGACCAAGTTGGCAGGTATGCAACCCGCCGCCGCCCTCATCGAAATTATTAACCCCGACGGCACCATGGCACGCCTCCCGCAATTGATCGAAGTCGCTCAAAAACACCATATCAAAATCATCTCTATTCAAGACCTCATCGCCCATCGCGTTAAAACTGAAACCCTCATCAGAAAAGAACAAGAAGTGAATCTCCCAACTCTATGGGGCAACTTCAAACTGATTGCCTATACCCAACTCAACAACAACAATACGCACATGGTGCTCAAAAAAGGAAACTGGGAAAAAGATGAAGCCGTCCTCGTGCGCGTTCATTCTTCCTGCGCTACCGGAGACATTTTCGGCTCCTGCAAGTGCGACTGCGGGGCACAACTTCATCACTCCATGGAAATGGTCGAAAAAGAAGGAAAAGGTATGGTTATATACATGAGTCAGGAAGGAAGAGGCATCGGACTGGTTAACAAATTGAAAGCCTATCACTTACAAGAACTCGGACGCGACACGGTGGAAGCCAACCTCGAATTGGGATTCCGCGCCGACGAACGCGACTACGGAATCGGAGCGCAAATCCTCAGAGACCAAAACGCTACTAAAATCCGCCTCATTACCAATAACCCCACGAAACGCGCCGGGCTGCTCGGTCACGGAATCGAAATCGTTGAAACCGTTCCCATCATTATTGAACCTAACGAAAATAATCTCATCTATTTAAAAACAAAACAGGAAAAAATGGGACATAACTTACATTTAAAATAGTTTTTTATGAAAAAAATCTATTTATGTTCAATTTGTATCATTTTTTTACTCACATCATGTCGGAAAACTGAAATTCATCAGTTTTCCGATTATGTTTTTGGAACTTACTACTCCATTTCATACACGGGCGAAGAGAATCCGAATCTCCCCCAACAAGTGGATTCAGTTTTACGAACTATCAACCTGACTTTTTCCGTCTTCGACAGCAACTCATTGGTTTCCAGAATTAACCGAAATGAAATAGTCCAAGCAAATGCAGACTTCGGCTATCTGTTTGGTTTATCAAAAAAAATAAGCGAAGAAACCAACTATGCTTTTGACGTTACGGTGGGACCCATTATTGAAGCATGGGGGTTTGGCAATACGCACGATTCCGTATTCCCCACACAAGCCTACATTGACTCGCTCCGCTGCTTTGTCGGAACTAACAAAGTGGAATTGCGCAACGGACAAATTATCAAAAAAGATTCGCGCATTGAGTTTGATTTCAACGCAATAGCCAAAGGATATGCCGTGGACAAAGTGAGTAAATGGCTCCTAAAATCAGGTTATCGCAATTTCATTGTCGATATTGGAGGTGAAGTGGTTTGCAGAGGTAAAAAGATGGACAAAACGCCGTGGCGCATTGGTATTCAGATACCGACAGAAGACAAAGAGGGCATCATAGAATCGGATTATACCTTTGAATTGGGCGACCGCGCCATTGCCACCAGTGGAAATTATCGCAATTACGTAGAAAAAAACGGCACACGCTTTTCGCATATCATCAATCCACAAACGTGCATACCCGAAAAATCATCATTGCTCAGTGTTTCTGTCATTGCACCGGATTGTGCCACCGCCGACGCCTATGCCACCGCCTTTATGGTGCTCGGAATTGACAAATCTATGCAAGTATTAGACAAGAATCCGCTTTTAGCCGCCCATTTTATCTATTATGAAAATGGGAATTATCAGTATAAACAAACTGCAAACTTCCCTAAATCAATAGATTAGCATAATTTAAAATATATTTTTACAGCCTGTAAAAAGTAAAAAAAAAAGTGTAACTTTGCAGCCTCAAAAAATCGGGATATAGCGTAGTCCGGTTATCGCGCCTGCTTTGGGAGCAGGAGGTCGCAAGTTCGAATCTTGCTATCCCGACAAAAGGTTCCGTAGCTCAATGGATAGAGCAACTGCCTTCTAAGCAGTAGGTTGTTGGTTCGATCCCAACCGGAATCACACTAAAGATGAAGCACTTTCATGATAATGACAAGTGCTTTTTTGTTTCAATAGAATTGATGTTCAATGAATCAAAATATAATTCATTTTAACCTATTAAGTATTTTCTCTTGCTTTTTGTCTTGATAAAAAAATATTGCTGCCCGATAAATAATAAACATTTTTGATTAATCTATTAGTATTGAGTAAATTACAGCGGTTCATATTTTGTCAGGCTTACATTTTAGAAAAATGTATAATGCATAAAAATCCGAAGGATTACTTCGGGTTAAAACAAATATTTCCCATTTTTTCTCATGTCTAACGCACGACCGTGCATCTCTATATTTGTGGCGTACCTACGGTACGCCACATTCCATGTTTACGAAACATACATTACAAACATACAAATCCTACGGGGTCGGACGCCACCACTTTACAATATTTACCGGACAGCAATAAATTATAAATAACGACACAAAAATGTTGCAAATACAGTCGAGCTAAACATGACAACACAACATAAAAAAACGTGGAACTTAACTAATATACCCGTCTTTCAGGAATCTGGAGTACCCTCGA
>JALNYF010000020.1 GCA_023229985.1 Bacteroidales bacterium | reverse complement strand
GGAAGCATTAAGTGTCACACTTTCGCCTTGACATAAAACGGCAGTTGTTGGTGTTACGGTAACGATAGGTTGGTTGCAAGGTTCGCACGATAGAAGGCAAACATTGTCAATGGCTCCGGGAGGTGCTGTACCGACGGAACCATCATTACGCCACATAAAATATAAGGTTTTAATACTTCCCGAATAGGTTGCATTGTCTAAAACAAATTCGGCATGTACCCAACCCGTTTGCAAGTTATATTTTTGTGCACTGGTAAGAGGGTTATTCAGTGCAGTAGCACCGACTGGAGCAGTGGTAGAACCCGCAGTAACGGTTGCAGCGTCTCCGATGTATACATAAATATAGTCACAGCAACTTTCGCCGTATGCTTTCCAATCAAAACTTAGTACATAATCATCATCGCATTCCGGGAATTCAAATTCTTTGTAAGCCCATACTGCTGAAGTCGAGCTGGTAGAATAGGCATTGCTAGGGGTAGCGGCTGTAGGGCTATTACTGATGTACAGCGAATAAGATCCACCATTGTTGGTACCTGTATTCATCACCCATTGGTTGGTTTGAGTCCCGTTGACGAGCGTCCAATCAGCGCGGTCGGTAACTGTTTCAAAATCATTGCAGGTATTCACACAATTGGTTACGTCGACGGTGTAACTGGCGGTAGCGGTGCAACAGTTTGCAGAAGTAGCAGTTACGGTGTAAGTAGTTGTTTGATTGGGGGTTATAGCATTAGTAGCACCAATAAACCCATCGCTCCAAGTGTAGGTATAGTTGCTGCAAGCATCGCACGAAATGATCGCTTCCCAGCCATTATAAGGAACACTTCCGTCGGAACTGAAACGGACGGTCATTATACCGGATTGAGCAGTAAAAGTCAATCCTTGCAGCGTATTGTATAAATTCCCGGTATTTAGCAAATCCGTTTGTCCAGGGCCATTATATACATAGATTTCATCAAAGCTATTCTCTACGTTTACCGAAATGAAGGTAATGGTGATAGGACTGCCGTTACCGGAGGTAAATACTTGAGAAATTTCGGAAGAATTGGCATATTGACCGCTCGGACCACCTGCATCGTAATAGCAAATGGATGTGCCGCAATCTACAGTCACTGGCGTTGTGCTCATGTTGATGGATTGCCCGCAGTTACCGGGATCAGGACCTCCTACCGTCGCTGTTAAGGTGATATTATCGCCTGTACATACAATATCGGCAGATGCCGATATTGAAACATCGCATTGCGAAAATCCACTAACAATACCTAATGAAAATAGGATGATTAAACTAAAAATACGTTTCATATTATGTTTTTTTTGTTTTTTACTTGATCAAAAATCGGAGGCAAAGATACGATTTTTTGGGGATATGCCTTTTTACGACCTTTCCTCTGATTATTCTATACAAAATAGTACGAAAAATGTTGCCTCATTATTATCATTTTTTCAAATTTTCGAAGAATTATTCTTTGCCTTCGTCTGGTTCGGGAACTTGATAGAATTTCTTCATGAATTTGGCTTTTTGCGACCGGCTTGCCAACTTATAGGTAAAGGACGGCTTCCCGTCGCCGGCGGGCAACATTCTCTTTTTGACTTTTACGCTGCTGATGGCATCGTTGAATTTTTCATCTGACGACATTCCATACATACTGTTATTTTCGCATTGGAAGAAGAAAAAGTCGTTTTCAATTTCAAAAAACAGATACAAACGATTGCGCGAACCGCGTTTTTCAATGACAATCTGACCAGGAATTTCTTTGTTTACTTCCTTGGAACCACAAATGATAAGTGGCAGTTTATCCTGTGAAATAAAGGCTTTGGCAATTTTGTCCCACTTAAATCCGATGTTGGAAAACAAAAACTGAACCCGCAATTTTTCCGGCAGTTTTTGCGCCTGCCCGTTAACGGAAACTTCGTACGCATATTTGTCATATTCTTCCTCCGTCAGCATATTTTTTAATGCCAATTCATATTCCATATCTTCCCATGAATCAATGAAATCGAGTTCCAAGGATTCTTCAATGTGTTTATTCATGATTTTCATGGCATTTTCATTAAAGAAGAAGTCGATGGAAGTGGTCAGGCTCATATCGGCGGAGTCGGCTTTCATGTAATTGACAATGGAACCCACTGTATTGAAGTCCACGCGTCCGAGTTTTGCGCCCATGTCAATTGTACCGGAACCTATTGATATACAATTGGTTTTACTTAATGAAATCATATTGCCCGGGAGTTCGGGGTTGCGTAACTTCTCTATCGACGCAGCTCTAAACTCTTGTGAGGCGTGGTCGAAAGTGATAAAACCATTGGCAGAAATGTATTCCGAATCGTTGAATTGGTCTTTCGCGGCTCCGAAGCACGTGTATATTCTGCCGGTCGCGTTGGTAGATGCAATCGCTACAACTACTTTACGGTCAGTGACATCTTTAGCGCGATTGTCAATTTCTATTAAAATGTCATTCGGGTTAATTTGATCGCTAATTCGCATTCGGGCACGTTGAGCGGTGTCACAATCGTGAATAAATTCAACCCCGCCTATGAAGGTAAGAAATTCGTTTTCGCTACTCAACTCGGCGCGTCCGTCAAATCCAAAATGCGGACTGAGTTTAAAATCAACCTCCATCGGTATCTTGGCATCGCCCTGTGTTTTCTGGTAATACCAAACTGTATCAAAATGAATGATTTGTACCTCCTTGTTCTCATCAATGTAATCGTAATCGCCCGACCCTTTAAAATCAGCAGCATGAACGATACTCACGTTACAATTATATAGTTGGTGGTACTTATTCTCGCGTCCGGCAACAATTCGCGCTTTTTGCAATGGCTGTATAAAGGCTTGTTCCAAAATGGTAATGTCGCCATTGTCAGGAATAATGGCTGCATCGCCACAATTTACGTAACGTACGCCGTGAGCATTAATAACATTGGTGCGGAAATTAAATTCGGCGTTTACTGCCGTAAATTGCAAATTATATCGCGGATGATTAGTCGCAATTAATTCATTACCAACGCTTTTCATATCAATCAACTCCAATGCCGGTGTCGCATTGATATTGATATCCTTATACGGGTCGTCCCATTTGAAAATCAAAATATCCTCATCAATCGGCTTCCACTCGAAAGCGGATGCATTGGTTTTAAATTGATTTCTGGTAAACAGTACCTCCGAGGCGTCGCCATTGGAAACAAAATTTCCTTTTCGTGTTTTAAAATCAATATGAGAGTTGTAATTATCGGTTGAAAAGACAAATTCGTCGGTTTGATACAAATCGTAAATGCGCAAATCGGCAGAATCCGATAAAAGCTCATGATGTTTAAATTCAAATAGTTGTGAAGTAATATCTGCCCGTTTAAAATTGACGGTTCCGGTGCCGTACATGCCTGCCGGCGTTAATTTGGAATTGCCAACCAATGTCGCTTCATTAAACAAATTCATCGGCATTTTATCTGTATAAACAAACATGGCATCGGAATAGGGTCGCCAATTCAAAGCCGCCATTTCAACATTGGCGGGCGGATATTCCACACCGGCAAGTTGCTCATTGACAACGTGTGAGTTAGCGCGTCCCGTTGTGGCATCCAAGAAGAAAACCAAACTGTCGGAATGTGTCAGCGAAGTTAAATATTGAATATCCCCTTTACCACGTAAACCCCTGTTACTTAAATCAATAGTTTTGAAATACTGACCTTTTCCGCCGTACATCGGCAAACCATTGGATTCGGTTTCATGAATAAAACCTAATGAAAAATCGGGGCGTACTTTGAGCGGTTGGCGAATATCGGGGAAAATTCCGCCCGAAACCAATTGCCCTTCAAACTGTATCGAATCGGTATCAAAATTATCAAGATTCGTAATGGTAAATATATCAACTAAATAAAAAAACTTGGTGCGGTCGTAGTGGCGATTAAAAGTGAAAGGATGGTCATAATAAACCTTGCCGCCTTCGTAGCTCGTAAACATCGGATATTTGGGGTTGTCAATTCTGCCGGACTTGTTTTTCGGCATATCAATATATAAAGTACCACCCAAATCTTCTATCGGACTCATGACTTTGGTTAACCGATATTCGCCGTATAAATTTTGCGGTCCGTTTTTATCCTCAACGTACATAATTAAAGAATCGATGTCATCCATTTGAACGGTAAATTGGTCGTAATTGAATTGGCATTTGTGACTCACAAAGTCAAACAAACCGGCTACAATTCTGCCGGCAAATTCCATGTCTCTATCTTTTTTTACGGTAACATGTTCATTGGCGGGATATACATTGACAATTTGTGCATCGCTCAGTACAAAAAACTCGCAACCGGAAACATCTAATTCATTGTTTGTTAAATCCAAAGTTGCGTAATGATTTTTGGATTCCAATACGATATTGTCGTAATCCTTTTTACCCACGTCATTGTTGAGGTATTGCGCAATTTTATGGCGATAGCTAATCATATTGTTATTCACGTCGTATTCCACAAAGCCGTCGGCGGCAAACTGAATAAGTAGAGCTTTTACGTCTTCCGGCGGGTGATTGAAAGCTCTGACCATCATTTCATAACTTACCGGTTGATAATCTACGGAGCGGAAAATATTCCAAATGGTATATAGCGGGTTTTCGTCGTTGACACCTTGCAAACGGCTCATCGTTGAGGAATTGAAAAAGTTTTGAGATTCAAAAGATGCGGAACTTTGGTTGGTAGAACCGGTCAGTGGCTTAAATTCAATTTTATCGGTTGTAACATCCCACGCCACAGATTCTGCCGTAATATCCATTTTGTGGTAAGTGTCAAAAAACGGACTTCTTCCAACCCCGTATTTCGGTCTGGAAATCAGCAGTTGAGAACTGTTTTCGTTATAATAGAAGTTGGCGGATGGGTGAAAAATGGAATCATCTTCGATATAAATGACTGTTTTAGCATCGTTAGCGCGAACAGTTTCTTCCTTAAAAAGGTAATTTAAAGAGTAAACGTGTGCAACTCTTTTATTGTTTTTATTGATGATTAGTTGTGCCAATTGGTTTTCGTCGGAGTAGCCCCGAATGGAGGCACCTCGCAACTCAAAGCCGCCGATATAATCCACATTTTTATAGATATTCTTGACCAGCAATGAATTATCATAACTCCGGAATCGCGGATAGGTCACTTTTTCTTCTTCCGATTCCAATCCGGTTTTATCTTCTACCACTCCTGCAACGGGCTGTGAAAAAAAATCGGGATAGTATAATTTGGCATTTTCAACTCTCACTTTCGGTTGGCGCATATCCACGTCATATTGGCCAAAAACGGCTTTCACTTGTCCGCTCAAACCGGCTCTGTACCAGAAGATTGACCCTTTTGTTCCTGCCCAGCGCAAAGAAGCGGGAAAGTATTTGCCGCTGGTGCCGATCACTTCCACGCTGTCGCGCGATGCCGCTCCCACTAAATCCACATCTTTGTAAGATATGTACGGTTCTTCCTCCATTCCCATGCTTTCTACGATGCCATAAGCGGTCCACCTGACATTGGGTGTTGTGTTTAAAATATTGGCATTGAATATGTTGGTATAATTCACCATGAGTTTGTCAAATTGGCTGATGTCGTGGTCGATGTGATATTGAATAAAACGCATCCAATCTCGGTCATGGTCTGATAAGTCACTATTTATAAATGCGTTAAAAGCCTCAATATAGGATTTAAAATGTGGAAAAAACCTTAGGTTTTTTCGCAACATCATATTGGACATTTCAATAAAATTATTTTGAAATGATTCGGTCATTTGAGAGCTGTTCCAAAATTCGTCAAAATAAAGCAAAAGGGTTTCAGCCTCTTTTTGTCGCTCTTTCGGAACGGTTTCCGCAAAAGTCCGCATTTCACTTGAAGTGAGTGTTGGGTCGTTTGAAAATGACTTAAAACGCTGTGCCTGAGTTGTTAATGGGATAATAAGCAAAAGAATCAAGCTCCATTTCAGGCTTATTGCTGGAATCATTTGATGACGAATCATAGTGTAATTTTTTGCGTGGCGGGGTTATATATCCCGTTCATTATTTAAGATTTGCCAAAGCAAATCTTTCAGTTTGATGATATTCTTTTGCGTATGAGCCGAAATAAAGAGGGTAGGAACGGGAAGTGATAATTTCTTTTCTATTTTCTTTATTTCTTCTTCCGTCGTCAAGTCGCATTTGGTGATGGCCACAATTTGTTTTTTATCAATGAGTTGGGCGTTGTAAGATTGCAATTCGTTCAGGAGAATTTTGTACTCTTTGGGAATATCTTCGGAAGTAATCGGGATCAGGAAAAGCAGGATGGCATTTCGTTCAATGTGGCGTAAGAATCTTAATCCGAGACCTTTCCCTTCGGATGCGCCTTCAATAATTCCGGGAATGTCGGCGATGACGAAAGATTGGTAGTCGCGATAGGCGACCATTCCTAAGTTGGGTTTTAAGGTCGTGAACGGGTAGTCTGCGATTTTCGGTTTGGCGTTGGACATGACGGAGATAAGGGTAGATTTGCCGGCGTTGGGGAAACCCACCAAACCGACGTCTGCCAGCACTTTCAGTTCGAGGGTGAGCCATTGTTCAATGCCTTCTTCGCCGGGTTGGGCAAAGCGTGGGGTTTGGCGCGTTGCGGTTTTAAAATGGACGTTCCCTTGTCCGCCCCGTCCGCCTTTGAGTACAATCAGCTCTTCTCCGTCTTCGGTGACTTCACCCAAGAAATCGTCTGTTTCAGGGTCTTTGACAATCGTGCCGAGAGGAACCTCAATGATGGCATTTTGTCCGTTTTTGCCGAAGCATTGTCCGCCCAATCCTATTCCGCCGTCTTCGGCAAAAATGTGCTTGGTGTATCGTAAATGCAAGAGTGTCCACAAGTTACGATTTCCTTTTAAAATAACATCTCCACCTTTCCCTCCATCGCCCCCATCGGGTCCGGCTTTCGGATCTTGGGCAGTGCGTAGCAAATGAGCAGAACCGGCACCCCCTTTACCGGAGCGACAGAAGATTTTAACGTAATCGATGAAGTTTTCGTTTGACATGGTTGTAATGTTAAGATTCTATTTTGCGGCTTCCCGGCTTGATAAACGGGATACCTTGTTGGCACAAAGGACATTCCGAGGATTCCCAGCTTTCAATATGTAGTTGTATGGCATCGTAAATCGGGTAGGGAAAGGGTTGTGTGCTTCGATTCACAACGCAGGCTACGCCCACAACTTCCGCACCGTATTGTTCTAATACCTGAATGGTTTCAATGGACGATTTTCCGGTCGTGATAACATCTTCGGAAATCAGAATTTTTTCGCCTTTTTTTACTTCAAAACCGCGTCGTAAAGTCATGACGTTGTTTTCGCGTTCGGTGAAGATGGCGCGTTTTCCTAATTGACGCCCTAGTTCGTAGGAGACGATGACACCGCCCATTGCCGGCCCGACAACGCAATCTATTTCAACTCCTTGCAATTTCTTTACAATCTCTGCCACTACCTTTTCGGCGCGGGCAGGATATTGTAACAACTTGGCGCACTGACAGTAACGATTGCTATGCCGTCCCGATGAAAGCAAAAAGTGACCGGTTAGCAAGGCTTCGGATTCTTCCAATTGTTTCAGAACGAATTCTTCCATTTTATTTAATGTTTAATTTTTTCTTGATATCTTTGGGAAGTGCGTCTTTATGAACAATAAAGTTGATGGTTTGCATGGCAACAAACGATTCGGAAGCATAAAAATATCCTTTGTACGGATTGCGGTCGAACGTTCCCCATGAGTTTTTAACGATGAAATAGGAATTTCCGGCTTGGTCGGTGGCTTTGCCCATGATTACCATTCCGTGGTCATCGGTTGTGGTGTAATTGTCAAAAGCGGCTTGACGCATTTCTTGGGTAATGGTTTTTTCTTTGCCGGGTTTGTCGAAAGTGTAGAGTTCTTTATCTTTTTCGCTCTGAGAAAGGCTTTCCCAGCGTGCACGGTCGGAACCTTCGGTAGATTCAAAATCTTTATCCGGAACGATGGCTACCCCTTTGCCCCAGTTAAAACCTTTATCGCTTACGTCACTGCCCCAAGCAATGCTGTATCCGTTGTCAATGGCGTTGTTCATTACTGCCATCATTTCATCTAAAGGAAGATTGTACGATTCTTCCATTATCCAATTGTCGGGAATTTCGATGGCAAATTTTTCGTAAAACGGGTGATGGGTGAACGAGGTAATACTCACGTAGTCGTCCATATTTAAACCTAATGATTGGGCAAAAGTGGTCGGAGTGTATGAAACGCCGTTATAGGTAAAATTTTCCGGAGCTGCGCCCAAATAGGCATCTACAATGGCACTAAATCCTTTTTTCCATACGGGGCTTATTTTTTTGCATTCGATAACGGCATCTACGTAGGCTTTCAGTAAGGCATCCAACTCCCCGTGAACGTGCAGTTTCTCACCATATTCCAATCCCGGATATACTTCTTCCGGCATAATTCCGTATTTCTCAATCATGCGAAAAACGTCAAAGAAGGCACCGCCGCCACCAAAATTGTAGTTTCCGTGCATCCGAACATATTTGTCGGCTTTCTCGTTATAAGCCTTGTTTACAATCCACATGTCGGCTAAATTGTAATCGCCTTTGCCCATTCTGATCAATTCACATTCTAAAAAACCGATCCCTGAAAAACTCCAGCAAGTACCCGAACGGTTTTGGTCTTTCACGGATGTGCATTTTATCTCTTTCTGATGCGTGAAAACATAGCCCTCTGTTTTCTCTTCTTGGGCGTTGATTTGTAAGTTACACCATAATATTATGGCGATAGCTATTAACAGACTTTTTTTCATATTCTATTGATTATTAAATTATTAAATTGTAATTTTTTAAAATTTCGGTTCTTGAATTGCATCTGCAAATTTACATTTTTTTCTTGATAAAACAAGATGAATATGATATTTTGAACAATATCTTTGATAACAGTTGCTATAGGGAAGATGTGACTTGATTTTTTGTGTATTTTTGCGCCCAAAAAAAATTATGCTTTGTATTTATCACGATAACACGAATCCGTATCATAATTTGGCTACTGAGGAGTATTTTTTTAAGAATTTTTCGGAGCCCATTTTTATGTTATGGCGTAATGAATCTGCCATTATTGTTGGAAAATATCAGAACACGTTGGCTGAAATTAATGTTGATTATGTGAAAGAAAACCATATTAAGGTAGTGAGACGGATTACCGGTGGGGGAGCCGTTTTCCACGATTTGGGAAATCTGAATTATACCTTTATTGCTCGAGAAGGAGATGGCGACTTTCGAACTTTTTCGCAGCCGGTGATTGATGTATTGCGCCAATTAGGCGTGCCGGCTACTTTTGAAGGGCGTAACGATTTGATGATTAACGGACAAAAGTTTTCCGGTAATGCGCAGTGTGCCTATAATGGCAGGATTTTACACCATGGTACTTTACTTTTCTGTTCCGAAATCTCTGATTTGTCGGCGGCTTTGCGCGTAGACCCACTTAAATTTCAAGATAAATCGGTTAAATCGGTTCGTAAAAGAGTCACTAACATTTCGGAGCATCTTCCTCGTCCTCTTTCCATTCTCGAATTTGCTGATTTGATTATGAAGCACATACAAGCGAAATTTTCGGATTGCCAAATGTATCACTTTACCCAATATGATGAAGAACAGATACAGCGATTGATTTCTGAAAAATATGAGACGTGGGAATGGAATTTTGGGAACTCTCCGCAATATGATTTCTCCAAAACCATTCGTACTGCCGGTGGCAATTTACAGGTCAATCTGCACATCAAAAATGGCTCTATTTCGGAGATGAAAATCTCGGGCGACTTTTTCGTTGTACGGGACAATGAAATAGAAAAATTTGAAAAACTATTTGAAAATCAATTATATAACGAAGATAATCTGAAACAGCTGTTCACTGGAATCAGAACGGAAGATTTCTTGCTGAACATTACCAACGAGGATATGCTTGCGGCAATGTTTTAGCCGATGCGTTCAATTTTTTCGATATTTTCGATGGCACTGATTTTTTTGATGAGGTCATTGAGTGCTTTTACGTTTTCAATATAAAGCATTACTTCCCCCTTGAAAACATTATTTTTGGTTGCAATATTGATGGAGCGTATATTCAGATTCATTTGTGACGAGATAATGTCAACAATTTCCTTGATCATTCCTTTTTTGTCAAATCCTTCCATTTTAATGCCGGAAAAGAAGGCAATTTCCTGTTCTTTTCTCCATTTTGCCTTGATAATTCGATTCCCGAATTTCGACATCTGTTCTATTGCCTTGCTGCATTCTGTTTTATGAACGATGATTTCGTCATTGGAGAGCTTAAAACCAACTACTTGGTCGCCCGGAATTGGATTGCAACAGGGGGCAACGTGATATTTGATTTTTTCGGAAGTATCATCGATCGTAAAAATTTCCGGACGTTCTTCTAATTGTTTATCAATTAATTTATTAAGAGATGAGGCGTCCGTCGTTTCGGAAATTGTTTGTTGAAATTTTTCTAATTCTTCTTGGTTCTTTTTTTCGTCTGCAATAATCTCAGCGGCATTTTTTGTGGGAATTTTGGTATTGTTGGAATTAGCAATTATTTGAGCAACAGCGTGTTTTGATAATTTTTTTTCAGCGATGAAACTCCAAAACTCGATAGGGGATTTGATCTCGGTTGCGGTTTGTATGACTTTGATGTTGGCGTTAGAAAATTCAAGATTCAGCTCTTGTAAATAAGATTTTAGAATTCGCATACCGTCTTCGGTATATTTTTTCTGTTCATTTTTAATTGCCTCTTTGATATTTTCTTTGGCTTTGGAAGTGATAACGTAGTTAAACCATTCTATCGTCGGTTTTTGGTTTTTGGAGGTGATAATTTCTACTTGGTCTCCATTTTTAAGTTTATGATTTCTGGGTACGATATTGGAATTTACCTTGCCGCCTAGACATTTATTCCCCAAGTTGGAGTGAAGACTATATGCAAAATCAAGTACGGATGCTCCTGCGTTCAGCACGCGCATGTCGCCCTTGGGCGTAAAGACATATACCTCTTTTAAATCTAAGTTTAACTTGATTTCATTCAAAAAGTCAATGGCATTTATGTCATTACCTTTCAATATGTTGCGAATTTTAAGCAGCCATTCTTCCACCCGGTTGTCGTACTCTTTCGGGGTTTTATCGGCTTCTTTATATTTGTAGTGAGCGGCAAATCCGCGCTCCGCTATTTCGTCCATTCGGCGTGAACGTATCTGAACTTCAATCCACTTGCCGCTATTGCTCATTACCGTTGTGTGAAGTGCCTGATAGCCGTTTGATTTCGGCATGGACAAAAAATCTCTGACTCTGTCCGGTTTGTTGTGCGGATAAATATTGGTAACAATTCGATAAATGTCCCAACATGATTTGATTTCGTTTTCCGGTTCCGCATCAAAAACAAAACGCACGGCAAAGATATCGTAAACATCTTCAAAATTCACGTTTTGTCGTTTCATTTTTTGAAAAATGGAGGCAATAGATTTTGTTCTGCCCGATGCTTCAGCTACGATATTCTCTTCTTTCAATCGTTTTTTGATCGGCTCAATGAAATCCTTGATCATCGTTTCCCGAATAGTCTGAGTGCTTTTTAACTTATTAAAAATAAGATGATAAGAACTTGGGTCTGTGTATTGCATGGCATAATCTTCCAACTCGCTTTTTATGCTGTACAATCCCAAACGATGCGCAATAGGAACGTAAAAATAGGATGTTTCAGATGATATTTTCCACTGTTTTTCCGGCGGCATCGAGGATAATGTCCGCATATTGTGCAGTCTGTCAGCCAATTTAATCAAGATTACCCGAATATCTTCCGACATGGTCAGGAATATTTTTTTGAAATTTTCGGCTTGCAGTGAAACGTCATTATTAAATGCCAATTCATCGATTTTCGTTAAACCGTCGATGATTTTTGCCACTTTTTCGCCAAACATATCTTGAATATCCTCCAATGTATATTCGGTATCTTCCACAACATCATGAAGTAATGAACATACTACGGAAGTGGTGGCAAGGTTGATTTCCTGTACCACAATTTTGGCGACGGCAAGTGGGTGGTAAATGTACGGTTCTCCGCTTTTGCGCCGCATGTCTCGGTGCGCATTGGCAGCCAATGCAAAGGCTTTGTGTATAATTTTGCGTTGCTCCACAGTTGTCTTGTCATATACGGAAAGCAGCAATTCTTTGTACTTCTGCAGAATGGTTTTTCTTTCTAATTCGGGGTTGGGAATATATACGCTTGCCATTTTTATGTTTGTTTTTGTTTTAAACAATAATATATAATAAAAGTTTTTATTTTTTATGCAGAAAAAAATCGCAGATGGAAGATATTCCGCATTTCTCGCATTGCGGTTTGCGGGCGGTGCAAATATATCGTCCGTGCAGAATAAGCCAATGATGTGCGATGGCAATTTTGTCTTCCGGCAAATTGGCAACCAATTGTTTCTCAGCTTCTAAGGGTGTTTTGGCGTTGTGAATCAAACCGATACGTGTAGATACGCGGAAAACGTGCGTGTCTACTGCCATGGAGGGACGTTGGTAAGCGACCGACAATATCACATTGGCCGATTTTCTGCCGACCCCCGGCAATTTTAGCAAATCTTCCATATTATCAGGCACTTCCCCTCCAAAATCCGAGACTAACATTTGCGACAATCCATGCAAATGTGCCGCTTTATTGTTGGGATATGAAACCGATTTGATGAGCTCATAAAGCTCCTCAACGGTCGCTCCCGCCATAGTTCGCGCGGTCGGGTAACGGGCAAAAAGTTGGCGCGTTACAATATTCACACGCTTGTCGGTGCATTGTGCCGACAAAACAACTGCCACCAAAAGTTGAAAAGTGCTGTCAAAGTCCAATTCGGAGGCAGCATCGGGGTTATGCTCCGAAAAGTAAGTTACCGCGAAGACATATTTGTTGGTCAGTTTATTTTTCATTGGCAGCGGCTTTCATAGAATAACTTTGCTTTTCACTAATCAGTAACATTCCGCAAAATGTTAATAACCCATTGACTATCAATAACTCAAACCCGAATTGGTAGCCGTTGAACAAAATTTCTGAGTAACGGGAAAGGAAGAAGCAGAGAATCGGGGAGAGCACGGCAATGATGGGAATAAGTGCTTTGAACCGGATATTGCGTTTGGTGTAAATGGCAAAAACAAACATTCCCAAAATGGGTCCGTAAGTATAACCGGCAACTTCGAAGATAATGGTTATCAGTGCTTTATTGTGAAAACTCGAAAAGATGATGATGGTGAGCAGAAACAACAAGGAAACAACCAAATGGATCAATCGGCGGACGTTAGTTCTCTTTTTTTCTGACGGGATATGTTTTTCAATTTTGATGAGGTCGTAGCAAATGGAGGTGGTCAGTGCGGTGAGTGTCCCGTCCGCGCTCGAGTAGCCGGCAGAAATCAGTCCCATGACAAAGACGATGGCAGTTCCAACACCTAATGTATTGAAAACCAATTCAGGATAGATGCGGTCGGTTTGTCCTCCCGCAATAAAACCGGTTACATCGAAATTAATATGTTGTGCATAAATCAGGAGCATGCCGCCCAGTAAAAGGAATAGGGCATTGACAAAAACCAAGATTCCGGAAAAGGTCAGTATGTTGCGTTGCGCATCTTTTAAGTTCTTGCAAGTCAGATTCTTCTGCATCATATCTTGGTCTAATCCGGTCATGACAATGGTGATAAACATCCCGCTGATAATTTGTTTCAGGAAGAAGTTCGGGCGTTGCCAATTTGTTTCAAAAACTTTGGTATAGCCGGCGGCATCAATTTTGTGGAAGATATCTGCAAAAGAACAGTTCATTTCTCGATAAATAATGATAATGGTGATGACCAAGGAGGCGAGCATAAAGGTTGTTTGGAGAGTATCTGCCCAGATCACGGTTTTTACGCCGCCGCGGTAGGTATATATTATGATAACCAGAATCATGATAGTAGCAGTAATCCAGATGGGGATATTCCAGTGGTCGAAAACAAATATTTGTAAGACGTAAATTACCAAGTACATACGAAGGGCAGAACCTAACAGACGGGAGATGATAAAAAATACGGAGCCGGTTTTATGAGCTTCGTTGCCGATGCGAAAGTCGAGAAATTCGTAGATGGAGGTGACGTTCATTTTATAATATAGTGGAAGTAAGACGTATGCAATTGTCAGATAACCAAGTATATAACCTAAAACTACGCCAAAATAGGTAAATTGGATATTGGCTACGTCGCCCGGTACGGACATGAAGGTAACGCCGGAGAGGGAGGCACCAATCATGCCGTAAGCTACAACAAACCAAGGAGATTTGCGATTTCCGGTAAAGTAGGTAGCGTTATTGGCTTTGCGCGAGGAAAGCCACATTACTACAAACAGCAAAGCTGTGTATAATCCGAAGAACAATAAGATAAGTTTACCCATATAATATTTTCAGAATAAAAGTGCAAAGATACTTTATAAATTCGAATTCTCGAGATAATCCGCCAAAATTTTATACACAAACCAATGTCATTAACCTGCAAAACGAAATAGTTTTTAAAAATATATTTTCTAAATGTTTAAACGTCAAAACATTAAAAAAAAATAAAAAAAATAAAGAAATAAGTTGTAGAAAAAGAAAAAAAGTGTATTTTTGCAGCCTCAAAATGAGACACGTTATTTGAAACAGCAAAAATCCTAAGGCCGATGTAGCTCAGTTGGTAGAGCAGCTGATTTGTAATCAGCCGGTCGGCGGTTCGAGTCCGTCTATCGGCTCACACTTGGGAGGGTACCAGAGCGGTCAAATGGGGCAGACTGTAAATCTGTTGGCTAAGCCTTCGGAGGTTCGAATCCTCCCCCTCCCACCATTGCGGAAGTAGCTCATTTGGTAGAGCGACAGCCTTCCAAGCTGTAGGTAGCGGGTTCGAGACCCGTCTTCCGCTCAAACAGCTTCAAAACGTTTAAAACAAGCAATTTACAAATGTAAGTTGCTTGTTTTTGTTTTTGTCAAAACTAAAACGGGACCATCCGTTCGTAAAAATTAATTATTCAATCAATATTTACCGGACAGCAATCATTTTAGAACAAACATGCCGCCCAAATAGACAATTTTTTTTTGCGACGTCGCAAATTACTATCATCAGCGAATGATATAATAGTAAATTACAAGTGATAAAGTCAGGAATATTCTGGGATGCGCATATCCGCCGGGAACGTGCCTATGGAATAAATTATCATTCAGATTGCGATTGGCGCTCAAAGGGCATATTATTTCAAAGTAAAAGCGTTGCCTTGGGGTTTTGAACCAACGCAACGCCTTCAGTTGTTTAGCGAATCGGTCAGCCCAATTATTTGATAAATTGGTCAATAATGTGGCAAATGTCTGTAAAAACAGTTTCAGCGTCATTCATTCCGTTTACTTTATAAATCTTACTTTTTTGATAATAAGATTCTAACGGTTTGGTTTGGGCGAAGTAATTATTAATTCTGTTTTTGATCACTTCCGGTGTGTCATCGCTTCTTTTTTCGATTTCGGCGCGTTTGATCATTCTGGCAACGATTTCGAGTTGGTCTACAGACAGATAGATGATAAGGTCAACCGGAATACTTTTGGGATAGCCAACGCCGTCCAAAAGTTGGGCTTGCTTAATAGTACGAGGCACGCCGTCTAAGATATATCCTTTTGCTTCTGGAAACAAATCCAGATAATGATGGAGCATCTCAATCGTCAAAATATCGGGACATAGTTCCCCGCGGTCAATATAAGATTGGGCTTTGAGTCCTAATTCATTTTGCAAAGATATTTCTTTTCGAAATAATTCACCGGTTGAAACGTGTTTTAAACCATATTTTTCGGTAATTTTTTGCGCTTGTGTCCCTTTACCTGAGCCGGGGGCACCGAGAAGAACGATGTTGAATTTTTTTTCCATAAGAATGGGATTAGGTTAACAAACTTGGTAAATATCAGGAAGATTTCTGCCTAAGCCGTTGTAATCCAATCCTCTGCCTACAATAAATTTGTTGGGAATTTCTATCCCTACAAAGTCAATCGGAAATGGTTTCTTGTAAGCATTGGGCTTATACGTCATGGTAGCAATCTTTACATCTTTAACATTTTCGGCTTTCAACATGTTCAATATATGCTCGTAAGTATTTCCGGTGTCCACAATATCCTCAATGATTAATACTCGTTGGTCTTTGAGATCTTCTACTAATCCAATGAAATTCTTGACATTTGCGGTTGACTTTACGCCTTCGTACGAACTAAGACGAATGCACGATACTCGGCATGGTATCGTTAGTTTTTTTAATAAATCTGAACCGAAAATAATGGAACCATTTAGAACTAAAATGATAATTGGAACGTCATTTTTGTACTCGTCATTCACCGCTTGGGCAACTTTTGTAACTGCTTCATCAATTTCTTTTTCGGAGATATACTTGACAAATTGTTTGTCATCAATGGTAATTTTGCTCATAAAAACATCATTTTTATTAGCCCGCAAAAATACATTTTTTTTTGTATAAAGATACTTTTTTTGAAAATAAATTACAGAATATTCTTTTTGTATTTTCATTTTTCTAAATTAAACTTCAATCCATATTGGAAGTCTATGACTTCGTTTTCTAGAAAAATAATGATTTATGACATCTAATTTGAAGCATCTGCTGCTATCCTTACTCATCATAACCCTCACAGTACAGACGGTTTTCGGGCAGCGATTAAATGATGAAGAATTGCAAAAAAAAGTTACCTCAACCACCGGTGTTTTGGTCGGCTCTATCGTGAATGAAAATGGGAAATACCTTGAATTTGCCACTGTCTATATACTTCGCGCAGCTGATTCTCTGGCAATAGCTTACGGAATTACCAACGCCTACGGCGAGTTCTTAATCCCCGATGTGCCTTTTGGCGATTTTATTTTGAAAATTGACTACATTGGCTATCGTCCACATTACTCTTCCGTTTCTTCCATTTCTAAATCAAAACCGGTTCTGAAACTACAAAAGATTAAATTAGACCAAAGCGTGACGATGTTGGGTAGCGTGGAAATCAAAGCCCAAGTGGAAATGTTGGAAAGTAATTTGGATAAAAAAGTGTTTAACGTCGGATCAAGTATCATTTCCGAAGGAGCAACTGCCGTTGAAGTTTTGGAGGAAATTCCATCTGTTGATGTTGATTTGGAAGGAAATGTTACTTTGCGGGGTAGCGAAAATGTAACGATATTGATTGACGGGCGCCCAACAGATATGACTTTAGACCAAATTCCGGCTAATCTGATTGAAAGCATTGAAGTGATTACCAATCCCTCTGCCCGCTTGGAACCCGATGGAATGGCGGGAATATTAAATGTCGTTCTGAAAAAAAGAAAACAAAGCGGATTTAACGGAATGGTCAGCCTGCGTAGCAGTATGTATCTTTTCCAAAATAAACCCTATTTCAACAATTATAACGGAAATATTAACCTGAACTACAGCTATGGAAATATTAACGTCTTTCTCAATTATGATTTTAGAAGTTTTGGTAGAAAAAGTGCCGGCACCATGGAACGCACTTCGTGGATAGGTGAAGATTCCACTTGGCTCTATCAAGACAATTTCAACGATAATATCGGCTACATGCACAATGTAAGAACCGGCATCGATTGGAATATTAACCCTAAGAATACACTAAGTTTTTCTGTTTCATATAATTATAATGGTAGAAATTCGGAAAGTGAGTTAAATGTTGATAACCGGAATATCTTGCAGGGAGCAAAGACGATATTTGAACGCTACGTGCAGAGTTCGTTTGACCGGAATACCCGCCATAATATCAGTTCGGCTTTGAATTATAAAAAAGTATTCAAAACCAAAGGACAGGAATTGACGGCAGATGTCTATTATACCCAAAATATGCGTTCGGCTCTCGATTCGTCTTTACAAGATTATTTTGATATGAATATTGAAAAACCCACTATTTATCAACTTTCAAAGACAAAAGATAACAACAGTACTGCAACAGCGCAAGTCGATTTTGTTACGCCTGTGGGTCAAGGGGGTAGAATAGAAACCGGTTACAAATTGTCGTATCGCTCCATCGGAGAAGATTATCATCTCTTTTCCGGCAGCGATAGCGTTGCCATTGCTGAGGACATGACGCAAAGCAATCATTTCGTCTTTTCGGAAATGATCAATGCTGCTTACTTCATCTATTCCAATACTTTTTGGAAAAAATTGAAAATACAGTTGGGCGTTAGAGGCGAAATTGCCAATACCAAATCTGATTTAAAATCTGCCGACACCGCTTATTATAAGAACTATTACAACCTATTCCCGACGGTTCATATTCGATACGATATCAACGAACAACACTCTTTGCAGGTTAGCTATTCGCGGCGCGTGACACGCCCAAGTATTTGGCAGTTAAACCCGTTTACCGATGTGTCCGACAAATTAAATTACCGAACCGGAAATCCCAATCTTACCCCCGAATTTGTCAATTCTTTTGAACTTGCTTATTTGATGACCATTAAGAAAAGCTCATTTAGTTTTACGGGCTTCTACCGTCAGCGCGATGACATTATTAGCAGATATACCGAGATTTTCCAAGATACGGTTGAAAATTATACCTATACTTTAACTTCATACCGGAATTTAAACAAGAGTCAGAATATCGGATTTGAATTGGTGTATGGGCAACAGTTATGGAAATTTTGGCGTTTTACGCTAAGTGGAAGTTTCTATCGGGTTATAATTGACAGTAAAGATTTGATTGATGAATATTTAACGCGTGATTGGTCTTGGAATGTTCGATTGAATCAGACGTTTAACCTGCCAAAAGATTGGAGTTTACAACTGAATTGCCGTTACCGTGCTCCTTCGTTAACCACCGGCGCAATGGGTTGGGGAAGCGGTGGAATTGGTCAGGGAAAACGCTCTGCCAGCTACTCTGTGGATTTTGGTGTTAAAAAATCATTCTTTAAGAAGAGTTTTGTAGTCAGTTTGAATGTGCGGAATTTATTTTCCTCTTATAAAACTTACGTAACCACCTATTCTCATGTAACTGCCAATGGTTATGACGCATACAGTGTCCGTGAACGTCCGGGAATGCAGATTTCGCTGACATTGAGCTATAAAATCAATAACTATAAACAGCGTCAGGAAAAACAAATGGAAATCGAAGGCGAGGATATGGAATAATCTTTTGAAAAAAATCTTATTGAGTAGTTCATCATTCAATTTATAATTGTATTTTTGCAGCCGTTGTAATCAGTTATCAGATGAGAATAAAATTTTTTAAGTCTATCAAGGAAAAGATTGCAGAGAAAGAAAAATATTTCCAAATTGGCTTATACGTTGGCACCATAGTCATTGCCGCGACTTATTTTTTCTTTTTTTCTGAAAATGATTTACGAAAACATCGCTCAATAGACACCAAAGCCGAGATGTTGGAAAACGAGATTTTCAAACTTCAGAACTATATTCAAAATTCATATAGTTTTGATGAGATCTATAATAATCCCAAACTTTTGGAAAAATATGTCCGTGAACAGTTGAACATGAAAAAGCCCGATGAGGACGTTTTTATTATAGAATATAAATAAAATGAAGCGTTTGTTGATATTAAACGGAATTAACTTGGACAGACTTGGAACGCGGGAAATTGATATTTATGGTACCATCAGTTTTCAAGACTATTTTGTTGAATTGCAGAAAAAATTCAGCGATGTTGAATTAGTCTCTTTTCAATCGGATAGATTAGATGATATAACGGACAAATTATTGAAGTCCGAGAATTTTGACGGCATCATTTTGAATGCGGGTGCTTATACTCATTCTTCCCTTGTTTTGGCGGATACGATTAAATCCATTTCCACGAGGGTGGTTGAGGTTCATATTTCCAATTTATTTGGAAGAGAACAATATCGCAAAAACTCCCATTTAGCCGGCGTATGTTCGGGTTTTATTTCCGGTTTTGGCTTGAAGGGATATGACTTGGCAATTTTGTCGTTCATTTATTAAACTTCAACATAATAACATGGTCAAAGAGACGTTTTTTAATTTTTAAACTTATTATAATATCTTAAATACAAAGAATATGAAAAGAATAGTTTTTTTATCAATGATTGCATTACTTTTCGCATCATTTAATCTTCAAGCTCAAAAAGAGGTAAAACCGAATAATCAAACCCAAGAAGAAGTAAAACCTAAAAAGAAGAATAAAAACAAAGTCCCGGAAATTACTTTTGAATCCTTAGAACACGATTACGGCAATATTTACAAAGGCGACAATGGGGTGTGTGAGTTTAAGTTTAAAAATACAGGAAAGGCACCCTTGTTAATTACTAACGCGCGTTCTTCCTGCGGTTGCACCGTTCCGGAATGGCCCAAAGAAGAAATTGCCCCCGGCAAAACAGCAGTCATCAAAGTAAAATACGATACCAAAAGAATTGGAACGATTAGCAAAAGTATTACCATTGAATCAAATGCCATCAATAATAATGTAGTATTGCATATTAAAGGGTATATCTCTGAAACTCCTACACAAGGTACCCCGGAGAATTCGCAAAGCCCAATGATGAAAGCTCAATAGTTGTATTTTAGTATTAACTTTTTTTAGACATTATGATGAAAAAGAATTATTTAATTTCAATCTTGGTTACGCTTCTGCTGATGTCCGTAACTGCCCTGCAAGCTCAGTCTGAACAAAAAAAAGTCATCACCGGTCCGGAAATCTCTTTTGATAAGACCACTATGGATTTTGGCACGCTCAATATCGGAGATGTCAAAGTGGGCGTATTTACCATTACGAATACCGGTAAAAAACCGCTTATTTTAGATAACGTGGTGTCAAATTGCGACTGCACGGTTTTAGATTGGTCAAGATCTCCCATTATGCCCGGGAAAACAGCTACGATTAAGGCTACCTATACTGCCAAAGATTCCGGTCTTATCAGTAAATGGGTGACGGTGATGTCTAACGCAGAGACCGATAGAGTAATTTTAAAACTAAGAGGAAACGTAAATTGAACATTGAAACATACAGGGGTCGTTAGGTTTTGACAGCATGTATGTGGATTTGTAAGCATGTCGGATGTTGTGAGATGGTTCCGTTAAAAGCTAACTCTCATAGCCAATAAATGGCGAAAACTATGCATTCGCCGCATAATTGCAGCGAATCTCGAAACCTAATCAAGGATTAGAGTTTTGGGTGCTTCCCCGGAAGCCTCGCCGTCCGGCGTCCGGCAAGAAGTATCATAAAGGGGTGGATAGCAAGTACAGGCTTCGATGTACGAGCGAAAATTTAGAAGATAAGCAATAGGTTGGTTGGTCACGTACCTGCTTAAAGCCGACAATGAAACGATGACTAAGCATGTAGAAAGCATCTTTGCAGCAAGTTTGGACGCGGGTTCGACTCCCGCCGGCTCCACCAAAAGAGGAAGCTCCAATTTAATTCAAAATTGGAGCTTCCTCTTTTTTAGTAAAAACATGTATCTTTCTGAAAATCAGACTAATTTTCGTTCAACGGCAGCCCTAATTCCTTCAGTTGTAAATCTGAAATGCGGGTAGGAGCATTGAGCATCATATCTCTGGCTGCGTTATTCTTCGGGAAAGCAATGAAGTCTCTGATAGAATCGGAGTTGCAAAGAACCGAACACATTCTGTCGAAACCAAAAGCAATACCACCGTGTGGGGGAGCGCCGTATTGGAAGGCATTCATCAAGAATCCAAATTGTTTTTGAGCTTCTTCATCGCTGAATCCCAATACCTTAAACATACGTTTTTGCAACTCTTTGTTGTGGATACGGATAGAACCGCCGCCAATTTCTGTTCCATTGATCACTAAGTCGTAAGCATTGGCATTCACGGCTGCAGGATCGCTTTCCAAAATGGCTTCGTGTTCCGGCTTCGGAGCGGTAAACGGGTGATGTTTCGCATAGAAACGTTCGGTTTCATCGTCCCATTCCAAAAGTGGAAAGTCAATGACCCACAATATTTTATATTCACCAGCTTTGCGTAATCCCAAACGATTGCCCATTTCTAATCTCAATTCGCATAACTGCTTTTGCGCTTTCTCTTTTTTTCCTGCCATAATGAGAATTAAATCGCCTTCTTTTGCATCGCACTGTTTAGCAACTACTTGTAAATCAGCTTGCTCGTAAAATTTATCGACAGATGATTTGAAATGCCCGTCGGCTTGGCATTGGACATAAACCAATCCGGTGGCACCTACCTGAGGGCGTTTAACGAAGTTAGTGAGTTCATCCAGCTGTTTGCGGGAATAATCCGCACACCCCTTGGCGACAATGCCCACCACTAATTCGGCATCGTTGAAAACTTTAAATTCTTTGTGTTGTAAAACATTGTTCAATTCGACAAAGCGCATGTCAAAACGGGCATCCGGTTTGTCGCTACCATAAAATTTCATGGCATCAGCGTATGTAATACGTTCAATATCAGTAATTTCAATATTTTTGGTGGTTTGAAAGATGTATTTTATCAATCCTTCAAAAGTATTGAGAATATCTTCTTGGCTGATGAACGACATTTCGCAATCTATTTGGGTAAATTCGGGTTGGCGGTCGGAGCGTAAATCTTCGTCGCGGAAACATTTCACGATTTGGAAGTATCTGTCGAAGCCGGCAGCCATGAGGAGTTGTTTGAAAGTTTGCGGAGATTGGGGCAAGGCGTAGAACTCCCCGTGGTTGAGACGGGAGGGAACCACAAAGTCGCGGGCACCTTCGGGCGTTGAATTAACCAAAAACGGAGTTTCAATTTCCACAAATCCGATATGATTCATATAATTACGAATGGCAATTCCCAATTGGTGACGGAATAACAAGTTGTTTTTCACTACGTTACGTCTTAAATCGAGGTAACGATACTTCATTCGGAGTTCGTCTCCGCCGTCAGAATCATCTTCGATTGTAAAGGGAGGCACGAGCGATTCATTCAGCACTTCGATTTCTGAAACTAAAATCTCAATGTCGCCGGTTGGTATATTTTTGTTTTTGCTATAGCGCTCGGTCACGGTACCGGAAACTGTGATAACCCATTCTCTTCCAAAACGTTCTATTTGTTTGCAGAGGTCGGGATCGGTGTCGTTATTGAATGCTAATTGAGTAATTCCGTAGCGGTCGCGCAAGTCGATAAAGGTCATTCCGCCCAATTTTCTAATTTTTTGTATCCAACCGCAAAGTGTAACCTTTTCATTGATATGCTGTGCGTTAAGTTCCCCGCACGTATGAGTTCTTAATGATGTTTTCATTGAATCTTGATTTGTTTTTTTGTAGAAATATATTCGGTTTCCCATAATCCGCCGCGGTCCATTGCCTGAATGTCGTTTTCGTAATTCTTTCTGATAAAATAGCCGGTGTAATTTCCCGGTTGAATGCCATCTAAAAATTCCCGATAGATAATGATTTCCTTCTCTTCCGGTGATACTTCGATTTCAATGGTTTCTTTTCCCTCTTGCATCAATTGACAAACGACACTTTCCAATGGTCCAAACTTCTTTCCGCTAAAGGAAATCGCATTTTCTTCTCCTTTTTGCAGAATTATGCTTTCTTGTTTGATTTCAAATGGTCGCAATATCAGTTTGTTGGTGAATGTACTATCGTTGTTGTTGGTGTAATTGAAAAGGAGGGTGGCGGGTAATTCGCCATCGTATTTTTTTTCATAGACGCACTCTGTTTCATTGATGGTAACACTCAATTCGTCATTATTAAACAGCACTTTTGAGTCATCGGTCAGCCGGATAATGTCGCCGGTTTGATGATCTACCGTAAAAACGGCTCTAACTGTATATTGTTTACTTTCAGGTTGATAGGAAACTTTGTAATACTGAAAAATGTTTTCCTGAACGACGTCTTCGGAATTGACGTAGTTCACTTTTTTCTTGCAGCCGACTGCGAAAAGAAGAATCGCCAAGAGCGGGATAAGAAAAACTGATTTTTTATTCATAAGATGATTATTTACAAACGGCGGCTGCTAAAGCGATGGAATATAATTTGGTAAGTGCTGAATCGCCGCGGGAAGAGAGCACGCAAGGTACTTTTGCGCCAACGACCATGGCTCCTAATTCGCCACCGGCTAATTTGGTGTTGCTTTTGTAAAACAAATTGCCCGCTTCAATATTGGGGAATAGCAAGCAATCGGCATCACCGGCGACTTCGCTTTTCAATTTCTTAATTTGCACAGATTCCATATCAATGGCAACATCTAAGCCGAGCGGTCCATCTACGGTAGCACCCTTAATCTGTCCGCGTTCCGACATTTTGCTAATGATGGCGGCATCTACACATGCCGGCATTCCGGGCAACATCTGTTCGGTCGCTGCCAACAAAGCTACTTTGGGATTCTCAATTTGTAATGCTTTGGCGGTTTGTATCAAAAAATTGGTAATGGCCACTTTCTGGTTCAAATCCGGTGCCGGAATAATGGCTACGTCTCCACAGATGATTAATTTGTGATAACGAGGAGTTTGAATGACGGTAACGTGGGATAAAACCGCTTTGGGTCCGGGCATCAAACCACGCTCCTTGTTCAAAATGGCTCGCATGTATTTGTCGGTAGATAATAAACCTTTCATCAAAATATTGCCTTCGCCGTTGTTGATGATTTCACACGCTTTGGTTGCCGCTTTATTCTCATCGGCTTCTTGTATGATGGTAAAATTATCGGGATTGATATTTAAAGTTTGACAAACGCCCTTGATGGTGGCTTCATCGCCCACCAACGTGGCTTTTACAATACCCATTTCAACGGCATTATTCACGGCTTCAATGGTGTGTGCGTCATTGGCATAAGCTGCTACTAATCTTTTTTGAGGTTTGGTTTTTACGAATTCAATGATCTGATCTAATTTAGTAATACTCATAATGTTATATCTTTAATTTATTTTGAAAAATAATCGATAGCTTGGAGAATAATTTGTGTACATACCGGACAATAATTATTGTAAATGGATTCTTTCATGGTACAATTTTGCCAAGGTCTGTAAACTCCTTTGGCTACGTAGCCGCCGCCTTCGTATGCGCCCAATGTGTCTTTATACTTCTTGGTAGCAGGTGTTGGAATGGGCGTACTCGTCTCCATCATCGGTTTCCATTTGGAATCGAAATCCACCAAAGTCGTTAAATTCGGTTCTATCGGTTCAATGTTGGTAGGGTAGTAATCCATGACCGAAACCTCGGAAGTGAAATATTCATCTCCCAGTCCGCCAATGAGATGCCCCATTTCATGGACAATGACATAATCCGAGTACATTCCTTCATTATTGACGGTTGCGTAGAAATTGTAAATGCCGCCTCCGCCATATTTCTCAGAATTGGCAACGATAATCAGCACGTCATAAGGTGCGTCGTCGGCAACCTCATTCAACTTCCATACGTTCAGACACATTAAATATCGGTCTACATCAATCACATTATAGCGACTGTTGAGCAACGTTTGGGTATAAAAACCCTGATTGGGATCTGTAATGCCCGATTCTTGCGAAAACCCCTTGATGCCACGAATATTGATGTGCTGTAAATTCTCTTTGTAAGGCGAACACTCTGTAATGTAAGAGCAAAAACGTTTCATATCGGAAATCATCTCTTTTTTATCTTTTTTTGCATAGCCGTCCGGCACGAACAGAATGTCGATACAAGTATCGGGCGCGCCGCCAATATGAAGATTAATGGTTTTATATTCTTTTGTAAAAGATTGTGTGTTAGTTGATTGAGGATTGTAATAGCCGACATATTTCAGTGTTCCCACTTTTTGTCTGTCGTAGGAGGTAAAGGTATATTTGACAGTTTTTTTTGGAAACGGCATCATGATACATTCTTCAAAACTGCCGGTTTCGGTTTTGGCGCGCTCGGTAGAGCGGTATTCGTTGAACAAGCAAGAGTAGCTTCTTGTGAATATCATTTGGTTAGAGGTGGAATCATAGACTTGAAAAAGGACGTCTCCGTAGCGATGGGGGTCGATAAGGAAATTGCGCGTTCCACTCCACGTTCCACCTGCCGAGATTTTCTTCATTTCAAATGTTTCTGCATCATTTTTTCCGATATGCAAATAATCTAATCGCAAGGTGCGATTGATGAAGTAATCTTCGAAATTTTGCGCTTGTAAATTGATTATCATACAAGCAATTATGCAAAGAGAGAGTATCTTTTTCATATTTAATAATTTGGCTGCAAATTTACACTTTTATTTGATTGGTTTGTGATTTCGTTAAAAAGTTGTTTATTTCGCATCTTTCATGGAGAGATTGATTCTTTTACGGTCAATTTCTACGCTCATCACTTTTACCAATACTTTTTGGTTCAATTTTACTTCGTCGTTGGGATTGTTAATGAATTTGTGGGCAATATTGCTAATGTGTACCAATCCGTCTTGGTGGACGCCAATATCAACGAAGCAGCCGAAATTCGTAATATTGGTGATGATTCCCGGGACGACCATTCCGACTTTTAAATCGTTGATGGAATTGATGGTTTTATCAAATTCAAAAACATCAAAATGGGTGCGGGGGTCGCGTCCCGGCTTTGCCAGCTCCTGCATGATATCTTTCAAAGTAGGCAGTCCGACCGTGGAAGTAGTGTACTCTTCCAAACGGATGGATTTTCTAAGCGTTTCATTTTTGATAAGTTCCGGTATGGTGCATCCTACTTTTTCAGCCATTTTATCTACAATATGGTAGCTTTCAGGGTGGACGGCACTGCTATCCAGAGGGTTTTGAGCGTTGCGGATGCGAAGGAATCCGGCGGCTTGTTCAAAGGCTTTGTCTCCAAAACGGGGCACCTTTTTAAGACCTTGACGCGAATCAAAAGGACCGTTTTCATTGCGAAAAGTGACAATATTTTTCGCCAACAACGGGCCTACGCCGGAAACGCGCGAAAGTAACTCTTTGCTTGCCGTATTGACTTCCACTCCCACATAATTGACGCAGCTCTCCACGGTTGTTTCCAAACTGTTTTGCAGCAAAGATTGATTGACATCATGCTGATATTGTCCTACTCCGATCGATTTTGGGTCAATTTTGACTAATTCTGCAAGTGGGTCCATGAGTCGCCTGCCGATGGAGACGGCACCCCGCACGGTCACGTCATAGTCGGGGAACTCTTCGCGAGCGATGGGCGAAGCGGAGTAGATGGAAGCCCCACTTTCATTGACTATGATCGCCACAACATCGCGTTCAAAGGGGATTTTGCGCACAAAATACTCTGTTTCTCGTCCGGCAGTGCCGTTGCCGATGGCAATGGCTTCCACCTGATATTGCAAAACCAACCGCTTGAGTTTGTCGGACGCCAATTTGTATTCCGAACGGGGTGGGTGAGGATAGATGTTTTCGTTGTGCAGCAACTTCCCCTGTTTGTCCAAAATCACTATTTTGCAGCCGGTTCGGAAGCCCGGGTCAATCGCCAAGACCGTTTTTTGTCCCAAGGGCGGTGCCAGTAACAATTGACGTAAGTTGGTGACAAAGACGGAGATCGCTTCTTTATCGGCTTTTTCTTTATAAATTTTCCGCATTTCCGTTTCCATCTGCGGTTGTAGCAGTCGTTTGTATGAATCCTGAATGGCTTTTTCAACTTGTAAACTGCACTCATTTTGGGCTTTCAGATACTGTTTTTGAATGAGCGGGAGCACCAATTCTTCATTCGGCGCGATTCCGATTTTTAAAAAGCCCTCTTCTTCGCCGCGAAACATTGCCAGTATTCGATGCGAAGGAGCTTTACTTAATTTCTCTGACGAATTGAAATAACCAGCATATTTTTCTCCCTCTTTCTCCTTCTCTTTGACTACTTTTGAAGTGATAACCGATTCTTTGGCAAAGATATAACGTGTTCTTTCTCTAATTTTGGCATCTTCGGAAACCCACTCGGCAATAATATCCCGCGCGCCGGCTAACGCATCTTCGGCGGTAAGTACGCCTTTTTCAGAATTAATATATTGATAAGCAATATTTTGCAAATTAGTTTTGCTTTGATCTAATATAATGACGGCTAATGGCTCCAGCCCTTTTTCGCGAGCCACAGAGGCACGGGTCTTGCGTTTGGGCTTGTATGGCAGATAAATATCTTCCAACTCACTCATCGTGAGCGCATTATTTAATTTTTTTTCCAAATCGGCAGTCAGTTGCCCCTGCGCGGTCATGGAATCAATAATGGCTGTCCGACGTTTGTCTATCTCTGTCAATTTGCCATATAAATCGCGAATATTTCCGATTTGTACTTCATCTAAAGAATCTGTTGCCTCTTTTCTATAGCGCGCAATGAATGGTATCGTTGCTCCCGATGCCAATAAATCTAAAACATTCCGAACTTGTTTTTCTTGTAAATCAAGTTCTTTTGCAATTATTGCCGCATAATTTTTGATTATCATCTTTTTTTTATTTAAAAGTGCAAATTTCGCATTTTTTTTTGTATTTTCGCTGGCTAAAAATTGAAAATAATTTTTTTTTAAAAAAACAGCAAAAATACCGATAATTTTGGAAAAAACTATTCATACTTATTCTCCTAATCATTCCCAATATTGCATTTTTGCGCTCCATTCGCCTCTCTCTTTATTAGAACTGATGTCGCAAATGGGAGAATTGTTGCATACTACGACTCAATTTGTAGATCCGGTTTCCCCTTCCGTTGGTTCCCTGTTCCGTGCATTTTATGCACAATTTTTATGCACCAAATCATACGAAAATATACGAAGAGGTTTCTTTGAAAATATTTCATTGGTGGTCATGGAAAATAAAACCTGCTCTTATACCGATGAAGATTTTAGAAATGTGCCATATCAAGAAAAAGATCTGTTTTTTAATGCTTTATACCTGCTGAATACCTACTCGCCCTGCTACCGCTTTTGGAATATTGAAGAAGCCGATTATATCGTGATGATCTATGCCAAGAAGAATATTCAGATGTCCGGTCTGTTGGAACAACTGATTGGGTTCTATCAAGATTCACTGAAATATGTTGATATTGAGGCACTTCGTAAAGACTCTTTCCAGTTTCTGATGCCGATGTTCGACTCTTTTGAAAAACAGATTAATGCCCGCGGTAGAAAGAAAACCCTCCATTTTTTGAATATGCCGTGTCAGAACTTGGGCAACTTAGTAACAGCTAATCCGGCACAATCCTCCTTCGGACCGCACGAATTACTGAATTGGAAATCCTATATCGGCCCCTCAATGGAATCTTTAGATTAATTGATTATAAATTATTTACAATAAAAAATTAAAAAAAATGAAAAAACCAATCCTCGTAATTTTAATGCTTTCATGCAGCTGTATCGGCTTCGCTCAAACAGATGCCGCTTACGTTAAAGAAAGAGTGGCTGAGTATGCCTATTTTGACTTAAAAACAGACATTAGTAAACTGTCTGAAAAGGAAAAACAACTTATTCCGATTTTTGTCCAAATTTCGGAAATTATGGACCAACTTTTCTGGAAACAAACGTATGGTAACGTCTCCGAATTGCAGAATTTGCAAGACCCTTACAAAGAATTTGTGACCATTAACTACGGTCCGTGGGACAGACTGAACAATAACCTTCCTTTCGTTCCGAATGTAGGTCCTAAACCCGATGCTTGTCAATACTATCCGCAAGACATTACCGTGGCAGAATACGAGGCGTACAAAGACCCAAACAAAGGCAGCCTTTATACTGTTCTGCGCCGCGATGAGAACGGAAATCTTAAAACCGTTTGGTATAGAGATGAATATAAAAAAGAGATTACGAAAGTTTGCGCCCTCCTCGACCGAGCCATCCCACTTGTCGATGACCCCGGAATGAAAAACTATTTGAAAGAACGCAAAAAAGCCTTCCTTACCGATGATTATTTTCAGAGCGACTTGGTGTGGATGGATATGAAAGAGAGCCGCTTGGATTTTGTTGTGGGTCCTATCGAAAATTATGATGATAAACTCAACGAAGCCAAAGCCTCTTACGAAGCTTTCATTTTAGTAAAAGATGTTGAAAGAAGCAAAGAATTGGCAAAATTCGTTGCCATGTTGCCCGATATTCAAAAAGAACTCCCATGTGATCCTAAATATAAAACTTTTATTCCCGGAACTTCTTCAGACCTAAATGTTTATGATGCTATTTATTACGCCGGCGACTGCAACTCGGGGAGCAAAACCATTGCCATTAACCTGCCCAATGACGAGCGCGTTCAAAAACAAAAAGGTGCCAGAAGATTGCAACTGCGAAACAGTATGCAAGCCAAATTTGACAAAATATTGATGCCTATCGGAGAATTGATTATTACTCCGGAACAACAAAAATATTTGAAATTCGATGCCTTTTTCTGGAACGTCTCTTTCCACGAAGTAGCTCACGGATTGGGAATTAAAGAAACCGTCAACGGCAAAGGCACCGTCGATGATGCCATGAAAACCGAAAAGACATCTTGGGAGGAAGCCAAAGCCGACATCTTGGGATTGTTCATCGTTTGTAATCTAATCGAGAAAAAAGAAATTACCAATATTACTCAAGAAGATGCCATCGCGACTTACATTGCCGGAATTCTTCGCTCCGTAAGATTTGGTGCTGCCAGCTCACACGGAAAAGCTAACATGATGTGTTTCACCTATATGGAAAATATGGGGGCCTTCCAACGAGACGCAAACGGACAATATGTGATAGATTTTGCCAAAGCTAAAACCGCCATAAAATCTTGGTCAGCTCTCATCCTTAAAACCCAAGGCGAAGGCGACTTCGACTTCGCTCAGAAATTTAGAGCCAAAGAAGGAAATATTACTCCGGCTTTGCAAAAAGACCTCGACAAAATCAACAACGCAGGTATTCCTCGCGATATCCGCTTCAATCAAGGACTTAAAGTATTAGGACTTTAAAATTAAAACAATGAATATTAAATTAGAACGCCCCTTACTATTTTTTGATTTGGAAACGACTGGATTGGACGTTGCCAAAGATAAAATTGTAGAAATATGTATGCTCAAAGTTGCTCCGGACGGAACCGAAGAGGAAAAAGTGATGCGCCTTAACCCCGAATGTCCCATTCCCGCGGAATGCTCCGCCATACACGGAATCTTTGACATTGACGTAAAAGACGCACCAACCTTTCCACAAGTGGCAAATGAAATTGCCGACTTCTTCGATAATTGCGATATTGCCGGCTATAATTCCAATAAATTCGACATTCCGCTGCTGGTGGAAGAGTTTTTGAGAATTGGGAAACATTTTGATATGCGCAATCGCTATATCATTGATGTTCAACAGATTTATCATAAAATGGAACCGCGTAATCTCACGGCTGCCTATAAACTCTATTGCCGGAAGGATTTAAAGGATGCCCATTCCGCCGCCGCCGATACCCGCGCCACTTTTGAAGTCTTGGACGCACAAGTAGCACGTTATCAAAATGTTGAATACGAAGATAAGTCCGGGAACCTATCCGTGCCCGTTACCGAAAACGTAAAAGATTTAAGCAATTTCTCCCGCAATGGTCGCGCCGTTGATTTTGCCGCTCACATCGTTTTTAACGACAGAGATGAAGAAGTCTTTAATTTTGGAAAACATAAAGGAAGATCAGTGGAAGAAGTTTTTCGTACCGAACGCGCCTACTACGATTGGATGATGAAATCCGATTTTCCGCTTTATACCAAAGAAATTATTACAAAAATTAAAAACAGAAATTTTTAGCTATATTTTTTTATAATGAAGAAAGTAAGAGTCAGATTTGCCCCAAGCCCCACAGGTCCTTTGCATATTGGCGGCGTCAGAACTGCGTTGTATAATTATCTTTTCGCCAAACAGAATTACGGCGATTTTATCTTGCGAATTGAAGACACCGACCAAACCCGTTTTGTCCCCGGTGCGGAGGAATACATTATTGAAGCCTTTGAATGGTTGGGGATTCCCTTCGACGAAGGTGTCCACATCGGTGGAAAATATGGTCCTTACAAACAATCCGAAAGAAAAGTGATATATCTACAATATGCCCTTGAGTTGGTGAACAATGGCTGGGCTTATTACGCTTTCGACACTCCCGCCGACCTTGAACAACGCCGCGCACAAGCCGAAGCCGAAAAAAAGACCTTCCAATATGATGCCCGCTCCCGTGGCGGATTGTGCAATTCCCTGACCCTCACGCCCGCTGAGGTTGAACAAAGAATCCATGCCGATGAACCTTATGTGATCCGTTTTAAATATCCTGAAAATAGCGAAATATTAGTTCACGATTTAATCCGCGGCGAAGTGAGAATTAATTCTAACTTATTAGATGATAAAGTTTTATATAAATCTGACGGGATGCCGACCTATCATTTGGCAAATATTGTGGATGACCATTTGATGGAGATTTCTCACGTGATTCGTGGGGAAGAGTGGCTGCCTTCTGCGCCGCTGCACGTGATGTTGTATCAGGCTTTTGGCTGGGAAGCCCCCCAATTTGCCCATTTACCGCTCCTCCTGAAACCGGACGGCAATGGCAAACTGAGCAAAAGAGACGGCGACCGGCTGGGTTTCCCCGTTTTCCCTCTCTTGTGGAAAGACCCGAAGTCGGGCGAAATTTCTTCTGGCTACCGCGAAAGCGGCTATCTGCCTGAAGCAGTTATCAATATGCTCGCACTCCTCGGCTGGAACCCGGGCACCGAACAGGAAATAATGGACTTGCCGACCTTGGTATCCCTGTTTTCTATCGAGAAAATAAGTAAATCCGGCGCGAAATTCGACCTCGAAAAAGCAAAATGGTTCAATCACGCCTATATTCAGATGGCTCCCGATACGCTTTTATTGGATTTGTTTCAAAAAGAATTGCAAAAACACAACATTCATCCCGATACTGATTATTTGCTAAAAATTATCAATTTGATGAAAGAAAGAGTTCACTTTATTCCTGAATTTTGGGAACAATGCGCTTTCTTCTTCGTCGCACCGACAGATTACGATGAACAAGTTATTAAGAAAAGATGGAAACCCGGCACAGATGTGCATCTGAAAAAAATATCCGACATTTTGTCCTCCGTTCAGCCGTTTAATAAAGAGAAAGCTCATAACTTGGTGATGGAATACATTCAGGGCACCGAATTGAATATGGGACAAATCATGAATAGTTTTCGATTATCGCTCGTGGGTGCGGCAAAGGGACCCGATATGTTTGAAATTATTGATTTATTGGGCGTTGCAGAAACCCAAAAAAGGATTGCCCGTGCCATAGAAACCATTATTGTTAATTAGTTATTATGCAAAATTCAGATATTAAGCAAATAGCAGTTGAAGTTTTACAGCTGGAAGCACAATCTGTTTTGGAGCTTCAAAAGTATGTGGATCAGTCGTTTGAGGATGCAGTTACAGCCATCTTTGGGATGAAAGGGCGGTTAGTGATTACCGGCATCGGGAAAAGTGCCATTATCGGACAAAAAATAGTGGCAACGTTGAACTCTACCGGAACACCGGCTGTTTTTATGCACGCTGCCGATGCCATTCACGGCGATTTGGGAATTATTCAGCCTGATGATGTGGTACTCTGTATTTCCAAAAGCGGCAATACTCCCGAAATATCGGTGTTGATTCCTTTTTTGAAAATGAATGGGAATAAACTCATTGCGATGGTTGGAAATGTAGATTCTTTTTTAGCCAAAGAAGCCGATTTTGTGCTAAATTGTACGGTGCAAAAAGAGGCTTGCCCCAATAACTTGGCTCCCACGTGCAGTTCTACCGCACAGTTAGCCTTGGGCGACGCATTGGCATCCAGTCTGATTCATCTGCGCGGCTTCACTTCTCATGATTTTGCCAAATTCCACCCGGGCGGAATTCTTGGTAAACGTTTGTATATCAAGGTAAATGACCTATTTAAGTACAACGAAAAACCGTTTGTCTTGCCCACCGATGATATTCAAAAAGTAATTCTTGAAATTTCGGGCAAATGTTTGGGTGTGACCGCCGTGGTGGAGAATGATCGGGTAGTGGGAGCCA
>JALNYF010000070.1 GCA_023229985.1 Bacteroidales bacterium | reverse complement strand
GCTGGCTCTTGGAACACGCTTCCCCTTTGGTAAAAGTAACCATCGTGCCACGAGGCAAATCATTGGGCGCCGCTTGGTACCTTCCCGAAGAACGTCAAATAACGACTTTCGAACAAATGTTCGATGAAATGACCGCACTACTCGGCGGACGTGCCGCCGAAGATGTCGCCTTTGGAAAAATCTCCACCGGCGCACTCAACGACCTTGAACGCGTAACCAAACAAGCCTATTCCATGATCGTCTATTTCGGACTGAACGAAAAAATTGGAAACCTCAGCTATTACGATTCCTCCGGACAAAGCGAATACAGTTTTAATAAACCGTATAGCGAAAAAACCGCTGAGGAAATTGATAATCAAATGCGCATATTGGTGGAATCTGCCTACCAAAGAGCTAAAAATATTCTACAAGACAATAAAGAAAAATTAGACCTATTGGCAACATTATTGGTAGACAAAGAAGTTATCTTTGCGGAAGACTTGGAAAATATCTTCGGAAAGAGAGCTTTTGAAAAAGAAGGTAAACATATTATATCCGAAGAACAACCAAAAATTGAAGACAATGATGCTAAAGAAGCGGACAGAGTTTAATTAAAAATACAAGTCATGGAAGATTCAAACAACTCTATCGAAGCCAAAAATAATAATCAACGGAATGCTATCTGCCAATCCTTACGCACGGCACTTGCCTCTAAAAGTGAAAGGACGCAAGTATTAATAGACAGAAACATTGGATTATTTGGTCAGATAGAGCATCCCTTACAACATTTTAAAAATGAATTTTCAGCCAATGGAGGAAAGTTGGTTGAGTTTGAAATTGATAAATCTCAAATGAATAAGGGGGACTATGTCCTTGCGAAAATGCGTGAGGTATATGGATATGTTAATAAAGAAATTGAAATCGGAAAATACGAAAAAGTACTTAACGTTTCTCCCAATTTGTCTCAAGTATTTGCACAATTTAATATTTCTTGTATTAATTCGTTGCCTCCCAATGAAAAGGCAGATGCCGTAATTGTTTATGCTGAATATTTGATAGCACGGTCAGGCAGCATCGCTTTTATTCAATCACCCAGCACCATGTTATATCCGTCAATTCGGAACTTAGCCCCCAATGTGATTGTATTGGCAAGCAGCTCTTCCATCTATGGCGATATGGAACAGTTGCTGGAACATTTGAAAACCGAAACAAAAATTGAACGTAAGTCGGATGTTCTCACCATGAAATTCGACATGCTCGAAATCGTCAGTCCCGTTCAAGTTGAAAATGAAGAATATACTCCGGAAAATCCTCATATCACTATTGTAATGCTTGTTGAACAATGAAAAATTTAATCATCCGAGGTATTACGGGCAGTATCTTTGTTGCCGTTGTTTTTGCAGCCGTTGTTCTCTATCAGTCATATTCCGTCATCTTCTTTGTGCTATTTCTTTTCTTTGCACTGGTCGGTGTATTGGAATTATTAAAAATATCCCACCAATTATCGGCATCTCCTCAGGTTGTATTGCCACTTTTTTTGGCGGCTTCATTTTTTTCTGCCATACAGCTGTATGCCGACTCTTCTTATCTGTCCACAATCTTATTTTTGATTACCCTTGTTGTTGCCGTGCTGACATTCGTTGTCGAATTATTCCGTAACCGCGAAAACCCTTTGTTAAATATTGGAGTTGTCATGCTTTCCATCTTTTGGATAGTTGTACCGTTCTCCCTTCTTGGCTGGATGTTGCAGTCCGGCGCACATGCCATCGTACTTGCACTATTTGTTATTATTTGGTTGAACGATACCTTGGCATTTTGCGCGGGAAGCCTCTTCGGAAAACATAAACTGTTCGAGAGAATATCTCCCAAAAAATCATGGGAGGGTTTTATCACTGCGCTGATATTGACGGTCTTTAGCTCCATATTTTTTGCTTATATCCCTTATTTTGAAAATACGGAAATCAACACCCCGATACAGTGGGCGGGATTCGCTTTGGTGGTCGTTCTTTTTGGAACCGCCGGAGACTTAGTAGAATCTATGTTCAAACGCAATTGTAAGGTAAAAGATTCCGGACATATTCTCCCCGGACATGGTGGCGTTCTAGACCGCTTTGATTCCTCGTTGTTAGCAATCCCGATAGCGTTTGTTTATTGGCTCATTTGTGCCTTATAAACCCTTTATCCTTAAGAATTTTTCATTTTTTTTTGTTGATAAAATCTCTTTTAACAACGGCTAAATGCTTTTTTGTTCCTTATTATTAGCATTTCCTGCTTTACTTAACGTTTTGTGCGATAATAATTATTTTAAAATTAATCGTAACAAATTATAAAAAACTTGGTATTTTAAAAAAATAATGTATTTTTGCAGAATTGGAAAAATAGAGTCGTGTTTTATAAAATAAAATATAAGAAATTAATAATCAAATAGTTGAGAAAATAAATAATAAAAATATAAATTTTTGAATTATGAAAAAAGTTTTATCTTTTTGCGTTTTTAGCGTATTGTTAGCGATGTTTAGCTTAAGTACGAAAGCACAAGGTGGGGTTTGCTGTGTTACAATGACACCATCAAGCTTTCCTACGACAATTGTACTTGACAGCGTTTACACATTCGACTTGCATCCTTTTTTAGGGTGTATTGATGAGTCAACAAAAATATCATTGGAGTGGGAACTTTATAGAAATGGAGTAATTATCCCCCAAGATTCGTTGACTTCATACCTGAATGAATTTCGCTTTCAAACCAAAATTGTTAATGGAGAAAATGTGACGTGGGTTGGTGATGATTATACCAGCAATTATTGTGACGATGGAGACGGGCGCGGGAGCTACCCGGGTGCTTATACCCCCGTCAATGGAGTTGGTGATTGCGCAAGAAACGGATACTTCAGCATCCTCGGTGCCGGCGGTCAGAATAACCCCGACTTCTTCGACTTCTTTTATGCTAAATTCTTCCAAGATCCCGTTAATACCGCTCACCGATTACGTGTAAATTTTAAAGAAGACGGCGATTACAGCATCGTTATCAATATTCATGAAAGAATCGGCGGTACCGCTTGGGACCACTTTGTTGGAAATGACGAAAGATATAAAATCGGTGGTCACCAAAGTATTTTGGGAGACCTTATCCAATCCGACAGCCTTACTTCTATTGATTATGATACCATTGCGCCGGTAACAATTTGCGTTGGAAGTTCTTTCACTATTGGAGACTCCACTTATTATTCTCCGGGTGTCTATGACGCAACTTTTACCTCTCCTTCTGAATGTTCGGGTGTTATCTATCGTATCGTTCATTTTGAATTAATCGTGGATAATCCCAAAATTCCCATTTTAGATTTAAACAATAGCCAAACCCAGATTTGTGAAGACGGAAACGTTACCCTCACTGCCATACCTGTTGATGGTGGAACTTGTATTTGGTACGATTACCTTTATAATCCTATCGATACAGCTCTGTCGATTCATCCGATGATTACAAATAATACTAATTTCTATGTGGTTTCTTATAACGATTTGTCAGATTGTATCAGCCCCGATACGTTGCAAGTTTATGTAGAACACTACAATTCCCCGATTCCGAATTTGTCAACCAATCCTACAAACGGTATTATCTGCGCCGAACAAAATATGAACATTTATCTCGATCACAGATATACTACCCAAAATTGGTTGTTAAATGGTAATGCTTTGGGAACTACCGATACCGTTCATTATATTACCAATGCCGTTACCACGGACGGTGGCAGATACAGAGTTAATGTCTCAGAAATACATACTCACGCAGTATATACCACCAACACGTTGAGTTGCTATGGTGCAGACAGTGTTGATGTCGTTGTCAATGAATTGCCGGTCGTTACTCTCAATCCAGACACCTTGATTACTTGTGTAGGAACACCTGTTCAATTCAATGCAACTTCTCCTACTGCTACTCATTATACATGGAATCCCGGAACGTTTTTAAGTGATCAATATATAGCTACTCCTACATTTGGAGCTGTTGTTCCCAATCCATACATATCCAGCACATATACATATAGTATAAGAGTACAAGATGAAAACGGCTGTTCCAGTCACCGTGATACCATGACGGTCATCGTAAATGCACTGCCTGTCGTTACCGTTACCGCTCAATATCCGGAAGTTTGCCTTCTTCGCAATACCGACACCTTAATCTTCGGCGGTGCCGTTGAGTATATTTGGACAGATGGCGTTACCACTGACATCGTTACAGAAAATGTGGAAGTTCTCCCAACTGTTACCACCACGTATAACGTAACCGGTACTGATGCCAACGGATGTACTAATACGGCAAATACTACGATTATCGTTTATCCGGAAGAAACAATCGCTTTTGATTTTAACACTTTAGATACTACTTATTGCCAAAATACCACACCGGTTGTTTTGCCGACAACCGATATGAATGGCATTCCCGGAACTTGGAGCCCGGAAGCGATTTCTACCACCACCGTAGGAACAGCAGATTATACTTTTACACCGGATCCTGCACGTTGTGCCGACCCCGTGACGATCACCGTCAGAACTTATGAATTACCGGTGATTATGATTTCTCAATTTAATGCTGATATTTTCACACCACAATTGGATATTTTTATTAGCGATTTCGTTTGCCCGAATGCAGGACCCCAAGTTGTATACAATAACATTAGTTACGGTTTAGCTCCTTACACAACTACTTGGTTCGGAGTTGATGCTTTTGATAACAACCTCGGAACGGGAACAGTAAATATTGCCACTACTTGCAATACACCTTATGCAGTGAAGGTAATCACAACGGATGCCAATGGTTGCGTTGCCAAAGATACAGCCAGATTATCTTTCACGGTTAATGATGTTGATGCTCCTGTCTTAAGACAATTATTGAATACAGTTGAAGCGGCTCCTTCGTTGGGCGGCGTTTGCGGTTATATTGTTCCGGATGTTAGAACAGCCGATTACTTCACAGCAACTGATAATTGCAACATAGTAGATACTGTACAAACTCCGGCTGCCGGAACCATCATCTATGAAGAACAAGTTGTTACCGTTACCATTTCCGATATGTGCGGCCACACCGATCACATTACAGTCAATGTCACTATTCCTGCACACGTTGCAGTTCGCGACAGTTTACTTTCAATGGAACTTTGTCCCGGCAATAATACCGGTAGCATCAGAGTTTGGGCTTCCCAAGGGATTGCACCTTATGAGGTTGTTTTAAAAGACAGAGATAGAGATACCATCGTTAATACGGTTGCTTCGACCAATGATTCTTGTGATTTTACCGGCTTGAGCGCCATGAATTACAAAGTCGTTGTTACCGATAGAAACGGTTGTAAAGATAGCACCGAAATGTATGTGGGTACACCCGACGCTTTGCGCTATACCGGCGTTGATACTACCATGGTTGCCTGCTTCGGCGAAACCAATGGCGAGATTATTTTTGATGTAGCCGGCGGTACTCAACCCTATTATCTCGATATTAAAAAAGACGGTGCTGCTTTTGATTTGGATACTACAGGTACCAATCTTATCTCTTATAGACACACAATGTCAAATTTGTCAGCCGGCGTTTATGATATTACGATTACCGATGACTTCGGCTGTACATTGAACAGCTTGATTACCATTACCGAACCGACACTATTGGAAATTACCAATATTAGCGTTCTTAATAATGTACAATGTAATGGAACCGCTACCGGTAACGCACAAGTGGTTGTAACCGGCGGTAATGATGCCCCTAATTATAATTATTATTGGATTGCCGCTGGAACTACCGATACCGTTAGCAGAACTGCTACCACCGGAAGAATTTTGCCAGTAGGTAATTATAATGTTTATGTATATGATGTAAAAGGTTGCACAGTGAATAGTGCCGTTACCATTACCGAACCGACATTAATGGTGTTGGACGGTGATACCATTGTTAAACCTACTGCTCTTTGTACTCGTACCGGTTCATTTGAAGTTAGTGTTTTGGTAACTGGTGGAACAACTCCTTATACCTATACTTGGGGTGATGACGCAGCAGGATTACCAAACAATGATACCGTTCAAATTTCTGAAATATTACCGATTAATTGTAATCGCACTTATACTGCCTCTGTTGAAATTCGTGACGATTCCAATTGCTTGATCAATAGAACTACGCAATTTGTTGTATCTGATGTTGTTAACCCTGTAATCACGGGGACCATTGATACGACCGAAATATTTAATACGGTTTGCACATTTGCAGATGCCGGCGACACCGCCAGAACCGTTGCTGATTTATTGGCATTGCCTAACCACGGTTTGACAATTAGTGACAACTGCACTGCACAAGAAGCCTTGATTGTTGAACATAGCGAAACGACTACCGGAACTTGCCAAAAAATTATTACAAGAACCTATACTATTAAAGATTTATGCGATAATTTTGCTACGGTTGAGCATGTCATTGTCATTACTGATAATGAGGCTCCTACTTTTACCAAACCTGCCGATATTACTTTGTTTAAAGATAATAATTGCAATGCCAATGTGACAATCGCTGCTACCGGCGACGTTACTGATGAACACGATAATTGCACGGCAACATTAGAAGCTACTTATAGCGACAGAGTTGTGAACGGATGTGCCGGCGTTGATACAATATACAGAACGTGGAGTTTGGAAGATGCCTGCCAAAATCAAGCACCCAGCCAAGTTCAAATTATCGCCGTTAAAGATACCACTCGTCCTTATTTCACTATCATTCCAAAAGATACGATTATCGATTGCGATGGTATAGGAAATGTTGACGACCTTAATTCTTGGTTAGCTAACGTTTCGGCTGAAGATAGATGTGATCTTAATGTCGTGATTACCAATGACTATTCTGTTGATAATCATGTTGGCAGTTGCGGGGATGCTTTCAGCGTTTCCGTTACGTGGTATGCCGAAGATAATTGTGGAAACATAGCGACGACAATTGCTACTTTTACAGTTCAAGATACTGTTATACCTTTCTTTACAAATATTCCTGACAATGCAATAGTAAATTGTGATTTTGCCAATTTTGATGATTTATTCTTGACTTGGCGCAGTAATGTTGCTTTTAATGATAATTGTGATACTATTGTTAATTTAACTTGGGATAGTACTTATACCCAAGCTTGTGGTAATACCGGAAATTATGTTGTTCGTTTTTATGCAGAAGACCGTTGTGGTAATAGAGCGATTGATAGTTCTAATTTCACCATTATAGACGTTACCGCGCCTGTTTTTGATGTCATTCCTGTTGATGATGTCGTTCAATGCGATGGTGCCGGTAATATTGACCAATTGAAGGAATGGCTAAGAGGACCTCATGCTACCGATCTTTGTGATCCGGATCTTGTTTTAACCCACAATTGCGATACGATAGGAATGCACCCCGATGGTATTCATTTTGCCGGTTACTTACCGGAAAGATGTGGTGGTTATTATGATGTTATTTGGACAGCTACTGATGCATGTGGCAACATATCCACTACCCGTGAGCGTTTTACTATTCGTGATACGGAAGGACCTACTTTTGATGTAGCACCTCAAAACAAAACCGTTCAATGTGGTACCGGTATAAATATTGCTGATACAATTGCCGAATGGCTGCTCTCACCTCGTATTAGCGATGTTTGTGCTCCTGTTCCTACGTTAACTAACGATTACGCGCCGGCAAACTTTGTTACGCTTTGTGGCAACACCGGTTATGTTACTGTTACTTGGACAGCCATAGATACTTGTGATAATCCTACCATAGCCTCTGCCCGTTTTACCGTTATTGACACTGTAAGACCGGTTATCACAGGCACCTTAATTCAAGATACTGTATATCAAACTGCTGATTGCAGAGAATTCCTTCCGATTCCCGTTAACAATGTTGCAGGTTTGTTGGCATTGGGTGGAATCACTGATGTTGATGGTTGTAATATTACCAATAGTTCACCGGTGGTTCGTTTAGGTAATGATGAATTAATGGAGGAAAGCACAGATTGCGAACATTACTATAGAAGAACTTATCAAGTGAGAGATAACTGCTATAATACTTCTCATTTATCAACCAATGTTGAACATATCATCGTTGTTTTAGATACCATTCATCCTAATGTTGTTGGAACATTGCCCGAACTTACCGTTTATTTGAATGATGACGCAGTTAATTGCGATTTTACTCTTCCTGCTGCTGCTACTACTTTAGCAGAATTACCTGAATTGACGATTACCGATTGTCATCGTGATAGTATCGCTGATGTCTCCGATGAAGAATTTGGTAACGGAGCAGGATGTGACAGATATGTGATTAGAACTTATACCATCGCCGACCAATGTGGAAATGATATTTCAGTTTATCAAAATATTAGAATTGTTGATAATACCGCTCCAATAATTGCCGGTACTTTGATGAATGATACCGTTCAATTAAATGCCGATTGCGTGGCTTCTATTCCTGAAGCGTTTGCTACTGTGGCCGATGTTGAAGCACATGCAGGAGATATGACCATCACCGATTGCAATATTACCGATGGAACATCTGTAACCTTGGTGGGTACTGAAAATAGTACGAACCAATGTCCGAAAATTGTTACCCGTTACTATGAAGTGAGTGACGGCTGTGGAAATTATTCAGAATTTACCCATGTAATTGTAGTTGAAGATAATGTGACCCCGACCATTACGGGTGAATTGACTGACCTTACGATTTATATGGATGCCGAATGTAATTACACGTTGCCGACTGCTGCCGAAAGCGTTACAGAATTAATTGCTGTTGGTGGTATTACCGCCATCACCGATTGCAACTTGGATCCTGTAGTTACGGTCAATGACGTTCAAGATAACGATAACACTTGCGACCGTTTCTATACACGTACTTACACCGTGAAAGACAGTTGTGGCAATGAAACAACCGCCGTTCAAACTATCCATGTTTTAGATAATATCAATCCAGCCATTACGGGTGAATTGACTGACCTTACGATTTATATGGATGCCGAATGTAATTACACGTTGCCGACTGCTGCCGAAAGCGTTACAGAATTAATTGCTGTTGGTGGTATTACCGCCATCACGGATTGCAACTTGAATCCTGTAGTTACGGTGAATGACGTTCAAGATAACAATAACACTTG
>JALNYF010000019.1 GCA_023229985.1 Bacteroidales bacterium | reverse complement strand
AATATGGCTGATTGTCATTTTAGCCCTCTTACTGATTTTTATACTCAAATAATGTTCTCCCATTATGGACGATATCATCCACCTACTCTCAGATGCTGTTGCTAATCAGATTGCTGCCGGGGAAGTTATTCAACGCCCGGCTTCTGCCGTGAAAGAATTATTGGAAAACTCCATTGATGCAGAAGCAACTCAAATTCAACTTGTTATAAAAGATGCCGGTCGTACACTTATCCAAGTTTGCGATGACGGAAAAGGAATGAGCTTCAACGATGCCCGCCTCTGCTTTGAACGCCACGCCACTTCAAAAATTACCAAAGCAGATGACCTGTTCGCTATTCAAACCAAGGGATTTCGGGGCGAAGCCCTTGCCTCCGTTGCCGCTATTGCTCACGTGGAAATCAAAACCAAAAGAGCGGCAGACGAAATTGGGACACGTCTGCAAATCGAAGGCTCCGTCGTAAAAGAACACGCCCCCATCGCTACACAAGATGGCACCATCATCTCCATTAAAAACCTGTTCTTTAATGTCCCTGCCAGACGAAATTTTTTAAAATCCGACGCTACCGAATTCGCCAATATTGAAGATGAATTAAATCGCGTCGCCATCATCCATCACCAGATTGGATTTACCCTCATTCATAACGGAAAAACAATTCTTCAACTCCAACCATCGAACCTGAAACAACGAATTGTCGCTATCTTCGGGAATAATTTAAAAGATAAACTCTATCCCATCGAACAACAGACCGATTTTATTAAAATAAGCGGCTATATAGGGAAACCCGAAAATGCAAAAAAGAAAAAAAGCGAACAATTTCTGTTCGTCAATCATCGTTACGTCCGTCACAATTTACTCCATTTTGCTATTGAATCAGCTTATAATCAATTAATTCCTGAAGGACACCACCCTGCTTATTTTATCAGCCTCGAAGTGAATCCGGCTTCAATTGACATCAACATCAGCCCTACCAAGGTCGATGTGAAGTTCCAAAACGACAGATTGTTCTTTGGTGTGCTCAATGCGTCCGTCAAAAAAGCGATCGGCGAATTTTCGCTGGTTCCGCAATTGGATTTTGATTATAATCAGGAATTAGATTTGAATAATGTCCCGCAAAACGCACCCCTGAAAGTCCCTACCATTCAACTTGACCCTAACTTTAATCCCTTTTCTTCCAATACGAATCATCCTTCTGCTTTCTCAAAAAAAGAGGCCCGCGGAATCCAAAATTGGGATAACTTCCTGTCCGGCATTAAAGCTACCCATGTGGAAGCAACTCCCACCGAGAACAATCCGGTAGAACTCGATTTCGATGAAAATGCGGAGGATAATTTACCTTCTGTTGAATCTTATCTCATTGTTTATCAGAAATATTTGGTCGTTACGCTGCAAAATCAATTATTGGTGATACACATCACTCGCGCACAAGAGAGAATTTTGTATGATACATATTTGGAAGCTATTAAAAATAAGCCCATTACGGTACAACAATCCATGTTCCCCGAAACAATTACGTTGTCCGCCGCCCAAAGCGAAATGCTATTGGAAATCAATGATGAGTTTAAAAAGTTGGGCTACGACTTCGAACCTATCAATCGAAACCAATTTGCCATCAATGGCACACCAAGCAGCGAAGATGAAAACGGCGATATTCAGGCAATGGTCGAAAATTTGCTCGACGACTACAAATCCAATATGATGAGCTATTCCGTTGAGCGCGATAAAAACTTAGCTTTGAGTTTGTCAAAACAGAAACGGGCTTTGATAAAACCCTTGAATAACGTATTGGAAGTCAATGCTTTTTTACAACAATTATTTGCAACGATACTGCCCTCCATTACACCGTCAGGCGAAAAAATATATGAAATAATGACGGAAGAAACCGTGAATAAGATTTTTGTCTAACCTTATGCTTTCGTTATAAAGAGTTGTGAATTTTCAAAACGCGTCACGATAACAGACTCTCCTTTTTCAATCACGCCGGCTTCCGACGTTGCATCGAAGATTTCGCCATCAATTTCTATTTTTCCCACCGGACGCATAAAAGTAAGTGTCGTGCCATGTTTGCCAACCTTATCAGATATTTGAATGTCTTGTGCCACAAAACCTTTTGACCCTTCCAATTCAGTATTCAGAGCCAATGCCCCATAGCGCGTAGTAGTGGTAAATAGTTTTTTCCCTAACCATAAGGAGATAAAGAACCCCACAATCAGCGAAGAAATAACCACAAAAAACTTATTCAGAATTTCCCCCCTCGGCGCATAATTGAAGTCAAAGCCAATATTGAAAATCATACTAAAAATGAGCGCTAACACCATCAAAATAATGCCGGAAATGCCTAAAAATCCGAATCCGGGAATAACGAAAAACTCGATAATGAGCAAAATTAATCCGACAATAAACAACAAAATTTCCCAATGAGTGGCCAAACCTTGCAGATAATGCGGGGCAAAATAGAGCAATGCTGCCAATACTGCAATAATAATCGGCAACCCTAAACCGGGAGATTGCAACTCAAAATAGATTCCGCCAATGATGAGCATTATTAAAATACCACTCACTATTGGATTTATCAAAAAATTGATGGCAGAATCTACCCATGATAATTCTTGTTCTGTTACGGAAGAAGATGAATGATGTATCAAGGCAAGAACTTCTTCTTTCGATGATGCCTGCCCTTCGCAATAGTTATTTTTGATAGCCTCCTGCGTCGTGAATGTCAGCACTTTACCTTTCGGGGAAATGCTGTCAATTTGCGTGTCCGGATCCACCATGGCTTCGGCAATCAACGGATTTCGCCCATTTTTTTCTGCCGTGGCGCGCATCAACGAGCGCATGTAAGATTGATACTTGTCCGGCATAATCTCCCCCGCTTGGTTTACCACAGATGCGGCTCCAATGGATGCTCCCGGCGACATATAGATGCTATCGCAAGCGATAGAAATAAGCGCGCCTGCCGAAGCAGCATTCTTATTGATAAACAGATAAACCGGAACCGGTGCTTCCAATAGCAAAGTGCGTATCTTCTCAGCAGATTCCAGCTCTCCACCAAAAGTATTGATTTCCAATAAGATGCCGGCAATCTGGTGCGACTTTACATATTCAAGGGCAATCTCCGTTTTGCGAAGTGCCGGCTTTGCAATGTCTTCATCTATCTTAAAATAATAAATCTCTTTTTGCGAAAATGCCTGTAATCCGCTAATAACTAATAATATAATCGTAAAAATCCGTATCACTCTTTTCATGGTTGAAAATTTTTGCAAAGATATGTTTTTATTGATTATAGAGACCTCACAATTCGCGTTTTTAATAACCTTCGTAAATGGCACCGCCGCAATTATCGCGGGTTGAATGAGTGACACTCCGGAGACAATTATTTATTTGCTTGATTCTCAATAGCCCTAAAAATGCAAAAATGATGGCTTCCTTGAAATCAACAGTTCCTATATCTGGCACAACAATTTGACTATTAGGAATTTTAGTTTGTAATAAATCAATTAAAAACTCATTTTTGGCACCGCCGCCCGTCACCAAGATGCTTTGTATTTGATGTTGGTTGATAATGTGGGCAATCTGGGCGGCAATATGTTCGTGCGCGGTTCGCAACAAATCATCCATCGCGAAATCCTTTGCAATAATGGGAATAATATGGCTGTCAAACCACTCTTTTCCCAATGATTTTGCACCCGCTTTTTGATAAAATTCCAAACCATTCAACTGATTGAGCAAATCGGGCAAGATCTTTCCTTTTTGCGCAATTTCTCCGTCCTTATCAAAAGGAAGATTGATTTTTTGCGCCAAATAATTGAGCAGCATATTGCAAGGTGCAATGTCGAAAGCCACCCGTTTATTGTTTTCTGTAAATGAAATATTACAAAAACCTCCCAAATTAAGGCACGCATCATATTGATTATAAAGCAATTCATCACCGATTGGAACCAATGGGGCACCTTGTCCGCCCAAGGCAGTATCCACGGTTCGGAAGTCGCAAATGGTACGAATGCCGGTCAGAGCGGCAATTTCCGCACCGCTTCCAATTTGCGTGGTCAGGTGGAGGTCCGGTCGGTGAAAAACGGTTTGTCCGTGAGATGCTATAAAATCGGGTCTTTCCGGAAGCTCGGTGAGGAAATTCTTGACACTATTTGCCATGAATGTCCCGAAATCTCGGTGCAAAAGTGCCAATTCATAAGCGGACAATGTCGGTGCAGATTGCAATTTTTTGCGCCATTCATCGTCATAATCGACAGTTTCACATTTGATAATATGGTATTTCCATTTTTTCCCTCGTTGATAGAACTTACAAAAGGCAATATCTAATCCATCTAAGGAAGTTCCTGACATTAAGCCCATTGCAAAGTATTCATTCTCTTTTTTGGTAAATACTTTTCTCTCATCATTAGGGGTACAATTCAGGGCATTTTCGACATGAAAATTGCCAATTCGGGTACGGCGCAAGGCGGTAAGATGTGCACCACTTTCCAACAATAATCCGAAATCTCGGGCGATGGAACGAATGTAAGTCCCTTTGGAACAGACAATTCTAAAATCAACTTCGGGGAGATTGATACGGGTGATTTCAAATTCGGTAATTTGAATACGGCGGGGGGACAGCTCCACATTCTCTCCTTCGCGGGCATAGTGAAAGGCACGGCGACCGGCAATCCAAACCGCCGAAAACTGGGGCGGAATTTGCTCTATTTCACCGGTCAGTTGCTGAGCGGCTGCACGAATCATCTCTGCCGTAATATGTTCGGTAGGGAACTCGGCATCTATTTCTTTTTCCAAATCAAAACTTGGCGTCGTGGAACCTAATAAAAAAGTACCTGTATATTCTTTCTCTGCACCTTGATAACTCTCAATTTTCTTTGTCATCTGTCCCGTGCAAACAATCATTAACCCCGATGCCAACGGGTCTAAAGTGCCGGCATGTCCCACTTTCACCTTTTTTCCGAACTTGTGCTTAATCGCTTTTTTAACTTTTGCTACCAAGTCAAAAGAGGTGCACTGATACGGTTTGTCAAAAATGAGCACGCTATCCTCGCTCTCAAAAACAGTATCATCGATGGAAAATTGAGAATTGTGTATTTGTTTTGGTTTCGATTCCATTATTTTGATAATTAGGCTTTAATTGATTTTTTGGAACCGAATTTTCTTTTAATTCGAAGATAAGTTTCCAGAATAAAGATCAGTGCGGTCATTCCGACAAAAAAGCGAGCAATATAATCTCCATGTTTCGTGTAAAAAGTAATTTCATCGTTAGGATAGACCTTATATTTGATGGCGGTTTCAGCCCAAAATTCGGTTTGTTGGTGTGCGTCACCCCTTTCGTCAATAAAGGCGGAGGTGCCGGTATTGGCGGCGCGGAGGATGGTACGTCGGGATTCTATCGCGCGAAGTTTGGAAAACGAAAAATGTTGTTGATAGCCGGGCGTTTTTCCCCACCAACCGTCATTGGTAATCACTGCCATTAATTGCGCCCCATTATTCACAAATTTTCCAAAATGCTCCCCATAAGCCGATTCATAACATATTGGAACACCGATGGGTGCAGAAGTTCCTGTCAATGTAAAGGCGCGCTGCACGCTGTCGCTGCCCAATGAGCCAGTTGTTCCCCCCAAATCAATCGCATATTTCTCCAAAAAACCAAATATTTGAGGATACGGCATCTTTTCTACTCCCGGCACCAATTTGCTCTTGTAATACATCTGAATATGATTGCGGCGGTAGCAAACCGATGTGTTGTAAGAATCCATATACACATCTTTTTCTAATTCTTTTGCCGTGAGGGTCGCTTTGTGGTCATAAAAACGTACAGTGGAAAGCCCTGCAATGATGTTCAATTTCGGATATTGCTCTTGCAGTGAATCCAATAGCAAAAACCCCCTGTAGTTGGAATTAAACTCCGGAATGTCATTCGCTAACAGCGCATCGGAAAAAATGGTGTTGGGAATGGCAGATTCGGCACAAAGCATAATCTGAGTTTGAGGGGTCAAAACAGGAGCTGCTACCTCCAAAATATGCTGAATGTGTTCTACATTTGAAAATTCATATTGCTTAAATGGATCTGTATTTTGTTGAATGATCACTGCTTCAATGGGAGTCCGATTTTTTTCATCCGGAAGCTGATACGTAGCATATCTCACAAGAGAGGCTGTGATGGGAAGGACAATCCAACATATACAACTGATACTCAATATGATACTTCTTTTTCTGGAAGTGCGGAGTGATTTTAGTAAATAAAAAATCAAAAAATTGGTTGACAATATCCAAAATGTTCCTCCAAAGGTGCCGGTCAGTTCATACCATTGTACAAATTCGGGGCAGTTGGCAAAAACATTTCCCAAGTTGAGCCAGGGCCATGTTATATCCCATTGTAAATGAAGAAATTCAAAAGAACACCAAAAAGCAATGAAAGCAATGGGCATCGTAATTTCCGGTAACGAAAGGTGGCGAAACCGTTGCCAAAAAGCAAAAACAATAGACATAAACAGCGCGTTCAACACAAAGGTAACAATGGAACCTTCCGGTGTACTGTTCCATATCCACCAAGTAGTAGAAACATTCCACACAAAAAATGTTAAAAACGAGTAAATCAAGCCTTTCCAGAATGGATGACGAACACGGTTCGCATACAAATGTTCACTCACAAAAAACAGAGGAACAAATGCGGCCAGGACAAGAAAGGCAAACCCGTTGGGCGTCCACGAAAGCCAGAGCAATGCGCCCGACAAAAGACTGAGTATCAATAAGTGTATTTTTTTCATTTTATGTTTAAAAGATAAAATTATTTTGATGATAATGGAATAAACAGAATCATTTTACGAAAACGAAAAGCGCTCCGGTTCTAATAAAACATCTTCTATTGTATTGATTTTTAATTCGTTGTACGGTATTTTAATTTTAATATAATTATCGGTAAATCCAAACATCCAATTACCCTTTGATTCGGCTTCTATCAGTACTTTTCGGCTTTCTCCAATGTGTTGATGATAAAAAAGATTCTTTTTCTCGTTAGAAAGTTCAATCAGTTGCAAGGTGCGCCATTTTTTTTCTTGTGGGGAGACTTGCTCATCCATCGTTGCAGCCGGCGTGTTGGGGCGTTTTGAGTAAGTAAAAACGTGTAAATAGCTGATAGGTAGTGATTTTAAAAAATTATAAGTATCTTCAAAATCGGCGGGGGTTTCGTGGGGGAAGCCGGCAATCACATCTAACGCAATACAGGCGTGCGGCATTTTTTCTTTGATTTGATAGATTTTATCGGCAAATAATTCACGATGATAACGTCTTTTCATGAGTTCCAAAATCTTGTTGCAACCCGATTGCAAAGGAATGTGAAAATGTGGCATAATTATCTCTGAATCAGCGCACAATGCAATAATATCATCGGTCAGAAGATTCGGTTCAATGGAGGATATTCGCAATCTGACAGAATATTTTTTTTGTTCGATGGCACAAAGCAATTGATAGAAATCAGTTCCTATTTTTCTGCCAAAATCTCCCAAATTGACACCGGTCAGATTAACTTCTTTTATATTGTAAGTCAAGAGTTTATCAAATTGGGCGAGTACATTTTCGATGGTATCGCTCCGGCTGTTGCCACGGGCTTGGCAAACGGTGCAATAGGTACAATGGTAGTCGCAGCCATCTTGAATTTTTAAAAAGGAGCGGGTACGGTCGTTGGCAGAAAAGGTGGAAAAAAATTCCGGCTTCGCTGCAACAGATTCGCCCTTGATGAAAGGAATGACATTCATTTTGTCTTCACTTCCAAAAGTTGCCACTACCCCATCCCATTTTAGAATTTCCGCCGGGCGCAATGCCGCAAAACAACCCATCACAATAATTTTACTTTCAGGGTTTTCACGGTGTAGTTTAGATACCAAATTTCGCGCTTTTTTTTCAGCCGCTGACGTTACAGCACAACTGTTAAGTATAAGAAAATCAGGATTCTCAGAATGTCGAAAGCCACTTTCCATCAGTTGTCGCCCCATATCCGATGATTCACTGAAATTAAGTTTACAACCCAATGTGTAAATGGCAAATGTCGATTTATTTTTCATGTTACAAAAATACACCTTTTCGGTCATCTCTTATTACGACTGCGGAAAAATAGTTTCTATTCGGTTTTTAATGTATTGAGTATCAAATTACCCGTTCCAATTCGATAACCTTCACTTTTAAAAATAATCATTCCATCATTTTTTATCAGATATACCACCGGATAATTGTCGCGAAAATATTGGTCCGTGTCCGTAATAATTTTATTAAACCATTGATTTCCTTTATCTTCCATTAATATGCTCTGGGATGGTAGTTGCCATTGGTCAAAATTAAAATCGGCACTTAATTTGTCAGATGGTACCACAAAAAGCATTGTGCCACCCCATTTTTCAAAATCAGACTTACGAGCCGCCAAGTCATTCAGAAGATGCTTCGTCGGCTCGAGCGTCGGGTCAATAAAACAAACCAGCATGGTGTTCCCGTTCATTAATTGCTGAACCGTTTTTATTTGATTATCAATGTTGAAAGAATAATCTGTCTGAATAACTCCATAAGTTTCGTTTCTTTTCAACAAGTCTCTGATAATGAGTGATTTCTTCACTTCTTTTCCTGCGGGGATATTAAAAAAATCCAATCGCGACAAGGTAGTCCCGTCGCTGTAGCGATTGCCGGTTGAAAGCATATAATAGCCGGCATCCAAGGTTAAAGAAAACGGAAAATTGGCCACGCGCGGATCGTTCTCATAATCAAAAGTTACAAAATCGCCGTTCTCGAATTTAGCAATGGTATAATGTGTCCAATAAGTGGGCGTAATTTCGGCATCTCCTTGATAATCAATAGTGAGCGTGCCCGTCTCGCCTAAATTCTGCATCAGGTCGAACGAGACATAATTCCATTTGTTATTTTCATACGCAAATAATTGATTGGTTGCGTTATCCAAATAGGCGGGAATATCCAGCGACCGACAAGCCGCTACGAAGAAAATGTCGCGGGAGTGGCGGTCGGATATGCGCAATTCACAAACACCACGCGGAGAAATCGGACAATTAAAATAGTTCCCAACCTCGTCTATTTGAATATGCTCTTGGATCCATGCCATGATGGCTATCACGGAAATATTATTTTGAAGTTCTTTTTCAAAATGAGATTTCAAAAATTGTCGCCACGGGCGGATTCCTTCATTGGATATTCGGGGAGAAATGATACCTTTTAAGTAACAATCAAAATTATATTTATTTGGTTTATAATAAGTTATATGTTGTTGAATAATAGATGCGTCCAAATCGCGCAAGTCTTTTTCGGATAAAGAGAGCATCAAATCGTTCAAATACAATCCGTCTACTTTTTTTGAATTTTGCTCTAATAATTGGATAATTTCCGCATAATTACCTTCACTTTTTTGCAACAAATATCCAATTTGTTGAGAGGTAAGATTCTCATTTTTTACTAAATTGCCATCATTTTCCGTCATAAAAGTTTGCATATACGCATTGCGGAGTGAATCTTCATAATGCAATCTTGCAGAGTTTAGTTTTGCTTTTTCGGGCGAGGCGGTCACGATGTCGTGTTTCTCTACCGGCGGGACAATGGTCAGTTCTTCGACATACTCTTTCCCTTGTATTCTATTCATTATCAATGTAATAGAAGATGATTCGCGCACATCGATTTTTTGATAATTGTAGTGATTGTCGAAAGAAGCCCAGATTAATAAGTCGCCCAAACCGGTAGTAATTTCTGCTTTTCCGGCGGCGTTGGTTTGTTGGGTTGCAATCGAATAATATTCGGCATAATTATAGAGTTTAAATTTCACAGTTGCATTTTCAACAGGCTTATTATCAGCATTTAAGACGGTAACTGTAATTTTTTTTGTATCGGTATAATTGGAGAGCATATTCACGCGCGAGAAGAGGTTTGTGGCTAAGGTAACTTCTTCGTTTTGGTTATATTTTCCGAAAGCGTTGGAGTGCACCATCATCGTGCGGGTGCTTGGAATGGCGAACCAGCCCATATTGAGTTCAGGGTCAGGTTCGCACGCACCGAGGAAATACCATTTCCCGTCCACCCACACTTCCACCCACGCGTGGTTATCGTCGGTATGTGCCCAGCGCGGAGTATAGCATTGTCGTGCCGGAATGCCCACCGCGCGCATCGCCGTAACGGTAAATGTGGATTCCTCCCCGCAACGTCCCAACGCTGTTTTTACCGTTGCCAACGGCGCCGAGGTGCGTCCATCGGAGGGACGATATGCCACTTTTTCGTGGCACCAATGATTTACTTCCAACGCTGCCTCATACATGGACAAACCATGCACCCGCTCTTTCAATTCTTGAAAAAAAACTTGCCGTGCACTATCCAAATTCTCGTTATTCACCCGATAAACCAAAACAAAATGCCGGTAAATATCTTCCGGAACGCGCTCTCCCCAAGTAAAATAACGGCGAGCATCAAAAGAGGTACGTACCTGATTCAAGAAAAAATTACCGTCATAATCTGCCAAGTCACTCAACGGCATGTAAGCGTACAGAAATTCCAATGCTTCCGTTTCTTGAAGAGTCAATTTTTGTTTAAAAATTCCGTACAAAGCATCTTCCCTTCCTTTGGTCTGCTCTTTTCGTTTCAAAAAGTCTTGATGAACTTGTTCTCTGTAAGCAATGTCGTTGATAAAATGTTGCGCTTCGCCACTGATAACAAATAGCGAAACGAACAAAAAAATGAGCATTTTTTTCATTGATTGAAAGTATTAATAATATTTAATGTTCTGATAATTTCGTTGAGGTCGCTCATGCAGCCCTCTGTTTTGCAACTTCCGTGAACCTCTCTCACACCGGTTTCTTTAATAATTCGAGCAACATTGGATGAATTAATGCCGGCACCAGCCAGAATGGTAATCCTATTATCTGCTTGTTTTACAATTTGTTTCAGTATATCGATTCCTTCTTCCGCGGTTTTGCGCTGACCGGAAGTCAGGATTCGATGAAATCCACATTCGATAATTTGTTCTAAGGCGACCGACCAATGAAGGCAGCGGTCGAAAGCGCGGTGGAAGGTGACTTGCATGTTACCGGCAGCTTGAATTGCCGTCTTACATTTTTCCGTATCAACGGACAAATCGGGGTGGAGGAACCCCACCACAACGCCTTTTGCGCCGACAGATTGGCAAAAGTGAATATCGCGAAGTATTTCATCAAATTCGGTGGGGTGATAGCAGAAGTCGCCTGCTCTGGGGCGGATAAGGACATAAGTATCTAAAGATAAGTTATTTACACAGTAGCGAATATCATCATAAGATGGAGTTAGTCCGCCAATTTCAAGGTTGCGGCACAGTTCAATGCGTTTGACACCGGCACTTTCGGCACGGCTCGCAGATTCGAGCGAATTAGCACATACTTCTAATAAGATGGGTAACATTATTATTCTTTTTTAGTTTCTTGGTCTTCGGGATTTTCCATCTCTTTGGCATTGAGATTTTGCATAAAATTCTTTTCAATTTTTACATATCTTTTTAATACATGGCGAGATAAAGCGATAAAAATGATAATGGAAATGGCGATCAGTCCAATGACCCACGGTGTGAATTTAAAACATTTGGAAAGAACAAGAATCACGAAGAAACAAGCTGTAAAAATACGAAGCAAACTCCAGGCCACAATCACTATTTGGTTGTATTTATTTTCGCGCCACAAAACGGCATACTCTTCTTGAGCGCGACTGCCATGTTTTATCAATCCATACAAAAACGGTGACATCAACACCAAAGTAACCAGACAATTAATGGTATTAATGGCGACTACGGGTAACATATTCCCTAATTGTTTGAGAGTGAACGGATAAAAATAATTAAACGACAGAATAATCACACAAATGCAAATAACGGCAAAAACGATGGTGCGCGTAAGGGAAAGTCTGATAATTTTGTTCCAACTTTGGGACACTTTAATATTGTTTACCGTGATGCTGTAACCGTCTATTTTTTTGATAAATTCGGGAGGTAATTTTTTATTAAGCAAACGGTAAACGGGGTCGGCTAAACGGATGTAGTAAGGAGTTGTGAAAGTGGTGATGACGGCGACTGCCACAATAATAGGATAGATGAAGGGGCGCATGACGCCGAGCGATACGCCCAAGGAGGCAATAATGAAGGCAAATTCCCCAATTTGTGCCAGGCTAAAACCGGTGGCGAGCGATACTTGTAAAGATCTACCGGCAAATATCAGCCCTGCAGATGAAACAAAGGATTTTATAAACAAAACAATAACGGTAAGAACAAGGATAATGCCCCAATATTCGACCAGTATGTGGGGATCGACCATCATACCCACCGACACAAAGAAAATCGCGCCGAAAAGGTCTTTGATACTCTTGATGAGACTTTGAATATGTTCTCCTTCAACGGTTTCCGACAAGATGGAACCCATCACGAATGCGCCAAGGGCAGACGAAAAACCGACAGCATTGGCAAACAATACCATTCCGAAACATAATCCGATGGATAAAATCAGCAATGTTTCGTGATTGATATATTTTTTTGCTTTTCTAAAAAAAGTGGGAATAATCGATATGCCCACCACGAACCAAAGCACCATGAAAAATATCAATTTCCCGATGCACCAAAGCATCTCCATACCGGCGAACTTTTGACTGGCGGCGGCGGTCGATAGTAAGACCATCATCACAATGGCAACGAGGTCTTGTATGATTAATATCACCATGGTAATGTCGGCGAATTGCTGTTTTTTCAATCCCATATCATCAAAAGCCTTGATAATGATGGTGGTGGAAGACATCGCCAACATACCGCCCAAAAAGATGCTTTCCATCGATGACCAACCGAGCAAATAGCCTGTCAAGAAGCCGATGCACATCATGGTTATTATTTCCGCTGCAGCACCAATCACGGCTGTACTGCCCACTTTCAAAAGTTTTTTAAAACTAAATTCAAGCCCTAACGCAAAAAGTAAAAAGATGATACCAATTTCTGACCACTCTTCAACCCCTGTTTGTTCTATGACCGTGGGAAATAATTTAAAATGTGGTCCAACAATAAAACCTGCTACAATATAGCCCAACACCAATGGCTGTTTTAGCAGTTTAAAAATAATCGTGATAAACCCCGCAGAGATTAAAATAAGTGCTAAATCTGTGACTATATGCAAATTATCATGCATGTCAATCGTATTTGAGAAATAATTGGCAAAAATACATTTTTTTTGGGTAAAGAGTTTTATTTATTTTTATGAATTTCCTCCAGAAGTTTGTGATTTTAATTCTAATTTTCAGTGCCTCACATGGGGGTGAAATATGGTACCCATTCAGGGAAGAAAAATCGTTTATATATAGATTCTTGATTTTCAATTATATAAAACAATAATGCCCAATCGTCTGATCGGGCATTATTTGGAAATTGGAGCGGAAAACGAGACTCGAACTCGCGACCCCGACCTTGGCAAGGTCGTGCTCTACCAACTGAGCTACTTCCGCGAAAAATAGAGCGGAAAACGAGACTCGAACTCGCGACCCCGACCTTGGCAAGGTCGTGCTCTACCAACTGAGCTACTTCCGCTTATTTTATGTACCTCGGGCGGGACTTGAACCCGCACGATCGCAATGATCACGGGATTTTAAGTCCCGCGTGTCTACCAATTCCACCACCAAGGCATCGTTCAAAGAACCTTCTCAATTTTTGAGGCTGCAAAATTACACTTTTTTTCAAAATAAAAAGCACTTTCATCATCTTTTTTATTTTTTTATTCAATGACAAAAAATACCTCATTATCAACATCTTATTTTTTACACCATCTTTTTTTCCCTCCCCTTCCATTTTTTATACAGATCATTATTAAAAAAAAAGATTGAAACTGATGTCCTCCCTATGATATTTTTAAAGTATATTTGCAGCCGTAAATCTTTATTTTTAATCATCTTTAAACCCAAATAATTATGAGCAACGAAATTTTGAATCTGCAACCGGAAAGAGTTTTTTATTTTTTTAATGAAATTTGTAATATTCCCCGTCCATCAGGGAAAGAAGATAAAGTGGTAGCATGGCTGTTAGACCTAGCGAAACAATGGAATTTAGAAGCCAAACGCGACGAAAGAGGCAACGTCTTGATTTCTAAACCTGCCACCGCCGGAAAAGAAAACGTCACTCCGCTTATTTTGCAAAGTCACGTGGATATGGTGTGTGAAAAAAATGCCACGACTAAATTCGACTTTACCAAAGACAGTATTCAGCCTTATGTCGACAACGGCTGGATTAAAGCCAAAGGTACCACCCTCGGTGCCGATGACGGTATTGGCGTTGCCATCACTTTGGCACTATTGGAAAGTAAAGAGATTGAACACGGTCCGCTGGAAGCCCTGTTTACCGTTGATGAAGAAATGGGAATGACCGGCGCATTTGCGCTACAACCCAACTTTATGAAAGGGAAAATGCTGCTCAATTTGGATTCGGAAGACGAAGGCGAATTTTTTATCGGCTGCGCCGGCGGGAAAGATACCACCGCAATGATAGACTGCGACTACGAAAAAGTACCTTCCAAGAGCATCGCCTATACAATCACGGTCAACGGATTAAAAGGCGGTCACTCCGGCGACGACATCAACAAAGGATTAGGCAACGCCGTCAAAATATTAAACCGCCTTTTGTGGAACGCCTACCAGGATTTCGATATGCGAATCGCTGACATTAAAGCCGGAAACCTCCGCAACGCCATCGCCCGCGAAGGTTTCGCAGTGGTTACCATTCCCGAATCAGAAAAGAAAGGTTTCGAAAACTACGTCACCGCCTTCAACCAAACAATGAAAAACGAATTTCATCAAACGGATCCCGACGTTAATGTAAGTTTCGAACCGGCAAAAATGCCCACCAAAATTTTAGAAGAAGGCATCCAAATTGACCTCATGAACTCACTTTACGTTTGCCCTCACGGCGTTTTTGCCATGTCGCAAGATATTGAAAACTTGGTAGAAACATCCAGCAATTTAGCTTCTGTTAAAATTGAAAACGACCGCATCATCATCTGCACCAGCCAACGAAGCTCGGTGGAATCTAAAAAACAAGCCGCCGTGGAAAGAGTTTCTACAACTTTTTATATGATTGGGGCAGAGGTTGTTAACTCTGATGGCTATCCGGGTTGGGAACCCAATCCCGATTCCAATGCCCTGAAAGCATTAGTAACTGCTTACCAAAACGTTTTCCATAAAGAACCAAAAGTAAAAGCCATTCACGCCGGCTTGGAATGCGGTCTTTTCTCCCAGAAATACCCGGGATTGGACATGGTTTCCTTCGGTCCTACCCTCCGCGGCGTTCACTCACCGGACGAAAAATTGGAAATTGCCACCGTCAAAATGTGCTGGGACTTAACTTTAGAATTTCTACGAATCTTAAAATAACAGATGAATGAAACGAATCAATCTCCTCTTACTTGTCCTCCTTCCTTTCTCTCTCTTTTCGCAAATTTATCCCCAAAATAAACCGTCAAAGCCTCTGCAATCGTTAAGCCTTGCAGAGGTAAATGCGGTTTTTGACGATGTAAATCAACAATTGAAACAAAAAGAGATCACCGCTTTTGCCGATGAAGTATGCAAAAAATTAAACGGAACTCTTCTCATCGCACAAAACGATGAAATTCTTGTCAAACGGACAAACGGCTTCAAATCACTTACCCAAAGTCCTACCGACAGCGCCAATTTCATCGGTGATACCACCCGTTTTGAATTAGCCTCCGTTTCCAAACAATTTACGGCAACCGCCATCTTAAAATTGGTATCCGAAAATAAAATGGCTCTCTCCGACCTGCTGACGCGCTATTTTCCGCAACTCCCTTACTATAACATTACCATTCATCATTTACTGACCCACACTTCCGGTTTACCGGAATATTTCGACTTCAAAGAAAGCTGGTTTGACACCTCGCATCTTGTTAGTAATCAAGATATTATTAATCTTTTAGAAAAAGAAAAACCGATAATAAATTTCAATCCCGGCGAGAATTTTGAATACATCAACACCAATTATATCCTTTTAACCGCCATTGTGGAGCAAGTTTCGGGAGTCCCATTTGAAGAATATGTACAAAAAAACATTTTTCTTCCGGCAGGAATGTCCCGTTCGTGCGTCGTAACTCAAATTGCCGACACACGAGAAAAATTAGGTTGTGCATTAGGACATTATAAACAAGGGATACCTCAACCATTGAAATATTTGGATGGCACTTTCGGCGATAAAGGTCTTTATTCAACCGCAGAGGATTTGTTTCGCTGGAAAAAAGCTTTCTTTTCCAATCAAATCATTCCAGAAAAATATGTCAAAATGGCGACAACTCCCGAAAACAAACTCAACAACGGACGCTTTCCTGAAGAATTGTACGGCTACGGCTTCCGAATTGAAGAGAGCCCTGAATATGGCACATTGATCTATCACGGCGGCTTATGGCACGGTTATCACCACGTTTTCCTTTATTACCCCGAAAAAGATATTTATATGGTATTCTTGAGCAATTACTGCAATCGCGCGCATATCGGGAAAACCAGCCAAGTTCTGCACATTCTTTGCGGCGCGTGACCATCTTTCCTAGTTATTAAGAATAAATTATTAATAGCCAATACTTTAAAAAAATATTCTGGCTTTTAAAAAAAATCGTACATTTGCAGCGCAAGCAGACTTTGTGAGCGTAATCATTAATTTATTGATAATCAATATATTATTCTATGAAAAAAAATATATTACTATTAAGTTTATTGTTTGTTCCACTCTTTACTTTCGCCGGAGAAGCAGATTTAACCATACCGGACTTTACGGATGTAAGTTTTTTTAACGGGGCAATTACAGGGAGATCCCTATTATTTTGGGGCTCTATCATTGTTTTTTTAGGTCTGATTTTTGGTTTGGTGCAAGCTATTCGCATAAAAAAATATCCGGTACATGCTTCCATGAAGAATGTTTCTACAAATATATATGAAACTTGTAAAACTTATTTATTGCAACAAGGCAAGTTTTTATTAATACTTTTTGCAATTATCGGCGCAGCCATAGTTTTCTATTTTGGATTTCTCAGCGGGAAGTCGGTGCCGCAAGTATTGACAGTCTTATTATGGACAGTTTTGGGCATTTCGGGTTCGTACATTGTTGCGTGGTTTGGGATTCGAATCAACACATTTGCGAATTGCCGCACGTCGTTTGCTTCTTTGCGTGGAAAGCCGTGGCAGGTAGTTGCCATTCCTCTTCAATCGGGTATGAGTGTCGGCTTATTGCTGATTACCATTGAGTTAATTCTGATGTTGATAATTTTGTTGTTTGTTCCGGCGAAGAGTGCCGGGGCTTGCTTGATCGGGTTTGCCATTGGCGAATCGTTAGGTGCAAGTGCATTACGAATTGCGGGCGGTATTTTTACCAAAATTGCAGACATTGGTTCCGACTTGATGAAGGTAATTTTCAAAATTGGCGAAGATGACCCGCGCAATCCGGGGGTAATTGCCGATTGTACGGGCGATAACGCCGGCGACAGCGTCGGACCAACTGCCGATGGATTTGAAACATACGGAGTTACAGGCGTTGCGCTCATCTCTTTTATCATTCTTGCCATCGCGAACGTAGAAATCCAAGCTTTACTCATCACTTGGATTTTTGCTATGCGTATTTTGATGGTTTTTACTTCTTTCCTTTCATACGAAATTAATCATTGGATTTGCAAAGCTAAATATCAATACGCTTCCAACTTCAATTTTGAAAATCCGCTCACCTCTTTGGTATGGATAACCTCCTTCGTTTCCATAGCTGTTACGTTCATTATCAGTTATTTACTTTTTAATAATTATGCATTGGCATCGGGAGATTCCGTCATGGCGAGCATACAGGTTTCCGAAGATATGTGGTGGCGATTGGCTTCCATCATCAGTTTGGGGACCTTAGCGGCTGCCATCATTCCGGAACTTACCAAAGCATTTACAAGTTCCAAATCCCGTCACGTGCAAGAAGTGGTCACCGCTTCCCGCGAAGGAGGCGCCTCACTTACCATTTTGTCGGGAATGGTTGCGGGTAACTTCAGTGCTTTTTGGAAAGGTATTGTATTAGTAGCATTGATGTTGGCAGCATTCTTCTTTTCCGCGAAAGGATTGGAAGTTTTTGGGAGTTATTACTCCATCTTTGCTTTTGGATTAGTGGCTTTTGGATTCTTGGGAATGGGTCCCGTTACCATTGCGGTGGACAGCTACGGACCGGTAACCGACAACGCACAATCCGTTTTTGAATTATCACAAATAGAAAAAATTCCTGCCATTAAATCGGATATTGAAAAAGAGTATGGCTTTACCCCTGATTTTGAAAAGGGAAAACACTTCTTAGAAGCCAACGACAGTGCCGGCAATACGTTCAAGGCGACTGCCAAACCGGTACTGATCGGCACGGCAGTTGTGGGAGCCACCACGATGATTTTTGCCATTATCCTGTTATTGGAACGTTTTAATTTACTGCAAATCAGCTTAACCAGTGCTCCGGTTATTTTGGGATTCATCACTGGTGGCGCCGTTATCTACTGGTTCAGCGGAGCCTCCTTGCAAGCTGTTACCACCGGAGCTTATCGCGCAGTGGAATTTATCAAGAAAAACCTCAACCTCAACGAGACGGAAGCCTCCATTGAAGATTCCAAAACCGTTGTACGAATTTGTACTCAATACGCACAACAAGGGATGTGGAACATCTTTGCCGTCATCTTCTGTTTAACGCTCTCATTTGCTTTCTTCGACCCCAATTTTTTCGTTGCATACCTCATTTCCATCGCCATCTTTGGCTTATTCCAAGCAATCTATATGGCCAATGCGGGCGGTGCCTGGGACAACGCGAAAAAAGTAATTGAAGTTGATTTAAAAGAAAAAAATACCGACCTGCACGCTGCTTCTGTTATTGGTGATACGGTTGGCGACCCATACAAAGACACTGCATCGGTTGCCATGAATCCAATCATCAAGTTTTCCACACTTTTCGGCATGCTCGCCGTTGAAATTGCCATCCTGATGAAACTGACCGCACAAGGTTTGATGAACGCCGATGGCGAATACTTGGGCGAAGCCAACGCATTAGCCGCCACCACCGACTATACTCCTTATATCGGCACATTTTTCCTAATAGTCGGCTTGATTTTCGTATATCGCTCTTTCTACGGAATGAGAATTAAGAATAAAAAATAATCGTACAAATCCATAATAATGATGAAAAAAAATCAAGTTCTAACATTCATTTTTGCCTGCTGTCTTTTTGCTTTATCAGCGCAAGACACTTTATACGTAAAAAGCGATACCGATGCGTGGCAGGGGAAAACGGCATACACTAATTTGCAAACTGCCATTGATGCAGCTACTGCCGGCGACCAAATATGGGTGGCAGAGGGTATCTACTATCCTACTTCCGGCATTGAAGGCGGAACCGGACGCTATCGCTCTTTCATTATGAAATCAAATATCGCAATTTATGGCGGATTTGAAGGCACTGAAAACGCTCTCTCCGAACGACAAATTATCGAAAATGAATGGGGCATCGATTTCGCCCATCCCACCATCCTTTCAGGCGATATCAACCAGACTCCCGGCACGAATACTGACGATGTATACCATGTTTTATGGTATGGAAACGTAACATTGGCGACACAAGTTACCATTAATGGTTTTATCGTTAAAAATGGCTATGCCAACGGAACGGAAGACATTCATCAAAAGGGAGGTGCCGCCGTTCTGCAAGATGCTTGCACAATTGCCTATTGCGTTTTTCAACAAAACTATGCAGCAACACAGGGCGGGGCAATTTACTTAAATCCCGGAAGCAGCATCTCGCATTGCTACTTTAATGATAATCATCTCGTTTATGCCACCGGAAAAGGCGGCGCACTTTATGCCGCAACCAACACTTTTCTAGACATAATCGTCTCTTACTGCTCCTTTGAAGCCAATACCATCACCACCACCAATTCCGAAGGTGGTGCCATTTATTCGGGTAATAATAATATTTATGCCAATTGCCGCTTCCGCTATAACAACTCTACCAAAAACGGAGGAGCGGCAGTCGTAAGTAGCGGAACCCAATTTCAAAATTGTACTTTTGAACAAAATCAGGCCACCAACGGCGGTGCCATCTACTCATCCAATACGAATGTGGTTATTTCTAACTGCTTGTTTAACAACAACAACTCCAACACAAAAGGAGGCGCAGTGTACACTACAGGTTCCGGATGTAAACTCATCAATAGCACCTTGGTTGGCAATAACTCCGGAGAAGGAGGAGCTCTCTATGGAAATAGTAACTTGGTGATGTTCAATACAATTGTGTGGAATAATGCTGCAACTATCGATTCTCAGATATCATCCGGCATCTCCTGCTTCTACTCTGCTGTTCAAGGTGTATTGATGAGCGGAACCGGGAATCTGAATATCTCGGCTGACAATGAAGTTGACGTACAATTTGTCAATCCTGCTACCGTAATAGGGCTCCCCGTGACGGCACAAGATTCACTCGAAATTGCAACGGCAGATTATACCATTAACGGGCTTTCCGTTTGCAGAGAAAGCGGAAGTACCTCCAATCTTCAACTTTCGGGATATATTTTTCCGGAAACGGATTTGGCAGGTAATCCCAGAATTGACGGAGAAAATATCGACATGGGAGCCTACGAAAAGCAGTGTTTAATTGAAACTCCTGAATTTCAATACATTGTAACAGACACCATCAATGCCGATTCTATTATCGTTGAATTTGAAATTTTGAATTACGATGAAAATATCACTTACGAATTTCTAGTAAATAACGAATTACAGTCACTTCAAAACGGAATATGCGAAATGACAATCATTGCACCGGACACTTTGGAATGCCATCTTTTGGCGCTGAACACCGGAACCGGTTGTCAAGCTGAAGTAACGGAAACTTTGATCTTTGACAGTATTCACTATACAAGTATTTTAGAAAATGAATGGAATAGATTCATCATTTATCCGAATCCCACTTCCGATGAGGTTCATATTGATGCAGAAGAGTGGCAAAATCAGAATTATCAGGTGCAAATTTACAACATTCAGGGAGAACGCATACAACAATTGAACCTCAACAAGGAGACTACAATTAGTCTAAAACATTTATTTTCAGGAGTTTATTTTATAGAAATCAACAATAATCATTCTAAACAATCTTATAAAATCATCAAAAAATAGAAATGAAAAGGGAAGAAGAGATAGAAGGGAAGCTGCTTCCGATTATGGAAGAGTTTTATTCTTTGCAAGGAGAAGGGTATCAGACAGGGAAACCGGCATATTTTTTACGGGTAGGCGGCTGTGATGTCGGATGTTTTTTTTGTGATGTAAAAGAATCGTGGGACGCAACGAAGCACACGCTCACTGCGACAGATGAGGTGGTGCGGCGCATCGTTCAAAATCCGTCGAAATCGGTGGTGGTAACGGGTGGCGAACCCTTATTGTACAACATGGATTATCTTTGCCAAGCACTTCATCGTCATCAGTTTTCACTATTTTTAGAAACTTCAGGCTCCGAAAAACTGAGCGGTCAATGGGATTGGATTTGCCTTTCACCGAAGAAGAATGCCGCCCCGCTACCGGAAATAATTTCTATTGCCAATGAGTTAAAAGTCATTATTTTTGATGAAAGCGACTTCCTGTGGGCAGAAGAAAATGCGAAAAAAGTTGGTCCGAATACAATGCTGTTTTTACAACCGGAATGGAGCAACTCTGCCAAAATGATGCAGTCCATCGTCGATTATGCTCTCGCGCATCCGCGTTGGCGCGTTTCCCTTCAAAGTCACAAATATATGCGTATTCCTTAATCTGGAACATCTCTACAATATCAACCCAATAAAACCGTTTTAATCATTCACTTAAATAACCCAAAATGGACAATATACGACAACAAAAAACTGCCAATTTAATCAAAAAAGAGTTAGCCGAAATCTTTCTTTTCGACGGCCCCAACGTTTATGACTGCATGATTACGGTTACCAAAACGGTGGTATCAAAGGACTTGTCCATTGCCCGCTCCTACCTGAGTATTTTTAATGCAGAAGATAACGACCTGGTTATCAAGATAGTAAGAAACAACATCAAAGATATTCGCTTTCGATTGGGACAAAAAACAAAAAACCAGCTCCGCGTGATTCCTCAATTAGAATTTTTTATTGACGATTCGTTAGATTACATTGAGAATATCGAGAATCTTTTGAAACAGTAATTTTGAAAAATCGGAATTTTAGAACGGCTCTATTCATTGCTTTACGGCATCTTTTTTCGAAAAAGAAGCACAATATTGTCAATATTATTTCGATTATTTCCGCCGTTGGTGTAATGTCTGGTACTGCCGCACTGATTATCGTTCTATCCGTTTTCAACGGAATGGAAGCCTTAGTAACAGATTCTTTTAACTCTTTTAACCCCGATATTAAAATTACACCTCAAGAAGGAAAATCATTTAGCGTTGATTCATTCCCTATAGAAAAAATTAAAAAAATAGAAGGAGTTCGCGCAGTTGAGAAGGTTATTTCGGATTTGGTGTTAATAGAATATGGCGAAAAACAGCATCTTCTGCTCTTAAAAGGAGTGGATTCCGATTACGTAGATCAGAGCGGATTTGATTCTATACTCATTGACGGAAGTTTTGTTTTGCATGATGAAGGAGTGGATTATGGAGTGATGGGTGCCATCGCTGCCGGAACGCTGCAACTCAACTTAAATTCCAACGATTTTGTCAAAGTTTATTATCCTAAACGTACCCGCAAAAACTTGGGCAACCCGACGGACGCATTCCAAACACGCTACCTCGCTCCTATCGGTGTATTCTGCTCATACACAGAATATGACGATGAATACTTAATCTGCCCACTAGAGTTCGCCGCCAATCTGATGAGCTATGAAAATCAAGTCACTTCCGTTGAAATTTTTGTCAATAATGAGAACAAAACCGACAACATACAACAACAAATTGCCCAAATTTTAGGCGACAAATACGTGGTTAAAAACAGATTTCAGCAAGAAGAACTACTCTTTAAAACGATGAAATCTGAAAAAATGATTATCTTCTCCATTTTGGCTTTTATTCTGATTATTGCCGGCTTTAATATTATCGGCTCGCTGGGAATGATTGTGATTGAAAAGAAAGAAGATATGGCGGTCTTGCACCATCTTGGAGCCAACAAATCTATGATACGTCGTATCTTTATGTTAGAAGGAATGATTATTTCTTTCGTGGGCGGAGTCATCGGCATGTTGATAGGATTAGGGGTCTGTATACTTCAACAGGTTTTTCACATCATTTCGTTTGGCGGAGATAGTGGAAGTTATATTATTGATTACTACCCCGTTAAAATTGAAGCCCTCGATTTTCTAATCGTTTTCGGCACCATCTTTATCATTAGTTTCATTGCTTCTCTTATTCCCATTAAAAATTTACAATTTAAAAATGAGATTAAAAAATGAGTATAAAGAAAACCCTACTTTTTATATTAATAATCAACTGTATCAGCGTAAGTTATGCGCAGATTCCCATTGGAAGTTTTCAAGACCATTTACCCTATAACGGTTTTCAATCCATTGCCGTCACCCCTGAAAGAGTTTATGCAGCAAGTAATTACAGTCTGCTTTTTTACGATAAAAATGATGGGAGCTTAAACACTTTGTCCAAAGTTGAAGGACTTTCGGAAACACTGATATCCAAAATCTTTTATGAACCAAACTCCGATTATCTGGTTGTGGCTTATCAAAATGCCAATCTGGATTTTATCAAAAATAATCAACTAAAAAATGTAGCGGACATCAAAAATAAGACCATTACCGGCGACAAGACTATCAATAACTTTTTATCACACAATGATTTATTATATGTTGTTTGCTCTTTCGGAATTGTGACCGTTGATTTAAAAACTCTTCTCATTCGCGACACGTGGTACACGCAAAACGGGAATCTGCGATACGAGGTCAATGAAATGGCAGTTTTTGAAAATTCTTTTTATTTGGCAACCGATAAAGGTGTTTTTTATTCCGATTGTGGAAACCCTGCATTGGCAGATTTCTCTACTTGGCAGCATGTTCCCGAATTGGGAAATTCAAAATTCACTATCATTCAACCATTTAACAACAAGCTATACCTTGTAAAAAACGGATTGCAAGAGCAAGATACGGTTATTACATTTCATAACAATAGTTGGGAATACAACACGCAGATCCATCCCCAAATGATCCGTTCCTTGAATGTTTCGGACAACGAATTGTTGTTGGGAGCTTGGTCTTACATTGAAATCTATGACACCGCCGAAAACAGTATTTATTACGCAAGTTGGGAAGAACAACGGTTGTGGCATGACGCGCGCGATGCCCATTTTGACGGACAAACAATATGGGTGGCGGATAATAATAACGGATTAGTGCAAATATTTCGTCAATGGGGAAGTTCGAAAGTTTTAACAGCAGACGGACCCTATTCAACGGCAGCGTTCAAGATGGATTGTCAAAAAGGAGTATTGGCACTTGCCCCGGGAGCAGTTAATTCTGTGTGGAACAACAGTTACATACCACCCAATCTTAGTTTTTACAGCAACTATCAATGGACTAATATTTTACAAAAAGATTTCCCCGTTTTAAGCAATAGTTACGATATTACCACTGTTGCAGTCAATCCACGCAATACAAACGATATCTATGCCGGTATTTTTCGCACCGGCTTAGCGAAATACAGTCAGGGGAAACTGATCGAGATTTTCAATCGTGACAACTCGCCCCTTCATTCCGGCGACACACTCGAAGCCGCCGTTTCGGGACTTTCATTTGATGAATACGGAAATCTTTGGATAGCAACTTCTTACTCTACAACGCCATTGACTGTGCTCAAAAGCGATGGAACGTGGCAATCGTTTACTTTAGCACCCTACATCGCCGGAAATGCCAAAGCAGTCGGACAAATTGTGACAGATTCGCGCAATTTTAAATGGATAACACTGCCCCGCGACAATACAATTATTGTTTTTGACGACAACAATACCATTTCGAACCTCAGCGATGACAATATTACCCGGGTCGATATGAATGTCGCCGCCAACATCGAAACGTCATCCGTTAATTGCGTGGCGGAGGATAAAAAAGGACAAATCTGGATTGGCGCCAATCAGGGAATTAAAGTCATTTATAACCCTGCGAATATTTTTGCGGGGACTGCCCACCCACAGAATATTCTCCTTGAACAAATCAACTATGTTCAGAATTTGTTTGAATTTGAAGAAGTTACTGCACTTGCCGTGGATGAAGCGAATCGCAAATGGGTCGGAACCGCCAAATCAGGCGTTTTTTTAATCTCGGAAGATGGCAGCGATGAATTACTCCATTTTACCGAAGACAATTCGCCACTTTTTTCGGATAAGATATTAGACATTTGTATTAATGATGAAAATGGGGAGGTCTTTTTTGCAACGCTGAGCGGGCTGATTTCGTACCGCGGGACCGCCACCATCGGAAAAGAAAATTTTGATGAAGTGCTGGTATTTCCCAATCCTGTTAGAGAAACTTATCACGGCACAATCGCAGTCAGCGGCTTGATGGACAACTCCTTTTGCAAAATTGCAGATGCAAGCGGAAGCTTGCTTTGGCAGGGATACGCCAACGGCGGCGAGCTAACTTGGGACGGCAAAGATTTCTATGGCAATAGAGTCGCTACCGGAGTCTATTTTGTCTTTTCGTCTGACCAAAGCGGAAAAGAGAAAAATGTTGCTAAAATTCTTTTTATTAAATAGTTATAATAATTTTTTAAAAAATTGAGATGAAAAAAATTGGTACAATCATTTCCCTGATAGGTTTCTGTATATTTTTAATGGGTAATCTTCATGCGCAAGAGCCGCAACAACCCGAAAACGGGCACGGTGGCGTTTCCATCGGTTTTGGAAACGGCGGCGAGGCAGTAACTCTCCCCGGCAATTCCCCTAACATTCCTCCAAAACCTAAAAAAAACTTCTATACCAATAGTTTGGTGCTCAATCAAATCTTGGGAAACTACGACAATCAAGCCACTTTTTTGCAAAATCTCGATCAACTGAAAGAAAAGGGAATCGTCGATTATGGCGAATGGGCAACTGCCCCCGATTTGTCCGCATGTTTTGTGGTCGTCATCAATCAAGCCGAAGAAATTATCGCCGTTTTGGATAAAGGTGGGGAAAAAAGAATTAATCTCCTCAACAATCAGTTTGAAACGCTGACGCAATATGCCCATACCGACTATGTGAAGTATTGGTTGATCATTCAGGAATAAAGTCGCCGCACACATCGTTTTTCATTCATAAAAAACAGAAGAATCCCGCGTTCTAAAGCCGGATTTTATCCTCTTATCATCTCAAAAAATAACGAGAACGATAAAAACCGATATATTAAAAAAAAGTGTAATTTTGCAGTTCAAAAATTGAATATAAAATGGCAAAAGTATTAATCATTGGCGCCGGTGGAGTTGGCGCAGTAGTTGCACACAAATGTGCTTCCGTTCCCGAAGTTTTCAGCGAAATTGTTATTGCAAGTAGAACGCTATCTAAGTGTAACAAAGTGGCTTCCGCCATTGGTAAAGATAATATTACAACCGCTCAAGTCGATGCTGACAATGTGGCGGAAACAATTGAATTAATTAATCAACATCAACCGGATTTGCTCATTAATGTAGCGCTTCCTTACCAAGATCTTCCATTGATGGAAGCTTGTTTGGCTACGAAAACAAACTACATGGATACGGCGAACTACGAACCGAAAGATGAGGCAAAATTTGAATATAAATGGCAATGGGCATACCATGACCGTTTCAAAGAAGCCGGCATCATGGCGCTGCTCGGCTGCGGCTTCGACCCGGGTGTCACCAGCATTTATACCGCTTACGCTGCAAAACACCATTTCGATGAAATTCACTATCTCGACATCGTGGATTGCAACGCCGGAGACCACGGAAAAGCTTTCGCCACCAACTTCAATCCCGAAATCAACATCCGCGAAATTACCCAAAAAGGAAAATATTGGGAAAATGGCGATTGGAAAGAAATAGAGGCGATGTCAATTCATAAACCCATCAACTATCCCAACATTGGCGAAAAAGAATCATATCTTCTTTATCATGAAGAACTTGAATCATTGGTTAAGAATTACCCGACCATCAAACGCGCCCGTTTCTGGATGACATTCGGACAAAAATACATCAATGTACTGAACGTTTTGCAAGAAGTTGGATTAACAAGCATTAAACCAATAAATTACGAAGGAAAAGAGATTGTTCCGTTGCAATTTTTGAAAGCCGTTTTGCCGGAACCATCTTCATTAGGAGAAGGTTACAAAGGAGAAACCTCTATCGGCTGCCAGATGCGCGGTATCAAAGACGGAAAAGAGAGAACCTATTATATTTGGAACAACTGCGACCACGCCGCATGCTTCAAAGAAGTGGGCGCACAGGCAGTTTCTTATACTACCGGCGTACCGGCCATGCTGGGGGCCAAAATGATTCTTCAAAATAAATGGCACGGACAAGGCGTTTTCAATGTAGAGAACTTCGACCCGGATCCGTTTATGAGCGAAATCGGAAAATACGGACTCCCATGGAACGAACAAATCGACATGGAATTACCTGTGGAAAAATAGAAAGATTGAACCTTTAAAATACTAAAAATGAATAAAATACCAGCATCTGAATTGCCTTTACAAGCAGGCGGACAAATCTATCACCTTGGCGTTCACCCCGACGAAATTGCCGACCATATCATCGTTGTCGGAGACCCGGGACGCGTGGAAGCTGTTTCTAAAAATTTCGATACAGTTGATTTTAAACACACGAATCGCGAATTGGTAACCCACACCGGCACCCTGCGCGGAAAACGAATCACTGCCCTTTCCACTGGAATGGGAACTGACAATATTGACATCGTACTCAATGAGTTAGACGCATTGGCGAACATTGATTTAAAAACCATGACCGTAAAACCGGAACATCGCACCCTGAATATCATTCGTATCGGCACATGCGGTGCTTTACAACCGGAAATCAAAGTAAATAGCTTTATTGCAGCTGCTTACGGTTTTGGCTTCGACGGATTACTCCACTTCTATGAATATGGGAATCTCTCTGACGAAAAATTGGTGGATGCATTTGTGGAACAAACCGGCTGGAACGAAAGACTGCCCTATCCTTACTGCGTTCCTGCCAATACGGAACTCCTCAACCGCATCGCCTTCGATATGGTGCAAGGAGTCACCGCCAGCGCACCCGGCTTCTTCGGTCCGCAAGGACGACAAGTGAGAGCTCAACTCAAATATCCGCATTTAAACGAAAAAATTGAACAATTTAACTACCAAGGGAAAAAAATTACCAACTTAGAAATGGAAACTTCTGCCCTCTACGGATTGGGGAAATTATTTGGGCACAATACTTTAACCGTTTGCGTTGCCATCGCCAACCGCGTATCAAAAGATTTCTCAAAAGATTATAAACCCTACGTCACAAAATTAATTGAAACCGTTTTAGAAAGAATTTTTTAATCTTCTTAATAATGAAAAAAACATTTTTTTTCTCCATTGTTTGTCTTTGCTGTTGCATATTCATGTCGTGTCAGCCCGAGAAACCCAAAGACAATCGTTTACTCTCTTTCGACCCGAAAGATTCGGCGTTGGTAGATGAGTTGGTACGTTTTTACATCGACAGCAATATCATTCCGAAAGAAGCCCTGATTTGCCAACACCCGACTGACAAGTATCACTCCTATTCATGTATCAATGAAGACTGCGAAATCGCCAATGATTTTATGCAGGATTCCTTGTCGGGTACTTTCTTTGCAGAAGTAGCGTATGCCACCGGTTCATCAGGAAACAATAACATTTACATTTGCAATAAAAGTGAAAAAGGCTTTCGTATTTTGTATTCGATTGAAGGTCAAATAGATTCCTATTTGGGACCAGACACCATGATTAACAATTACAAAGTGTTGTACATTCGCCAACAAGACGAGTTCTTACAGTTGTACTACGATGGCAAACAATTTACAACGAAACCGTTTCAACCTGCCGAAGAAAAAACGGATCTCGACATTTTGGCACAAAATTAATCTCTATGCAATTCACTCAGCCGCTTTTTCTCATTGGTTATGCTGCCATACTCATCCCCATTCTTATTCATCTCTTTAACTTCAGAAAGTATAAGACCTATTACTTTTCTAATGTTAAAATGCTGCAAGATATTGCACAAAAGACCAAACGGGAATCTCAGCTCAAGCACTTGATTGTTCTTCTTCTTAGAATCTTGGGAATTGCCGCATTAGTAACGGCTTTCGCTCAACCTTTTATTCCCAATAAAAAATTTAATACGCAAAAAGGGAATGTCGTTTCCATTTATGTGGATAATTCATTTTCCATGGAAGGGAACACATCCGACGGAACGCTCTTTTCGGACGCCATTACCAACGCTAAGGAAATTATCAACAACTTCTCTTATGAAGATGAGTTTGTTTTGTTCAATAACGATTTTGCCGGGCAACAATCCCGTCTGTTGAATAAAGATGAAGCACTGCAAACATTAGATGAATGGGAAATTTCGCCCAACAGCAAAACTTGGAACGAAATATTGTCTTTTGAGAAAAACGTTTGTTCCCGTTCCTTAAAATCCAACACCCTACACTACTATCTTTCCGATTTCCAAAAAAACAATTTTGACTTTTCTCAATTTAAACATGCGGACAGCAATTTGGTATTTTTAGTCAATCTTCCTGCCAAACAGATTAATAATGCGGTGATCGACAGTTGTTGGTTCCTTACGCCGGTGTTTCGTACCGGACAAGAAGCTACTTTGACCGTGCGTGTCCATAATTTTGGCGACGAGGATATTATCAAATTACCGGTAAAACTGTACATCAACGATGCTCAAAAAGCCCTGACCGCGGTGGATATTAAAGCCAATAGTTCTGCCGATTTTCAAATGAAATATCAGATTTCGGGAACAGGCACACAGCTTGCCAAAATTGAAATTGAAGATACCCCGATTACTTTTGACGATCAACTGTATTTCACTTACCAAGTTTCTTCAACTACTAATATATCAACAATTTACGAAAAAACTCCCAACCGGTTCTTAGATGCTCTTTATGGAAAAGATTCCATTTTTTCATATAATGCAATGGCTGTCCATGCCATTGATTATGGTCGTATCAAGCAAAGTGAAGTCGTTATTTTAGATGAAGTTGTCTCCATTACTTCCGGTTTGGCGGACGAATTGGATCAATATTTGTCCAACGGAGGCACCGTTATCGTGCTTCCCAACGCAGAGATGTCGGCGGCAAGTTGGAATAGTTTTTTAAATAAAATTCACGTTCCCCAATTTGGCGAATTGGTAAACAAGGAGATGAAAGTAGGAAGTATTAACAGGGAAAGTGCTTATTATAAAGGAAGTATGGAAAAAGTCAGCGATAATTTGGATTTTCCGTCCGCAAAGAAATACTTTCAGTTCACCCAACTTAGTGCCGGAGAAAGCATCATGACGTTTGATAACCGGCAGCCGTTGCTATCGGCTTATAACGTTGGAAAAGGGAAACTGATATTGTCGGCGGTTGCGATGAACGATGATTTTGGGAATATCCACAAACATGCCCTTTTCTTCATTCCGATGCACAATATCGGAATCCGAAGTATCATGCAACAAAAATTGTACAATATCATCGGCGTTGACCATTATCAGAGTATCCGTACAATGGGGCAATCCAACGATGATGTGATTAAAATCCAAAATGGACAAACCACCTATATTCCCGAACAGCGAAACATGGGCAATGAAACCGTTATCTATTTTCACGACCAAATTACGCAAGACGGCATTTATGATGTTCTCAACAATGGGACTACCATCACTTCTATTGCTTTTAATTATGACAGAAAAGAATCGCAATTAAACTACTATTCCGAGGATGAGCAGAAGGATATAATGGTGCAACAACCGAAAAATGTTGAATGGATCACCTCCGAATCAAAAGATATTACCCATGCCATTTCGGAACGGCTCAACGGCAAATTCCTATGGCAATATTTTATTCTCTTCGCATTGGTATGCTTCTTGGCTGAAATTTTGGTTTTGCGGCTTTGGGGAAAATTCAGCATCAAAAAAGAGAACAAAGCATAGTTTTTAGTTATGCAACTCAGTAAAGAAGAGTTTATAAAAAAGGTCTCTCCATACTTCCCTGCAGAAGCGATTGATTTTGTTTATCACTCCTTTAGCAAAGAAAATTACAATCTCAAAATTTCACCGCCCAGAAAAACAAAACATGGGTGTTTCATTCGCTACCAAAAGGATCGTCCACAAATCTCCGTTAACTGCGACTTGTGTAGCTATGAATTTTTGTTTGTATTTCTGCACGAATTAGCGCATTATCAGGTGTACAATAAAAGATATGGTCTCTTTATCAAACCCAAACCACACGGACCGGAATGGCAAAAAGAGTTCAAGGAATTACTAACGGAAGTCGTTCAAACCATTGCTTTACCGGAAGATATTAAAACCGCTTGGAAAAAATACCTGACCCACATCACGAGTACGAGAGCGAAAGAGGAACTTGACGGGTGCTTTGCGGCATATCGTCCCAATTCGGAAAATGAATGTTTCTTAAAACTGCTCAAACCCGGGGAAGAATTTGCTTTTATGGGCAACATTTACCGTTTTGAAAGATTTGCACGAACACGTGTCCTTTGTTTAAACATGAGCAATAAAAAAAAGTACCTCATTTCCGGCATAGCTAAGGTAGAAACGCTGCGCTAATATTTTTTAAAAAAGCAATAATCCAAAGTATTTCATGTATATTTGCCGATTATTTTCAAAATTAAACACCATAAGAAATGAGTTTAGAAGAAAAAATCAATTCCGGCATCAAAACCTCCATGTTAGCAAAGGATAAAACTGCTTTAGATGCACTCAGAGCCGTAAAAGCCGCTATACTTTTATTAAAAACTGAAAAAAATGCAGCTCCTATTACTGAAGAAGTAGAGATTAAATTATTACAAAAATTAGTCAAACAACGGAAAGAAGCTGCCGACATCTATCAGGCGCAAAATCGTGAAGATTTAGCAAAAGACGAATTGGCACAAATGGAAGTTATCGCACAATTTTTACCCGCTCAACTGACGGAAGAAGAGATTACCGTATCCATACAACAAATGATAAAAGAACAAAACATTTCAGGTATCAAAGAAATGGGTAAATTGATGGGAATTGCCTCCAAAAGCTTTGCCGGCAAAGCCGATAACAAACTTGTATCCGATATTGTAAAACGACTTTTATCTTAATGAAAGCCAATGGAACCGGAAAATAATAAAAAAAAGGTAACTTTAGAGCGAGTAAAAGAGCGACTTAAAAACAGTCTGCTTCATTTCAAAGAGCTGCTGACGATGTCCGAAGATACGGACGTAGTGGCAACCATGACATCAATCAAAAAAGGGGTTGAATTTCGGGGAATCAACATTTGGATTCTGTTTTTCGCCATTATCATTGCCTCGGTCGGGTTAAATGTCAATTCAACGGCGGTCATCATTGGAGCCATGCTCATTTCGCCACTGATGGGACCTATCAACGGCATTGGATTGGCAGTAGGTACTTTTGACATGTCACTCCTGCGGAAATCACTGCGGAATTTTAGCATAATGGTGATTATCAGCATAATAGCTTCAACGTTATACTTTATTCTTTCCCCATTAAGTGATGCTCAATCTGAGTTATTGGCAAGAACCACGCCCACTATTTTTGACGTACTGATCGCATTTTTTGGCGGGTTTGCAGGAATTGTTGCCGCCTCGCGCAAAGAGCAGCCCTTCACGGTTATCTCCGGTGTTGCGATTGCCACCGCCTTGATGCCGCCACTTTGCACCGCCGGCTTCGGAATTGCAACCCTGCAATTCAATTACTTCTTCGGTGCCTTCTACCTCTTCTTTATCAATTCGTTTTTCATCGCCCTCGCTACCTTTATCACGGTTCGCTACCTACATTTCCCCATCGTTAAATTCGTAAATAAAAAAAAGGCAAGAAACGTAAAACGCGGAATCGCCCTCTTCGCCTTAATCGTGATGATTCCAAGCTGCTTCATCGCCATCAATGTTGTGCAAGAAACTGCCTTCAATTCTAACGTTATCAAATATATCACCGAAATTCAAAAACAAGAGTTCTTTTCTGACGTTCAACTTGTTAATTATAAAAAAGAATACCACAAAAAAAACTCCACCTTAACCCTATTCTTGATTGGAAAAGAACTGAGTGCCGGACAAATAGACACCCTTCGCAATATGATGATTAATGATTTTAATCTGAACTCCACACAACTTAAAATCAAACATACAGGCGATGTTTTTGATGTCAATATGCAGGCTGATGTATTAGAAAACATCATTTCAGCCAAAGATACAGAACTCAAAAACAAAGACCTCCTCGTTACCCAACTCAATCTAAAAATAGACAGTATTCAAAAAAATGAGACAAATTACGCGGATAAAACAACTGTCATCGGACAAAAATACAAAAGAGATATTCTCAAAATCTCGATATTAGACGTTTCTTACTACAACACAGAAACAACCCTAAACGAAACAATTCCTACCATCTTTATTGTATGGAAACCAACCGCAAACGTCAAGGCTGTTGTTGCCGAATTAGAAAGTTGGTGCCCAATTCTACTTGATGTTGAAAAAATCAAAATCGTGTCACAAGAATAATAGTTGTAATCTACTCATTGCTAATAGATTAATCAAATATTTCTATTATTCACCAGACAGTAAATAAAAAATTGAAAATTTACACGAAAGATAACGATAAAAAAAAACCAGCGGCTCACTTACGCAAACCACTGATCAAACCCCTTTATTTGTACCGCGTAGGGGATTCGAACCCCTGATTTCAAGGATGAAAACCTTGCGTCCTGGGCCAGCTAGACGAACGCGGCGTTCACTCATTTTGAGGCTGCAAAAATAGTATTTTTTTTTATATCCACAACACTTTCTCAAAAAAAATTTTGATACACAATTTATTCTGTTTTATCGTTGAATATCAATTATTTAAAGATTTTATCAAAAAAATATAATGCTACTTTTGGTAAAAAAACCATTGTAGCCCTCGCAAAAAATCGGACAGTTTTAAATTGTACGTGCATAAGTAATTAAATTTTTCATTTCATATTCCATTTTGTATACTTTGGGGTATAGTTTACATACCGGACAAGTATGTTTTGCTGGATACCAAGTGGTCGCTCTAACATTAATGGTCAATAAAAATATAATTCCTAATAGTGTATTGGACTCTAAAAAACTCTTTGACCTTGCCGCCGAATTCTACGGCGACAAGGTGCTGGTTGACTATTTCGGAACGATTTTTTTTGTATAATTTTGAATATTTCAATCATCTTCCGAAACTTTGCAACGAAGAACAAAGGGGCAAGTTGCGGCATGAGGATGTAGGCGGAAAGAAATCGATATCTCAAATTGGTAAAAACGAGACTCAAAACTTCCAAAAAAAGAGTTGCGATTGGCCATATCGTTAACCAACACTTTCTCAAAAAAATGCTTTACGTATTAAAATATGTCATTTATTCTTCAATCATAACATCATTTAATAAATTGATAATCAAGTATTTATTTTGAAAAAGAAAAAATAAATAATAAATAAGCTGTATCTTTGCCGAAAAGAAAGAACAGATATGCTCATAAGAACACACAGTTGCGCGCTGATGGGAGTTGCCGCCGTTCCCATCACTGTAGAAGTAAATGTTGATACCGGCGTCAATTTCTTTTTAGTTGGGCTGCCCGATAGTGCAGTGAAGGAGAGCCAACACAGAATTGATTCTGCATTAAAGAGTTACAACTACAAAATTCC